>CAJWOT010000015.1 GCA_913044215.1 uncultured Rhodospirillaceae bacterium | reverse complement strand
GGATCGCCCGTGGCGAATGCAGAAATTCGCCTGTCGCGATGTTGAGGGGCGCGTGGCAGGCTTCGTGCGGGGAGTAACGCAAACTGTGACCGAAGATAGGCGCCCAGAAAACGGACAATCGTCGCAATGGAGCCGGGTTCGCTCGAAGCTGCGGGCTGAATTCGGCGAAGCAGCCTACCGTAGCTGGTTGAAACCGGCGTCGTTCGAGTTGGTCGATGGCGATACGGTGCGCGTCGTCGCGCCGACACGTTTCATGCGGGACTGGATCGAGACGCAGTATGGCGAGCGCCTGAAGCGGCTGTGGCGGGAAGAAAACCCGAAACTTCGTGACCTGGAAATCGTCCATGTCGGGACTGAGCCCTCTGTTCCGGCGACTGCTGCCGCGCCGGCGAGTCCGGAAAACTCGGCTGGCGATGCGGATGTCGGGGCACCTCTGGATCCCCGATTCCGGTTTGAGAATTTCGTCGTCGGCAAGCCGAACGAACTGGCCTTCGCGGCCGCGCGGCGTGTCGGTGAAGCCAAGTCGGTACCGTTCAACCCGCTGTTCCTGTATGGCGGGGTCGGCCTCGGCAAGACCCATCTGATGCACGCGATCGCCTGGCATATCCGCAAGACCAATCCGGACCGGCGGGTCATCTACCTCTCCGCCGAGAAGTTCATGTACCAGTTCATCCGGGCCATGCGGTACAAGGACACGATGGCGTTCAAGGAGCAGTTCCGGTCCGTCGACGTCCTGATGATCGACGATGTCCAGTTCTTCAGCGGCAAGGACAACACGCAAGAGGAGTTTTTCCACACCTTTAACGCCCTGGTCGATCAGAACCGTCAGGTTGTCATCTCGGCGGACAAATCGCCGAACGATCTGGAGGGTATGGAAGACAGAATGAAGTCGCGGCTCGGCTGGGGCCTCGTTGCCGATATTCACCCGACGATCTACGAACTGCGCCTCGGTATCCTGCAGTCGAAGGCCGAGCGCATGGAAGTCGATATCCCGCTCAAGGTGCTGGAGTTCCTGGCGCATAAGATTACGTCCAATGTGCGGGAGCTGGAGGGGGCGCTCAACCGCCTGGTAGCGTACGCCAACCTGGTTGGCCGGCCGATCACGCTCGATAACACGCAAGAGGTTCTGCACGATATTTTGCGGGCCAACGATCGCCGCGTGACGATCGAAGAAATCCAGAAGCGTGTCGCCGAGCACTACAATATCCGGCTTGGCGAGATGTATTCCGCACGGCGGTCGCGCGCCATCGCCCGGCCGCGCCAGGTGGCGATGTATCTGGCAAAACAGCTGACCTCGCGTTCCCTGCCGGAGATTGGCCGGAAGTTCGGGGGACGGGACCACACGACAGTCATGCATGCTGTGCGCAAGGTGGATGAATTGTGCGCTCTCGACAGCGCATTTTCCGAGGATGTCGAGCTGTTGCGGCGTATGCTCGAGGGCTAAGACGTCACATTGGGGCGGCATGGGCGTTTCAGGGGCTAAATTCGCTGCTGAAAGCGCTAAAAAAAGTGCCGATTCAAGCCCGTTATGCTATATTCGCGCCCCGTCCGCGCGCTTCCGTTTGTCTTAAGGCCTGACGTTCCGGACGGGCCGGTGCCCATTGTCGGTATCGGTCTGATTTGACTGCGTCTTTGGCAAAGAGAAACCATGAAACTGACGATAGAACGGGCGGCGCTCCTACGATCGTTGAACCACATTCAGAGCGTTGTCGAGCGGCGCAATACGATACCGATTCTCGCAAATGTGATGGTCGAAGCGAACGATACGGGTGTAAACCTGACGGCGACCGATATGGATATCTCGATCGTCGAGTCGGCGGAGTCGACAGCGGCGGCGACCGGGGCGACGACGGCGCCGGCGCACACGCTTTACGACATCGTGCGGAAGTTGCCCGACGGATCTCAAATCGAATTGGATTCCGGTGGCGATAGCGACCGGTTGACGCTGAGTGCCGGACGGTCACGCTTTACGTTGGCGACATTGCCGACCGCCGATTTCCCGACCATGAGCGCCGGTGAGTTGCCGCACAGCTTCGCTGTTCCCGCCGACGATCTGCGCGCGCTTGTCGATCGGACGCGGTTCGCGATCTCGACGGAGGAGACCCGCTACTATTTGAACGGTATCTATCTGCATGCGGTCGAAATCGATTCGGTTCCGGTGCTGCGGGCGGTCGCGACGGACGGGCACCGTTTGGCCCGCGTCGAGATGCCGATGCCTGACGGGGCGGCCGGCATGCCGGGTATCATCATCCCGCGCAAGACGGTGAACGAATTGCGCAAGCTGATCGACGAATGCGAGGGAGACGTCGAAATCTCGCTGTCGGATACCAAGATCAGGTTCGCATTTGACGGCACGGTGCTCACTTCGAAGCTTATCGACGGCACTTTCCCCGACTACGAAAAGGTCATCCCGGTCAACAACGACAAGCTGCTTGAAGTCGATTGCCGGCAGTTCGCGGAGGCGGTCGATCGGGTGGCAACGATATCCACCGAACGGTCGCGGTCGGTGAAACTCGAGGTTACGGACAACAGCCTTACCTTGTCGGCCAGTAGTCCGGATGCCGGCTCTGCGACCGAGGAGATCGAAGTTTCCTATGGCAAGGAGGCGCTCGAAATCGGCTTCAACTCGAAATACCTTCTGGATATCGCCCAACAGGTCGAAGGCGATGTCGCACAGGTGTTGTTCGCGGATGGCGCCTCACCGACCATTGTCCGCGACAGCGCGGATGGCAGCGCCTTGTATGTGCTTATGCCGATGCGGGTATGAGGGGCAACGCCCTCGCCGCAAGTGATGTGACGGGCACCAACGCCAGATTGTCGGTGACGCGGCTGCGGCTTTCGCAATTTCGTTGCTATGCCGAAGCGGCATTCGATGGTGATGAACGGCCTGTCGTTCTGACGGGGCCGAACGGTGCTGGAAAGACGAATATGCTGGAGGCGGTATCCTATCTCGGTCCCGGCCGTGGATTGCGGCAGGCAAGACTGGCCGATGTCGACCGGCGCGGTGGCGACGCGGGGTGGGCGGTCGCGGCGACCGTGTCGGGACCGGTCGGACCGGTCGAGCTCGGAACCGGCCGGGATCCGTCATCGACGCGCCGGGCCGTACGCGTGAATGGCGCCGCCGCTTCGGGGCAAAGTGCGTTGGCCGATTACGTCAGCATCGTCTGGCTCACGCCGCAAATGGACCGGTTGTTCCTGGAAGGGGCGGCCGCACGGCGTCGGTTTCTTGACCGGCTGGTGTTCGGGTTCGACACGGCGCATGCGGGTCGGGTCAGCGCTTACGAACATGCGATGCGGGAACGGGCCCGATTGCTGAAGCTGGGCCGCCGGGATGATGGCTGGCTTTCGGCGCTGGAGGACACGATGGCCGGCCGCGGCATCGCCATCGCTGCCGCGCGGCGCGACATGGCAGGCCGGCTGGCCCGTGCCTGCGCCGAGGCGTCCGGGCCGTTTCCGGCCGCCGGGATCGCGGCGATCGGGCAAGTCGAAGATTGGTTGGAGGAGGTTCCGGCCCTGGCGGCGGAGGATCGATTGCGGGAGCGTCTGGCGGCGCAGCGCGACGACGACGCGGCGTCCGGCCGCACGGGCGTTGGTTCGCACCGCAGCGATTTTGCCGTGCGGCATTTGGAAAAGGACATGCCGGCGGATCTGTGCTCGACCGGCGAGCAAAAGGCCTTGCTGATCGCTGTCGTCCTGGCCAATGCGCGATTGCAGGCAGCGGAACGAGGCATGGCGCCATTGCTTCTGCTCGACGAGGTCGCGGCCCATCTTGACGTCGGCAAGCGGTGCGTTCTGTTCGAGACGCTGCTCGGTCTCGGCGTGCAAGCATGGCTCACGGGCACCGATCGGCACCTTTTCGACGAACTAGGCGAGCAGGCACAGTTTTACACTGTCGCAGATGCGACATTGCGCCCGGCGGCATAACTTTAGACGGACCGTAAATGAGTGATGTAGCAGACGAATTTGGCGAACCGAACGGCGAAGAATACGATGCCGACTCGATCAAGGTACTGCGTGGGCTCGAAGCGGTGCGCAAGCGCCCGGGCATGTATATCGGCGACACGGAGGACGGTACCGGCCTCCATCACATGGTTTATGAAGTTGTCGACAACGCGATCGACGAGGCGATGGCCGGGCATGCCGACAGCGTAACGGTTACGTTGAACGGCGATGGGTCCGTCACGGTCAGCGACAATGGCCGCGGTATCCCCGTCGATATTCACTCCGAGGAAGGGATATCCGCCGCCCAGGTCATCATGACCCAGCTTCATGCGGGCGGAAAATTCGATCAGAACTCCTATAAGATTTCAGGCGGCCTGCATGGTGTGGGCGTCTCGGTCGTGAACGGTCTTTCCTCGCGTCTCGATTTGACGATCCGGCGCAATGGCAAAATTCACACGATGCGGTTCGCCGATGGCGAGCCGGTCGATGGCAAGGATTTGGAAGCCGTCGGCGAGTGCGGCGAAGAGACCGGAACCCAAGTGGTGTTTTGGCCCTCTGCAGATATCTTCAAAGAGGTCGAGTTCGATTTCGCCACTTTGGAACATCGGTTGCGCGAACTTGCCTTCCTCAATTCCGGTGTCGAGATCGTCCTGACCGACGCGCGGCTGCCGGAGCCAAAGGTTAGCGATCTGCACTATGAAGGCGGTCTGGACGCTTTCGTTCGCTATCTCAATCGCTCGCGGACCGCGCTCCACTCGGAGTCGATCCTGATGATCGGTGAGAAGGAGGGCGTCGGTGTTGAGGTCGCACTGCAATGGAACGACAGCTATCACGAGACCATGCTGTGCTTCACCAACAACATCCCGCAACGCGATGGCGGCACGCATCTGGCCGGGTTCCGTGCGGCATTGACGCGGCAGATCAATGGCTACGCGGCAGAAAGCGGCTTGGCGAAACGCGAGAAGGTCTCAATCGTCGGCGACGACGCGCGGGAAGGTATGACCTGTGTCCTGTCCGTCAAGGTGCCGGATCCGAAATTCTCCAGCCAAACCAAGGACAAGCTGGTCTCCTCCGAAGTCCGCAATGTGGTTGAGACGGTCGTGAACGAGAAGCTCGGCCAATGGTTCGAAGAGCACCCGGCCGAAGCCAAGCAAGTTGTGCAGAAGGTGGTTGAGGCCGCCGCCGCCCGCGAGGCCGCGCGTAAAGCGCGTGAACTCACGCGGCGAAAAGGCGCGCTCGAGATGGCTGGCCTGCCCGGCAAGCTGGCCGATTGCCAGGAGCGGGATCCGTCGCTGGCAGAAATCTTTATCGTCGAGGGCGATTCGGCCGGCGGTTCGGCCAAACAGGGCCGGGAGCGCAGCAATCAGGCGATCCTGCCCCTGCGCGGCAAGATCCTGAACGTCGAGCGCGCCCGTTTCGACAAGATGCTAGGCTCTTCCGAGATTGGCACTTTGATCACCGCCTTGGGGACCGGTATCGGTCCGGAAGATTTCGACGTTGAGAAATGCCGTTATCACCGGATCATCATCATGACCGATGCGGACGTCGACGGTAGCCATATCCGCACATTGCTGCTCACATTTTTCTTCCGTCAGATGCCGGAGCTTGTCGAGCGGGGGTATCTCTATATCGCGCAACCGCCGCTATACCGGGCAAAAAAGGGTAATTCCGGCGTTTATTTGCGCGACGACCGGGAGCTTGAGGACTTTCTGGTTCGCGATGGGATCAGCGGATTGACGCTGGTTCTGGCCGACGATTCGGAAGTTGCTGGCGAGGACCTCCGCGACACGGTGGAACAGGCACGCCGGGCCGCTCAATTGATGCAGCCGCTAATCAGCAAGGTCGGCAATCGCCATGTTGTCGAGCAGGCGGCGATCGCGGGCGTCCTGAATCCGGAAATGATCTCCGATCCGGAACGGGCGCGGGAGGCCGCTTCCTATATCGCGCGCCGGCTCGACCTGCTGTCCGATCCATCCGAACAGGGATGGGAAGGCGCGCCACAGGATGATGGCGGTCTGGCGTTTCAGCGAACCGTACGGGGTGTCACGCAACGCTATCTGATCGACGGTGACCTTATCCGCAGCGCCGAGGCGCGGCGCTTGGATCAATTGGCGCCGGATCTGCAGGTTCGATATGGCGCAAAACATGCCAGTCTTCGAATCAAAGATGAGGAAGTTCGCGTGCCGGGCCCGATCGCCCTGTTCGACGAAGTCATGGCGCTCGGCCGGAAGGGCATTTCCATCCAGCGCTACAAGGGTCTGGGCGAGATGAACCCCGATCAGCTGTGGGAGACGACGCTGGACCCGAACGCCCGCACCCTCTTGCAGGTCAAGGTTGCCCATGCGGAAGAGGCGGCGGATCTGTTTTCCACCTTGATGGGCGATATTGTTGAGCCGCGTCGTGATTTCATACAGGCGAATGCCCTGAAGGTCGCGAACCTTGACGTTTGAGTGGGCCGGTACATGAAGTTGACGGGGCGGTACGATTGGTTCCATATACGCGCCGCTATATGCTAAGGAAGCGGCGGGGAATGTCCAAAAACGCGACTGTTCGGCGAGGTTGAAGCGTGAAGCTGACGAAAAACAGTTTTTCCTATGAAGATTTGATTGAGTGCGCGCACGGTAAGCTGTTCGGCCCGGGCAATGCCCAGCTGCCGTTGCCTCCCATGCTTATGTTGGACCGGGTGACATCGATTACCGAAGATGGCGGCGAACATGGCAAAGGCCAGATCGTCGCGGAATTGGATATCAAGCCGGACATGTGGTTCTTCCCGTGCCATTTCGAGAACGATCCGGTGATGCCGGGCTGTCTTGGGCTAGATGCGATGTGGCAACTCGTCGGTTTTTTCCTCGGCTGGCTTGGCGGGATCGGTCGCGGCCGTGCGCTCGGCGTCGGCAATGTGAAGTTCTCCGGCCAGGTTCTGGAATCGGCGCATAAGGTGACCTACATCATCAATTTGAAGCGCGTGATCATGCGCAAACTCGTACTCGGTGTCGCGGACGGTGTTCTGCAGGTCGATGGCAAACCGATTTTCGAGGCAAAAGATATCAGAGTTGGCCTGTTCACCCCGGCTGAAGGCCAATAGCGAGGTTCCAGTAATGCGACGTGTCGTGGTCACCGGTATCGGGATCGTCTCCAGTATCGGGAACAATAAGGAAGAGGTTCTCGAATCTCTGAAAACGGGTCGCTCTGGGATCGTCCATTGCGATGAATATGAGGAGCTTGGCTTCCGCAGTCATGTGCATGGTTCCGTAAAGCTTGAAATCAGCGATTATCTCGACCGCAAGCAATCGCGTTTCATGGGCGACGGTGCGGCATACAATTACATCGCCATGGAAGAGGCGATTGCCGATTCCGGGCTCGAAGAAAGCGACATAACGAACGAACGTACGGGGCTGATCATGGGCTCCGGTGGGCCGTCCATGCAGAACATGGTGCAGGCCGTCGATACGCTGCGCGAGAAGAATGCGAAGCGGGTCGGCCCCTTCGTGGTACCCAAGGTGATGTCGAGCACGAATTCGGCGACCTTGGCGACCCCGTTCAAGATTCACGGCGTCAATTACTCCATCAGCTCCGCCTGTTCCACCAGCGCGCACTGCATTGGCAATGCCTCGGAACTGATCCAGTGGGGCAAGCAGGACATCGTTTTCGCCGGTGGTGGCGAGGAACTGCATTGGTCCTTCACGTTGCTGTTCGACGCGATGCCGGCCCTGTCGTCGAATTTCAATGCGACGCCTGAAGTGGCCAGCCGGGCGTTCGACAAGGACCGCGACGGTTTCGTGATTGCCGGCGGCGCGGGCGTGCTGGTGTTGGAAGAACTTGAGCACGCCAAGGCAAGAGGTGCGAAAATTTACGCCGAAGTTGCCGGCTACGGTGCGACCTCGGACGGGCATGACATGGTCCAGCCGTCGGGCGAGGGCGCGGTGCGGTGCATGAAGCAGGCGCTCTCCGGGCTCAACATGCCAGTTGGCTATATCAACGCTCATGGCACCTCGACGCCGATCGGCGACGTCAAGGAGCTGTCGGCACTTCGTGAAGTGTTCGGCGACAGTGTGCCGCCGATCAGTTCGACCAAATCGCTGACCGGACATTCGCTCGGCGCTGCGGGGGCGCAGGAATCGATCTATTCCCTGCTGATGATGGAGAATAATTTCCTCGCCGCATCCGCCCATATCGACGAAATCGATCCGGAAGCGGCTGAGTTTCCGATCATCCGCGAGCGTCAGGATGACGTCGCGCTCGACTGTGTCATCTCGAACAGCTTCGGGTTCGGCGGTACGAATGCGACACTGGCGTTCAAACGGTATGACGGGTAACGAAATTCACCAGCGATCGAAAAGAGAATTTCGGGGTATGAAGGCGTCAAGCCGCGATAAAAGCGGTGGGCGAAAGGGCTGAATGACAACAGGGCAAAGCCTTATGCAGGGCAAGCGCGGGCTCATCATGGGGGTCGCGAATGACCATTCTATTGCTTGGGGCATCGCGCAGACCCTGGCCGATCACGGTGCCGAACTCGCCTTTACCTATCAGGATGAGAATTTCGAAAAACGCCTCCGGCCCCTTATGGAGGGAATCGGCTCGACCATTGCCGTGCAGTGTGACGTGGCGGATGAGGCGACGGTTGATAAGGCGTTCGACACGGTCGGCGAGGCTTGGGGCGATCTCGACTTCGTCGTTCACGCGATCGCCTTCTCCGACAAGGCGGAGCTGAAGGGACGTTACCTCGACACGACGCGCGAAAATTTCACGCGGAGTCTGGAGATCTCCTGTTACTCCTTTACGGCGGTCGCGAAACGGGCCGCGGCGTTGATGGACAATGGCGGTAGTATCCTGACCCTGACCTATGCGGGGTCGCGCCGTGTGATGCCGAACTACAATGTCATGGGGGTTGCGAAGGCCGCGCTGGAGGCGAGCACCCGCTATCTCGCCGCCGATCTGGGGCCGGACGAAATTCGCGTGAATGCGATCTCAGCCGGGCCGATGCGCACGCTCGCAGGGGCGGCGATTGGCGGGGCGCGGTTCGTGATGAAGTGGCAGGCGGACAACGCGCCGTTGCGCCGTTCGGTCAGCTTGGACGAAGTCGGGGGCGCAGCGTTGTTTCTGCTGTCCGGTCTGGGTAAGGGGACGACGGGCGAGATCGTCCATGTCGACGCCGGTTACAACATCGTGGGCATGGCGTCGCCGGATTGATTGATGCACCACGGTAAAAGCGAAACGGGCGGCCCGTTGATAGGGCCGCCCGTTTGCGTTTGCACTTCGGCGTTGGCGCTCTATTCGGCGCTTGCGCGCCGCCGTCCTTCGCGCGGAACGTCGCCCAGATCTTCGCCGGACTCCTGATCCACGACCCGCATCGACAGCTTTACCTTGCCGCGATCATCGATCGCGAGGACCTTGACCTTGACGGTCTCGCCCTCCTTCACGACGTCGCCAACCGCGCCGACCCGCTCTTTGGCCAGTTCCGAGATATGAACCAGGCCGTCCCGAGCACCGAAGAAGTTCACAAAGGCGCCGAAATCCATGATTTTGACGACTTTGCCCTCGTAGATGACGCCGACCTCCGGCTCCGCGGTAATGGACTTGATCCAGTTCACCGCCTTGTCGCTCGCCGATTGGTCGACGGCCGCCACTTTGACCGTTCCATCATCTTCGATGTCGATCTTGGCACCCGTGGTCTCGCAGATCTCTCGGATCATCTTGCCGCCCGGGCCGATCACTTCCCGGATCTTGTCGCGCGGCACCGTCATGGTCGTGATGCGCGGCGCGTGCTCGGAGACTTCCTGACGGACCTGGGTGATACCCTTCTCCATCTCGTTCAGGATATGGACCCGGCCATCCTTGGCCTGCGCCAGGGCGACTTTCATGATCTCCTCGTTGATCGAAGTGATCTTGATATCCATCTGCAGCGAGGTAATCCCTTCTTCCGTCCCGGCGACCTTGAAGTCCATATCGCCGAGATGGTCTTCATCGCCGAGGATGTCGGAAAGGACGGCGAATTCGTCGCCTTCCTTGATCAGCCCCATCGCGATACCGGCGCAGGGCCGTGCCATGGGAACGCCCGAATCCATCAGCGACATCGACGTGCCGCAGACGGTCGCCATCGATGAAGAACCGTTCGATTCGGTTATCTCCGAGACAACGCGCAGGGTGTAGGGGAAGTCGTCCTTCTCCGGCAGCAGGGGCCGGATCGCCCGCCAGGCGAGCTTGCCATGGCCGATCTCGCGCCGTCCCGGGGAACGCAGGAAGGAAGCTTCACCGACGGAGTAGGGCGGGAAATTGTAGTGCAGCATGAAATGCTCGCGATATTCCCCTTCCAGCGCGTCGATGATCTGCTCGTCTTGACCGGTGCCCAACGTGGTCACGACCAGCGCCTGTGTTTCGCCGCGCGTGAACAGGGCGGAGCCATGTGCCCGGTCAAGCACGCCGACTTCGGCGACAATCGGCCGTACCGAGCTGGTATCGCGTCCGTCGATCCGTACGCCGGTCTTCAGAATGCTGCCGCGGACGACGTCTTTCTCCAGGTTTTTCAGCGCGCCTGCGGCAAGCTGCTCGTCAAAATCGTCGCCCTGTTCCTCGGCGAGGGCGGCAAGCGCGGCGCTCTTTGCGCTGGAAACCGCTTCGACGCGATCCTGTTTGACGGTGATCGAATAGGCATCACGGATCGATGCCTCGGCGATCTCCGCAAGGCGGGTTGAGACCGCCGCTTCGTTCTCCGGCGGGGCCGGAACGTCCCACGGGTCCTTGGCGCAGCTTTCGGCCAGATCGATGATCGCATCGATGACCGCTTGCGATTCCCGGTGACCGAACATGACGGCGCCCAGCATGGTGTCTTCATCGAGCTCATGCGCTTCCGACTCGACCATCATCACGCCTTCTTGCGTGCCCGCAACGACGAGGTCGAGATCGCTAGACGGCATATCGTCCAGTTGCGGGTTGAGGACGTATTCGCCGTCGATATAGCCGACCCGGCAGCCGCCGAGCGGGCCGAGGAAGGGAATTCCGGAAATCGTCAATGCTGCCGAAGAGCCGACCAGCGCGACGACGTCCGGATCGTTTTCCAGATCGTGGGCGAGAACGGTGCAGATCACCTGCGTTTCGTTGCGGAAGCCCTTGGCGAAGAGCGGCCGGATCGGCCGGTCGATCAGACGCGAGGTCAGCGTTTCCTTCTCGTTCGGGCGACCTTCGCGCTTGAAAAAGCCGCCGGGAATCTTGCCGGTGGCAAATGTTTTCTCTTGGTAATTGATCGTAAGGGGGAAGAAATCAACGCCGACGCGCGGCTGTTTCTGCGCCACCGCCGTACACAGGACTTTCGTCCCGCCGTAGGTGACCAGAACGGCGCCGTCTGCCTGGCGCGCAATGCGTCCAGTCTCGAAGACGAGCGGCCGACCGCCCCAGGTGATTTCTTTTCTCGTGATTTCAAACATCTATATTCCTTCACATACAGTCCTTCGGAACGCCGCACCGGCAGACCCATGCCTGCAAATGCTGTCGCGCCACGCCTGATGTTGAACGGCGTGCGACGGGGCGTCCGATATTGTTGTCATTTCTGTGCGGGACATGGCGCGGTTTGCGCACATGGTTTCTATCGTCCCGTTGTGCCGGCGCGATTAGCGCCGCAATTCCAGTCTTTTGATAAGGTCTTGGTACCGTTCCTCGCTCTTCTTCTTGGTGTAGTCGAGCAATCGGCGGCGCTGTCCGACCATGATGAGTAGGCCGCGGCGCGAATGGAAATCCTTCTTATGTGTTTTCAAATGCTCCGTCAGGTTCCGGATACGCTCGGTCAGGATCGCAACCTGTACCTCGGGCGAGCCGGTATCCCCGGACTTCGTGGCGAACTCACCGATGAGTTCCTGCTTTCTTTCAGCCGTAATCGACATCGATAACTCCTTGATTTAGAGGTTCAAGACACGGAACGGCTTCACTTCACCTGCCGCGTAGCGCACAAGCGCCACGGGCTTGGTCCTCGTTTTTGCGAGGACCGTATCGCCGTTGTCGAGTTCGGCAATACGTTGAAGATCGACCTTCCGCAGCAGCGATACCGGCTGACCATTTCTCAACCGCATCGCCTCGCTTTCGGTGACGGCCAGCGCCGGGATGTCGTCCAGCGCGGTCTCAACCGGAAGCAGCTTCTGCTCACGGGCCGCAATTTGACCAATTGACTCCAGTTCGTCCAGCGAAATCGCGTCATCTGCGTCAAAAGGCCCGACGGATGTCCGCCTTAACGCGGAAATATGCCCTAATCCGCCGGCTGCCCGGGCAATATCGCGTGCCAGTGCCCGCATATAAGCGCCTTTGCCGCTGACAACCGCGAATTCGGTGTGGTCTGCGTCCGGGGTGCCGACGATCCGGATATCGTGGATATCGATCTCGCGTGCGGTCAAGGCAACTTTCTTATCTTCACGTGCCAGCTTATAGGCGCGAACACCGTCGATCTTGACGGCGGAAAATTGCGGGGGAACCTGCTCGATGCGGCCGACGAAGCCCGTCAGCACATTTTCGACGGCGGCTTGGTCCGGCCGGACGTCGCTCTGCTTGACCGTCTCGCCCTCCGCATCATCGGTATTGGTCTCCGCCCCCCAACGCAACGTGAAGCAATATGACTTCGAACCGTCCATGACATGGCTGACGGTTTTCGTTGCTTCGCCGAACGCGATTGGCAGCATGCCGGTCGCCATGGGGTCCAGCGTGCCACCGTGACCGGCCTTGCGGGCGTCCAGCAACCATTTGACCTTGTTGACGACAGCGGTCGACGTCATCCCGCCGGGTTTGTCGATGATGAGCCAACCGTGCACGGGCCTGCCGCGCCGTCTACGGCTCATTGGCACTCTCGTCTAAATCGCGCGCGACCTCGGGCTGGCGGAGCAGGGCGTCGATGTGATCGGCCTGACCGAAGCTTCTGTCGACCTCAAACTGCAGACGCGGCACGTGGCGCAATTCGACTTCCCGGGCGATGACGCCGCGCAGGTACGGTGCCGCCCGGCCGAGCGCCTCGACGATTTCGTCGGCGGCCTCGCCGCCAAGCGGCATGACGTATGCCGTCGCGTTTTTAAGGTCCGGACTGGCGCGCACTTCGGTGACCGTGATCGACACGTTGCGCAGCGCCGGGTCGCGCAGATTGCCGCGCTCCAGGGCCCCGGACAGGGCATGGCGCAGCGCTTCGCCCACACGAAGCTGTCTTTGCGACGGTTGCTTGTTTTTCGCCATGACCAATACGCCCCGGTCTTGCGGGGTCCGGTAAATCCGTCGGAGCCGATTCGTTACAGCGTGCGCTGCACTTCTTCGACCTCGTAGCATTCGATGACATCGCCTTGCTTGATGTCGTTGTAATTCTCGAACGCTATGCCGCACTCGAAGGCGTTCTGCACTTCCCGGACGTCGTCCTTGAAGCGCCGAAGCGTCTTGAGGTTGCCGTCGAATACCACGACCTGGTCGCGCAACAAGCGGCATTTCGTCCCGCGGCGGATAACGCCTTCGGTGACGTAGCAGCCCGCGACCTTGCCGACCTTGCTGATGCTGAAGACTTCGCGGACATCTGCGTAACCGATGATGTTCTCCCGAATCTCCGGCGCCAGCATCCCGCCCAGCAGCTGCTTCATGTCGTCGATCAAATCGTAGATGATCGAATAGTAGCGGATATCGACTTTTTCCTGCTTGGCCGCTTGCCGTGCCTGCGGATTGGCGCGCACGTTGAAGCCAAGGATCACAGCGTTCGAAGCGCCGGCCAAACCGACATCGGATTCCGTGATGCCGCCAACCCCGGAATGCAGGATCGAGAATTCGACCTCGTCGGTGCCCAGATTCTGCAGCGCCGCATTGATCGCTTCGACGGAACCTTGCACATCGCCCTTAATCAGGATGGGGGCGGTTGCTGCCTCGCCTTCCTTAATCTGGTCGAACAGCTGCTCCAGCGTGCTGCGCGCGCTGGTCGCGAGCTCGGAATCCCGGGCCTTGCGCTTACGGTATTCCGTAATCTCGCGCGCCCGTGCTTCGTCTTCGACGACGGCGAAGTCGTCGCCCGCATTGGGCGCGCCCTGCAATCCGAGAATTTCCACCGGGACCGACGGTCCCGCTTCCTTAATGTTTTCGCCGCGATCGTTGATCAGGGCACGCACGCGGCCCCACTCGGCGCCGGCGACGAAGATGTCACCAATCTTCAAGGTGCCCCGCTGAACCAGAAGCGTCGCAACGGCGCCACGGCCGCGTTCCAGTCGCGCTTCGACCACCGCACCCTGTGCGGTTCGATCGGGATTCGCGCTGAGCTCCATCAGCTCGGCTTGCAGCACGATGGATTCTTCCAGCGCATCGAGATTGATGCCTTCGGTGGCGGAAATTTCGACGTCCTGCACGTCGCCGCCCAAGCTCTCGACGACGATTTCGTGCGACAGCAATTCGTTGCGGATACGGTTCGGATCCGCGTCCGGCCGGTCGATCTTGTTGATCGCGACGATGATCGGCACATCCGCAGCCTTGGCATGGCTAATCGCTTCCGCGGTTTGCGGCTGCACACTGTCTTCGGCGGCGATGACCAGCACAACCAGGTCCGTCACGCTGGCGCCGCGGGCGCGCATCGACGTGAACGCTTCGTGGCCTGGCGTGTCGAGGAAGGTGATCTGTGCCCCGCTCGACAAATTGACCTGGTAGGCGCCGATATGCTGCGTGATGCCGCCGGCTTCGCCGGCAGCCACATCGGTCTTGCGCAAGGCATCCAGCAACGAAGTCTTGCCGTGATCGACATGGCCCATCACGGTGACAATCGGTGCGCGTGACACCAGCGATTCCTCGTCGTCCGGGCCGCCTTCCAAACCGATTTCGACGTCGGATTCCGAGACGCGCCGGACACGGTGACCGAACTCCGTGACCACGAGCTCTGCGGTGTCGGCATCGATGACCTGGTTGATCGTCGCCATGACACCGGACTTCATGAGGGTTTTCACGACGTCTGTACCGCGGACCGCCATCCGATTCGCCAGATCGCCAACGCTAATCGTCTCCGGAATAACGACGTCGCGGACGATATTCGCTGAATCGAGCTCGCCGGCGAGCTGGCGCGCCCGCTGCTTCTCACGTTCGCGGGCGCGTTTCAGCGACGCGATACTGCGTGCCCGTTCGACGGTGCCGTCCTCTGATTCCAGCGCCTGCGAAATTGTAAGTTTCGCGGAACGGCGGCGCGGCTCTTGCCGCGCGCGCAAGGTTTGCGTCCGCTTCGCATCGGCCTTGCCCGGGCTACTGCGCCGGCCGCGGCCCTTATCTGCATCTTCGCTCGGGGTTGCATCGGTTTTACGTGCCGGTGCCGTGCGTGACCGCTCGATGACAGCTTCGACTTCGGCCGGGCTTTCCGCTTGTGCGGCCGCTTCGGCCTCGGCGGCTTTGCGGGCTTCTTCTTCAGCCTTACGCCGCTCTTCCTCTTCGACCCTGCGGGCTTCTTCTTCCTCCCGCTTCTTCTTGACCTCTTCTTCCTTGAGGCGGCGCTCCGCTTCCTCCAACCGGCGGCGTTCGGCATCTTCCGCGGCGCCGTGCAACGCCCGCAGGCGTGCGGCGCGTTCGTCCTCGGTCAGAGTGCTTGGCGCGCCTGAGGCCAGGTCGCCGATTGGCCCGCCGCCCGCTTTGGCTTTGACCTCCTGCATGCCGCCGCTGGTGCCGCGTTCGAAGGTCCGCTTGCGCTTTACTTCTACCGTGACGGCTTTCGTGCGGCCATGGCTGAAGCTTTGCCGGACCTGTCCAGTCTCGACCGTCTTCTTCAGCTCCAAACGCCCAGGCTTGTTCAAGCTGAGCTTGTTATCTTGCGTCTTGCTTTCACTCATCGCATTTCCTGTTTTCCGGACGGAAGCCGGATAAACGCGCTGCAGTTTCCAAAAAACCCTCCGACAAACCGCCTGGAGCCAACGCGGCATGTACGGTTTCGTCGCGACCGAACGCAACGCCAAGTTCGGTCGCTCGAAGCAAACAGACCTCCGGCAGATCGCCAGCGGTCTGCCGTAATTTCCGGCGCCCGTCCATCGAACCGTCGGACGCCCCGAGTAAGATAGCTGCACGCCCCTCGCGCAACCAGCCCTTCACCTTAACGAACCCCGAGACCGCCTGGCCGGCGCGGCGCGCCAAACCCAGAAACTCGGTGCAGCGGCGGACCAACAGCTGCTCAACCTGTTCGTCCAACGCGTTATCGACCTGAACCTGTCTGCGCGCCGCGAACGCGAAGAGGTTGCGAGCACACGCCGTCTTAATGACATTGCGGTCGGCGCTCAACCAAATTCCGCGGCCGGGCAGCCTGCCGGCAACGTCCGGCACGACGATATTATCCGGTCCGACGACAAAACGCACCAACTCGGTCTTCGGCATCCGTCGATTGGACACCACGCAACGCCGAAGTGGCCCAGCCTCTTCGTCGATCGGGTGTTCGGTTATCGCGCTGCTTGCCGCCATGCCCGAGTTCGCAGTCCCGTTGCCTACATCGCCATCTCTTCGCCGCCTTCGGCTTCCGCCGCCGCGCGTTCTTCTTCCGCCAGCCTCTCCAGCTCGGCGGCACGCAGTTCTTCTTCGGTAAACCAGCCAGCCGCAACGCGGGCTTTCATGATCATGTCATTCGCTTCGGATTCCCGCATATCGAAGGATGCCAGAATGCCCTCTTCCGGATCGGTCAGCTCGTCGGACGCCAAATCGGCGAAATCTTCCAACGTCTTGACCTCCCCTTGTCCGAGCTTCACGAGCATCGGTCCGGTCAGGCCCGGCAGCTCCGCAAGTTCGTCCGTCACGCCGAGGTCACGACGCTCCTTGGTCAGGCGGTCGCTCTCCGCTTCCAGGAAGTTGCGCGCGCGGTTCTGCAGTTCCGCCGCCAGATCGTCGTCGAATCCTTCGATGGAGGAAACGTCTTCAATCGGCACATAGGCAACTTCCTCGACGGAGGAGAAGCCTTCGGTAACAAGCAAGTGCGCGATGACGTCGTCGACGTCGAGCGCTTCGATGAACCGCTCGCTCCGCGACAGGAATTCCTTTTGCCGCCGTTCCGACTCTTCTTCCTCGGTCAGGATGTCGATATCCCATCCGGTGAGCATCGATGCGAGACGGACATTCTGGCCGCGGCGGCCGATGGCCAGGCTCAATTGATCGTCCGGTACCACGACCTCGATCTTGTTCTGGTCTTCGTCCAAAACGATCTTGGCGACTTCGGCCGGCGCCAAGGCGTTGACGACGAAGGTCGCCGGGTCCGGAGACCAGGGAATGATGTCAATTTTCTCGCCTTGCAGTTCCGAGACGACGGCCTGTACGCGACTGCCGCGCATGCCGACACACGCGCCGACCGGGTCGATGCTGCTGTCATTGGAATGTACCGCGATCTTGGCCCGGCTTCCGGCATCGCGCGCCACGGCATCGATTTCGATGATGCCGTCATAGATCTCCGGCACTTCCTGGGAAAACAGTTTGGCCATGAATTGCGGATGGGTGCGCGACAGAAAAATCTGGGGGCCGCGCGGCTCCTGCCGCACATCGTAAATGTAGGCGCGGACGCGCTCGTTGCGGCGGAAATGTTCGCGCGGCAAAAACTCGTCGCGGCGCAGCACACCTTCGGCGCGGCCGAGATCGACCGTGACATTGCCAAACTCGACCCGTTTGACCAGGCCGTTCACGATCTCGCCGACACGGTCCTTGTATTCCTCATATTGGCGTTCGCGTTCGGCTTCGCGCACACGCTGTACGATGACCTGCTTCGCCGTTTGCGCGGCGATCCGGCCGAAATCGATCGGTGGCAGCGGATCGACGAGAAACTCGCCGAGCGTGGCATCGGCCTTGCGGTGATGCGCCTGGTCCACTGTCAACTGTGTCGCTTCGTTCTCGACCTCTTCGACCACTTCCAGATAGCGGGCCAGTTGGATGCTGCCGGTTTTGCGATCGATCGTGGCGCGAATATCGTGCTCCAGACCATATTTCGTCCGGCCCGCCTTTTGGATGGCCTGCTCCATCGCTTCCAGCACTTGCTCGCGGTCGATTCCCTTGTCCCGGGCGACCGTGTCGGCCACTTGCAGGATTTCCATCGTCAGATTCGCAACGGCTTCCATGTTCCTATCCGCCTCTCGCACGGTTTCCTAATGTTGCGTTTCGCCGGCCAGGGCCAGCAATTCGTCGTTCAAGATAAGTTTCGCGCGCTCGATATCCGCGTAGGGGATCGCGACACGCGTATCTTCCGTATCCAGCTGCACCTGGTCATCGGCGAGGCCCGCGATCCGGCCGCGAAAGCGCCGCTGACCATCCATCGGTTCGCGCAATTCTATCTTTGCTTCCAGCCCGGCGAACCGCGTGTAGTCCTTCGGCCTGGTAAGCGGCCGGTCCAGTCCGGGTGAGCTGACTTCAAGCGTATAGCTGCCCTTAATCGGATCTTCGACGTCCAGCAGTGTCGAAACCGCCCGGCTTATCGCGGCGCAATCCTCGACCGTCATCGTGCCGTCATCCAGCCGTTCGGCCATGATCTGCAATGTTCGTCGCTGCGCCCCGGATATCCGCACGCGCACCAGATCGAAACCCATATCTTGCAGGGTTGGCGCGATGATCGTTTCGACGCGTTTCGCTGGGTCCAAATCTCCGCTCCCAAACGGAATTAAAAAAGGGCGGGCACCGGGCCCACCCACGACATCAACCGAATGAACGGTTTATGGGATTACGGGGCTATGTAAGCCATATGGCGTGCTATCTCAAGCTATTTATCCGCCCGGGCACGCCGGATGAACTCCAGATAGATGCTGGTTTCGCCCCGCTGGGCGGCCTTCTCCTCATACCGGGTCGGCGGCCAATCCGAAGGGCGGGTACGCCAATCCTCCGGGCCCCTCGCGCACCATTCGAATGCCCCGTGCTGGAGCGTGTGAAACAGCATCCAGCGGACATAGTCGCGGTGGTCGCTCGCCAGGCGTAGCTGTCCTCCATCGGCCATGACCCTCGCCAGCTCGTCCAACGTGTCCGGCGAAACGATGCGCCGCCGATGATGCCGCCGCTTCGGCCAGGGGTCGGGAAACAGTATGAAACAGCGTTCGATGGAACGGGTTGGTAGCGCTTCGATGAGCCGGCGCGCATCTTCGGCGTAGACACGGATATTTCTGATGTCCGCCGATTCAACAGTGCGGACCAAACGCGCCACACCGTTGATGAAGGGTTCGCAGCCGATGAACCCGATATCGGGATTCGCTTGCGCTTGGGCGGCGAGATGTTCGCCACCACCAAACCCGACTTCCAGCCAAACGGCGTTGACCGGGGTATCGAACAAGGCCGACGGATCGGTAAGTGTGTCGAGGGAGTCGATCGAAATTTGCGGCAATAGATCGGAAAGGCGCTCCCGCTGCGCTTTTCGCAACGGGCGCCCTTGCCGTCTGCCGTAAAGGATCCGCTTGTTTTTCTCCGGGGCCGGGGACAACGGTCCGGTCAGGTCAAGGCGGCTTTCAGGTCATCGACGAGATCGGTCCGCTCCCAAGAGAAACCGCCATCGTCGGTCGCCTCGCGACCGAAATGACCATAGGCCGAGGTCGGCACATAAATCGGCCGGCTCAATTTTAAATGCTCGCGGATGTTGCGCGGGCTGAGATCCATCACCTCGCTGACGGCGCCGGCCAGCTTGTCGTCGGAAACCTTTCCGGTTCCCTTGGTGTAGATGTAGACGGACAGCGGTTTCGAAACGCCGATGGCGTAGGCCACCTGAATTTCACAACTGTCGGCCAGCCCGGCGGCGACGACGTTCTTCGCAACATAGCGGGCGGCATAGGCAGCCGACCGGTCGACCTTCGAAGGGTCTTTGCCGGAGAAGGCCCCGCCGCCATGCGGTGCGGCGCCACCATAGGTGTCGACGATTATCTTACGGCCGGTGACCCCGGCGTCGCTATCCGGGCCGCCGATGACGAACCGTCCGGTGGGATTGACGTAGAATTCGTCTTCCGGACACATCCAGCCATTCGGCAGCACATCTTCGACGAATGGCCGAACGATCTCGCGCACGTCCGATTGTTCCAGCGCTCCGTCATGCTGCGTCGAGACGACGACAGACGTGGCCCGCACCGGGACGCCGTTTTCATAGAGCAGTGTGACCTGGCTTTTCGAATCCGGCCCCAAGCCGGAGATTGTATTCGCGTGCCGGGCTTCCGCCATGCGGCGGAGAATTTCGTGGCTGTAATGGATCGCAGCCGGCATGAGCACATCGGTCTCACGGCAGGCGTAGCCGAACATCAGACCCTGATCACCGGCGCCTTCGTCCTTGTTGCCGGTGGCGTCGACACCTTGCGCGATATCGACCGACTGACCGTGCAGATGGCACTGGAAATCAAGGTTTTTCCAGTGAAAGCCATCCTGCTCGTAGCCGATTTCGCGCACCGCGTTCCGGGCGATCTCCTCCAGCTTGTCCGCGTCGACGCGGCCCGAGCCATCGACCAGCCCTTCAGGCCCCCGAATCTCACCGGCTAGGATGACACGGTTTGTGGTGCAAAGGGTTTCGCAGGCGACGCGGGAAAGTGGATCGGCGCCAAGGAACAGATCGACCACCTCGTCGGAAATGCGATCGCTAACCTTGTCCGGATGACCTTCGGAGACCGACTCGCTGGTGAACAGAAAATTGCCTTGTGCCACGACTCCCCCTTAATCTAATGGATATTTGCCCGATGAATTAAAAAATCGCGCCCAGGCCTCGAAGCGCGGGCGCGACTATCGGCAGATTCCCTTGACGCGTCAAGGGAATCGATGCTGCGGCATTTTGTGCGGCAGCGTCTATTTTTCGGCAGTGTTGGCGAGCGCTTTGGCGAGATCGAAAAGCCGCTTCCGCACCGCCGGCTCGTCGATCTGGTAATAGGCCCGAACCAGTTCCAGGGTTTCGCGCTTTGCCAACGGGTCGGCGGCATATGATTCCGTGGAAGCTTCCGCAAGTTCGGAGTCGGTTCCCGGCGTGCTTTCGGAAATTTCGGGCGGCATGTCGTCGAAAAAGAACGAAACCGGCACGTCCAGTACCCGGGACAGATCGAACAGGCGGCTCGAACCGATCCGGTTGGCGCCGCGCTCGTATTTTTGCACCTGCTGGAATGTCAGACCGATCGCGTCGCCCAGCTTTTCTTGGCTCATGCCAAGAAGAGTCCGGCGCAGACGGACGCGGCTGCCGACGTGAACATCGATTGGATTGGGTCGACCGGTTCCGTAACCGGTCTTAACGGCCAAAGCTTGCGCAACCATATTGATAAACCATCAGTTGAAATATACGAGGTGCAAAATATCGCATAGTGATGGTAGCGAAGGAACACGTAATTGGCTGATTTTATGGTTCTTTTGGTTTCCGATTGTTACCCGGGACGACAAATAAAATTACGATCGAGAGTAATAAAATTACGCCAAACGGGATATCGCCCCATATTGCGTATGGCGGGGCGGCAATTTCCCGCGGCAAACGGGTGTCGATGGCACCGGCGTCGTTGAGCGGGCGTTGCTGCAGGATCCGGCCGTACGGGTCGACGATCGCCGATATGCCGGTATAGGCGGCCCGGATCAGGGGCAGCCCCTCCTCGACCGCCCGGACCCGTGCCTGGGCCAGATGCTGATGCGGCCCGGCGGAAAGGCCGTACCAGGCATCGTTCGTTAAATTCAGCAGCCAGGCGGGTCGCCGCGATCCGTCCGCGACATGGCCGGGAAAGATCACTTCGTAGCAGATAAGCGGGCTGAAGGCGGGTAGGCCGGCAATCGCGAGTGTCCGTACGCCCGGACCAGGTGTGAACCCGCGTTTTCCATGCGTGATTTTCTCGATCGGCAAGATATTGGCCAGCGGTACATATTCGCCGAATGGCACCAGGTGGAACTTGTCGTAATGGGCGACAATCCGACCTGTTTCATTCAAAGCGATCATAGCGTTCGCGACCCGCCGGCTGTCATCCACCCGGCGCGGCGCGCCGGTTATGAGTAAACCGCCCGGCGGGACGACTGCCGACAGGGCGCGGCGCAGGCCGGGATTAGCGCTTGGGAAGAAGGTCGCCGCGGTCTCCGGCCAGATCACGTGGGTGACCCAGTCCGGCCGGTTCGCGCGGCTGAGGTCGAGGAACAGACGCAGGTTTCGTTCCTGATGGGCGGCCGCCCACTTCTCCCGTTGGGGAATGTTCGATTGCACGATGCGCAATCCGATACCGTCGACATAAGCTGTCTCCGGTGCGACCGATAGCCGGGCGGTGCCGCCCGCCCAAATCAGGAGCGGCAGGGCCAGCGCCGCGGCGCCGATCAACCGCGGTTTTCGGCTTTCGGCCATGGCCGCAGGCAAGCAGGCGGTAAGCATCGCCGCGAGGCTGACGCCGTAAATCCCGACCAGAGCCGAGACCTGAATCAGGCCGTCATTGCCGGCCCATGCATAGCCGATCAGATTCCAGGGGAATCCCGTCAGGATGTGCCCGCGCAGCCACTCGCTGGCGACCCATGCGAGGGCCAGGCCCACCGCACGGTGAAGGGTCCCCTGCGCAAACCAGGCGATCAATGTCGCCGCGCCGCAGAATATGGCGAGGAATGCCGGAAGCCCGGCGCTCGCGAAGGGCAGCAGCCAGGCGAACTTGTCGGAAAAGACCAGAAGGGCGTTGCCAATCCAATAGAGTCCGAAGGCGAAAAAGCCGAATCCGAACCACCACCCGACCGCAAATGCGGATCGTTTCCGCGGCGCGCCGTTGAGCAGCCAGACGAGCGGCGGAAAGACCAAAAACAACAAAGGGAATAAGTAGACGGGCGGTAAGGCCAGGGTCGTCACCGCGCCCAGCACGAACGCCAACCCATAGCGACGCCATCCCGCCAGCGCCGCGACTTTCTTCGCCGCTGCCGGAATCACCTTTCGCGGCTACGCATCGGCCGCCTGCGGCTTCGGTAATTTGCGCGCGCGCAACCGTTTGATCCTTCGCGGATCCGCATCCAGAATCTCGAACTCTACGCCGGAGGGTTCGTGAACCACTAGCTCGCCGCGCGTCGGGACACGGCCGGTCAAGGAGAACAACAAGCCGCCCAGCGTATCAATGTCCTCTGCCCGTTCTTCGTCGGTGAGAATGGCGCCGACCTGTTCTTCAAACTGTTCGATCGGAACGCGCGCATCGGCGATGACGGATCCCTGCGTGCTGCGAACCAGTTGCGGTCCCTGATCGGCATCGTGCTCGTCCTTGATTTCACCAACGATCTGTTCCACCAAATCTTCAATCGTAATGAGGCCGTCTATACCGCCATACTCATCGACAACCAGCGCCATATGAAGTTGTGTCATCTGCATCTGCAGCAGCAGATCGAGCACGGGCATTGTCGGGGCGACGAACAGAATCTTGCGGAGAATCCGGCGCAGGCTAAAGCCGCTCTCCTTGCCCATCTCGGTCAAGACGTCCTTGATGTGGACCATGCCGATAACATCGTCCAGCGTCTCGCGGTAGACCGGCAGGCGGGAATGCGCCTCGGTGTTGATCAGGCTGACAAGGTCTTGCAGGGATGTGTTGACTTCGACAGCGCCGATATCGACTCGCGGTACCATGACGTCGCGCGCGGTCGATCCACCGAGATTGAGGATATTCTCGATCAGCGCCCGTTCGCCGGGATCGATCGATGCGACCCGCTCCTCATGCTCCTCGATAATTTCCTCGAACGTGTCGCGCAGCGCGGAGTCGCCGTTTTTCGATCCGGTCAGCGAGCGAATCCAGCCCCATAGGCCGCCGTTCCGCGGCGCTTCGGTGCTTTTTTCAGCGGGTTCTTCCGCTTGCGGTGAAAGCGATTGGGTGTTCTCGCTCATGCGGACCTCTTCATCGGCGCGGTCGCATAGGGGTTATCGATCCCCAGTGCCGACAAGATGCCGATCTCCAGCGCTTCCATCGCCGCTGCCTCGGTTTCATCCTCATGGTCGTATCCCAACAGGTGAAGCGTGCCGTGAACGCAAAGATGCTGAAAGTGAGCGGCGAGGCTTTTGTCCTGCGCCGCCGCCTCCTGTTGGATTGTCTCAAAGGCCAAAACGACGTCACCGAGCAGCCGCGGCATCCCGGGCAGCGCCTCGTCGTCCGCCGGAAAGGACAGGACGTTGGTCGGCCGGTTCTTGTTTCGGTACTGGTCGTTCAGAGATTGCAGCAACGCATCGTTGCCCAGTACGCAGCTCAATTCGGCATTCGAGCGATCATTGCCGGAACGCCGCCAGGCGGTTTCGGCCGCCCGTTGCGCCAATTCAGGCGCATCGGGGAGGGCGCTGCGCCAGTGCGGCGATTCGGTGATGATGTCGATCGTCAGCCGCGCCGTCATGCCGGATCTTCCTGTGCCGGGCTCGCGCCATCATAGGCCCTGATAATCCGCGCTACGAGCGGTGGCCGCACGACGTCGGCGTCGGAGAACCGAACGAAACGGATGCCGGGCACGCCATCCAGCGTTTCGACGGCGTCCTTCAATCCCGGCCGGGTTCCCGGCGGCAGATCCACCTGGCTCAAATCACCGGTGATCACCATCCGGCTGTTTTCGCCCAAGCGTGTGAGGAACATTTTCATCTGCGTCGGCGTCGTATTCTGCGCTTCGTCCAGAATGACAAAGGCGTTGGAGAGTGTACGGCCGCGCATGAAGGCCAGGGGGGCGACTTCGAACTCGCCGCTGGCGATCCGGCGGACGACCTGTTCGCCGGGCAGCGTGTCGTGCAGCGCGTCGAACAGGGGCCGAAGGTAGGGGTCGATTTTCTCCTGCATGTCGCCGGGCAAGAATCCCAACCGCTCGCCGGCTTCCACCGCCGGCCGCGACAGGATGATGCGGTCGATCTTGCCGGCGTTGAACATTTCCACCGCGGCGCAGACTGCCAGATAGGTCTTGCCCGTCCCGGCGGGACCGATCGCAAAGACCATGTCGTGTTCCTGAATCGCCTTGATGTAGCGGCCTTGTGCTTTGGAGCGCGGCGCGATCCGTTTGCGATGAATCTGAATCAGGCCGCCGCCGGGGCCGGGTGCGTCGTCGTGGGCCATGCGGACCGCCGCATCGACCACGCTCTCATTTACCGACTCGCCATTCTTGATTTGTCTGTAAAGGTTGCGCAGCGCCGTCCGCGCCGTTTTGGCAGCATCGGCCGGCCCAGCGATGGTGACGTGATTGCCGCGGCTTGCCAGGGAAACTTCCAATTGCTGTTCGATCCGCGCCAAATGTTTGTCATGCGCGCCGAACAGCAGTGGCAGCAGGCTATTGTCGTCGAACTGGATGTGGACCGATGCGGTCTCGGGGCGGCTGAGCGTGGTCAAGCGCGGACCCTTTCAGCGACGGGTTGGTCTACGGCACTCTCCGCTTCGACCGTCAACACTTCGCCCTTCAGGCTATTGTTCAGGACGTCCACGATGCGGCATGTCGCGATCGTGCCGATCAAACGCTCCGGCGCCTCGGCATGGACCGGTTGCATGAAGGGAGAGCGGCCCAGGATCTGGCCGTCATAACGACCGCGCCGCTCGAACAGGACGGGCATCTCCGCCCCCCGCTTGGACTGATTGAAGGCGGTCTGCTGGGCCCGCAGCAGTTGCTGGAGCGACGACAGCCGGTCGTCCTTCACCGCCGCCGGCACCTGATGCTCGGTGGCCGCGGGGGTTCCGGGACGGGTGCTGTATTTGAAGGAGTAGGCTTGCGCGTAGCCGATATCGGTGACCAGCCGGAGGGTTTCCGCAAACTCCTGATCCGTCTCGCCGGGATACCCGACGATGAAGTCGGAGGACAAGGCGAGATCCGGGCGCGCGGCCCGCAGGCGGTCGACGATGCGCCGGTAATCGTCGGCGCTGTGTTTCCGGTTCATCGCGGCCAGCACCCGGTCGGAACCGGATTGCACTGGCAAATGGAGGTAAGGCATCAGCTGCGGGAGTTCGCGATGCGCGGCCAGCAGGCTGTCGTCCACGTCGCGCGGATGGCTGGTCGTGTAGCGCAGCCGCTCGATTTCCGGAACCGATTCCGCCAGTTCGAAGAGCAGCTGGCCCAGGGTCCATTCCGTCCCGTCCGGCCCGCGCCCGTGATAGGCGTTGACGTTCTGGCCCAGCAGGGTGAGCTCGCGGCTGCCCGAAGCGGCGAGGCGACGTGCCTCGGCGATGACCGCGGCGACCGGCCGCGACTGTTCGGCGCCGCGCGTGTAGGGCACGACGCAGAATGTGCAGAACTTGTCGCAGCCTTCTTGAATGGTGAGGAAGGCGGAGACACCCTGCGACGATGCCTCCTCCGGCAGATGATCGAATTTGTCCTCGGCGGGGAACTCGATATCGACCACCTTCTCGCCGCTTGCCCGGGTCGCGCGGGCAACCAGCTCCGGCAACCGGTGGAAGGTCTGAGGGCCGAACACCATATCGACGCAGTCGGCGCGGGCGATGATTTCCTCGCCTTCCGCCTGGCCGACACAGCCGCCCACCGCGATGATCATCCGGTCGCCATTGGCTTCCTTGCGCCGCTTGAATGGGCGCAGCCGGCCGATCTCCGAATACACCTTCTCCGCGGCTTTTTCGCGAATATGGCAGGTGTTCAGGATGATCATGTCGGCGTCGTCCGGTGCGTCGACCGGCGCATAGCCATGCGGCGCCAGGACGTCCGCCATGCGGGCGGAATCGTAGACGTTCATCTGACAGCCGTAGGTTTTGATGTAGAGCCGTTTCACCGGGGTGGATTTTCCACCGATGCCGGCGCGGCGGGGATTCGGATCATTCCTGTCAACAGCGTATCCGGTCCAAAAGTCCTATAGCCGACAATAACATCGGTCCAAGTGCGGTGACAAGCGGTGGCCATTCGCACACCAATTCGGTATGGCAAGGTCGGCTAGTCCTTCTTCGACTCGACGCCGTACAGTTCGAGGCGATGGTCGACTAGCCGGTAGCCGAGCTGCTCGGCGACTTCGCGCTGCAGTGCTTCGATCTCTGCGTTTTGAAACTCGATGACCTTGCCGCTCTCGATATCGATCAAATGGTCGTGGTGCGATTCCGAGACCTCTTCATATCGTGCACGTCCGTCGCCGAAATCGTGCCGGTCGAGTATATCGTGCTCCTCGAACAGCCGGACGGTCCGATAAACCGTCGCGATACTGATCTTCGGATCGATCTCGGTCGCCCGCTTATGCACCATCTCGACATCGGGGTGATCGTCCGATTCACCCAGCACGCGGGCGATTACCCGGCGCTGGCCGGTAATCTTCAAGCCCTTCTCGTGGCACAGTTTGATAATTTGATCCGGCACCGCGTCCTCGCTCCGACCGGGTCCCCTAAACCAGAGCCCGACATACCAACAATATAGTGGTAATGCGGTTACACGACCATTGTATTTTGGTCAATTAGACCCAGCAAATGAATCAGCTTTTGCCGCCCTGCCGCGGCCGGGTGCCCAGACCGATGGCTTTGGCGAGCTTGCTGCGCTGCTTGGCATAGTTCGGTGCGACCATGGGATAGTCGCTCGCCAGACCCCAGCGTTCGCGATATTCGTCCGGCGTCATATTGTAGGCGGTCTTCAGGTGACGCTTCAGCATCTTCAACTTCTTGCCGTCTTCCAGGCAGATAATGTATTCGGGCGTAACCGACTTGCGCAGTGCGACGGCCGGCGTCGGACGCTCGCCCTGGGACTCGGTTCCCTTACCGACATTCGATAGCGTCTTGTAGACCTGCTCGATCAGGTTCGGCAGATCCGACATCGCTACCGTGTTGTTGGAAACATGCGCTGCGACGATTTCGGTCGTCAGTCCAAGGACCTCACTTGTTTTGATATCTGTATCGTTGGCGTCGGACATCGTTTCTAAACCCTTGCGACCCGTCACTTGAGTAGTGCGCCGTATCGTCAGCGTCTTTTGCTAGTGGTGATGGCAAAGAGTTACTTCTTCCCCATCAGCTTATCTTTATCACTGTAATACATTGCTACTGCTTGACTAAATGTCAAGTAAAATTAACAAATTCAATCACATTAGTACCATCTCGCGACTCTAATTCGGCAACTAATTACAATTAACTAGACTCTCGATTCTCAGTGTTTTCTAGGCATTTGCGCAAAACCAGTGCGGTTACCCGCTCGCCACCAGCATTTCGGTAGTAATCGGGCCTATGACCGATGATTTCGTAGCCTTCTTTGCTGTAAAGAGCCCGGGCCGCCCGATTGTCGATTCCGACCTCCAGGAAGACGCTGTGGGCGCCGCGAAGTCGCGCGATCTCGGCCATGGCGGTCAGCAGCGCCGTGCCGACACCGCGTCTTCGAAAGGCGAGTGCAACGCCGATGCTGAAGATTTCGGCTTCGTCGGCGGCGGTCCGGCTCAGGACGTAGCCGGCCGGTCTTTCACCGCCGTCGGCACAGCCCCACGCGATTAGCGCCCACGTTCCTTGTGGCCGCAGATACTGCTCGATCGATAATCTCGGTTGAAAGTCATCGAAGCTTTCGGCGTAGACTTCTGCCATCGCGTCGAGATCGTCCGGCTCGGCAAAGCGAACCGAAATGTCGTTATTGTCGTTCACGGGGATGGCGCACCGGGCAGGCGCGCATCGGGTGGCCGCAGATACAGAGCGCTGGGTGGCGTTCGAGGCGCATCCGGAAGTGCCATGAACCGTTCGAGCCCGATTGCGGCCACCTGCGCGGCGTCCGGCAATGCCGGGCCTGTTGACATGACCTGCACGCGCACCGGATCGGTCATCGCCGCGATTGCACCGTCACGGGCGTTGCCCGCGACGACGACCGGTCCGTCGGGGACCATGCT
Organism: uncultured Rhodospirillaceae bacterium; assembly: GCA_913044215.1. GTDB lineage: Bacteria > Pseudomonadota > Alphaproteobacteria > UBA8366. The sequence goes on along the minus strand of CAJWOT010000015.1, from coordinate 2,258 downwards.
GGCAATTTCCGACGGCATCAGCGCGGCGGGTTCGCTCAAAGGCTCGCCGTCCGCGTCGAAGAGCTGCAGATAGAAATCGGCGCGTTTCGTGTCCAACGCGACCAGAAGCGGGTATTCCCGGGGCGGCTGCGCCCGCGCGACCGCTTCCAGGGTGGTAACACCGACCAGTGGGCGCTTGGCGGCGATCGCCAGTCCGCGCGCGCTCGCGAGCCCAATCCGCAGGCCGGTGAAGCCGCCTGGGCCGATCGTCGTGGCGATCAGATCCAATTCAGCGAAGCTGATACCCGCTACCGTCATGACCTCCCGGACGAGCGGCATAAGGTGTTCGGCGTGGCCGCGTTGCAGCGTTTCGAAACGACGCGCAACGACGGCGCCGTTCCGCAGAACCGCCGCGGAACACGCCTCGGTCGCCGAATCGAGCCCCAGAACGAGGGTCATTCGGAAAGCTCCCCCTTGAATTAGAGCAGCGTGCAGACCTCTTCGAACGCGAAACGCGGACTGCGCGGGAACAGCTTGGACGTGTCGCCATACCCAAGATTGCAGAGGAAATTGGAGCGGATCTTCGTTCCCTTGAAAAATTCAGCGTCCACCACGTCGTTTTCGAAGCCGGACATCGGACCGACATCCAGCCCGACCGCGCGGCAGGCAAGCATGAAGTAGGCGCCCTGCAAGCTGCCGTTGCGCATGGCGGTGGTGTCGATCAGCGTCTGGTTGCCTGTAAACCACGACCGTGCATCGTCATGCGGAAACAGGAAGTCGAAATGTTCATAGAATTCAAAGTCATTGGCGATAATCGCGGTGACCGGTGCGCTCATAGTCTTGTCGAAATTGCCGCTGCTCAGCGCCGGTTCCAGCCGTTTCTTCTCTTCGGCGGTCCGGACGAAAATGATCCGCATCGGCGAGCAGTTCGCGCTCGTCGGCCCCATTTTGGCGATATCGAACGCCGCGCGCAGGGTATCGTCGGTGACCGGAATATCGAGCCAGCCGTTGTGGCTGCGCGCTTCGCGAAACAATAAGTCGCAGGCCGCATCGTCGAGTACAGGTCTATCGGTCATCTCTGGCTCCGTATTAGTGATTTCATTACTTGGGGCGCGTATTCACACAATTGCACATTACTTGAGAGAATTGGCAATACGGTGCTAAAATATAGGTGTGACTGCGTGCTTTCATGATTTCCGCGTAAAACTAAACCGGTTGGCACACCGCTATTTACCGTTGGCGATGCTTGCTACGATGCTCGCGTCGCACGTTGCGGCGGCCGATAGCGGGGTCGTCGTCATGTATCACCGTATTGGCGATGAGGTGAAATTTCCCTCGACTAGCGTGTCGAAAGAACAGTTCGAGGCCCACATCTCGCTTCTCGAGCAGCAAAAATACACGGTTTGGCCGCTCGAAAAACTGACCATGGCATTGAAATCCGGCGATTCTATTCCGGATCGGACGGTCGCGATTACATTCGATGATGCCTATAGCTCCATTTACGATATCGCATGGCCCCGCCTCAAGCGGGCCGGAATGCCCTTCACCGTCTTCGTTGCCACAAAGTCCGTCGATAGCGGTTCATCCGGTTTCTTGTCATGGGATCAAATTCGAGAGATGACGGCGAATGGCGTGACGATCGGCAACCATACGCGGACCCATCTGCATATGGCCAGGGCGTCGATAGAGCGCAATCGCGCGGAGATACGGCACGCACGCCGTAGGCTTTCCGAAGAGTTATCCGTTGATCCACTGCTCTTTGCGTACCCTTACGGCGAAATGAGCAGCGACGTGCGGGAGCTGGTGATAGAGGAAGGTTTCAAGGCGGCATTCGGCCAGCATTCCGGAGTAGCCCACAGCGGTGACGACAAATATTATATACCGCGGTTCGCGTTTAACGAACAGTTCGGCGATCTGGCGCGGTTCCGGCGTGCGGTGAACGCGATGCCGCTGCCGGTCGAAGATATCACGCCGCCCGACCCGCTAATCGCTGCCAATCCGCCCGCCTTCGGCTTCAGCGTCGGCGCCGACATGCGCGGGCTGCACCTGCTGGCCTGCTATCACTCTCAATTCGGGAAGGTCGGTCTCATGCGGTTGGGTGAACGGCGTATCGAAATCCGCTTTGCCGAACCGTTCCGAAAGGGACGCACACGGCTGAATTGCACGCTGCCGGGTCCGGATGGGCGCTGGCGCTGGTTTGGCCGGCAGTTCTACGTCAAGCCAAGTTGAAGGCTGTGATCCGCCCGATCCAAAACACGGTCTGATCTAGGCGTCGGGGC
>CAJWOT010000014.1 GCA_913044215.1 uncultured Rhodospirillaceae bacterium | reverse complement strand
AAAATACCGTAGAGCAGGGAGATAATAGGGGCCAGAGGCAAAGCTGTCGCACCGGGCGATTTCCGGGGTGGGATTGCCGGTCGACGGCGCGTATCTGTAAGCTTGAAGGTGGTGACACAAGATGCGTAACGATATAGCCGTAAATCCCATCGCCGGCGCTTGCGGCGCCGAGATCGACGGTGTCGACCTGTCGCAACCGATGGATGACGGGACGTTCCAGACGGTGGAACGTGCGCTGCTCGACCATCAGGTTATCTTCTTCCGCAACCAGACGCTGACACCGGAGCAACAGAAAGCCTTCGGACGCCGCTTCGGTGAATTGCGGGTCAGCGACCAGTATCAGCCGATCGATGGCCATCCGGAGATCCTGGAAATCGTCAAGGAGCCGGACGCCACCGGGATCGTGGGCAATCTTTGGCATTGTGACGAAAGCTTCATGGAACGGCCCGCGCTTGGTTCAATCCTGTATATGATCGAATGCCCGGATTATGGCGGCGATACGATGTTCGCCAACCAATATGCCGCCTATGAAGCGTTGTCGCCCAGCATGCAAGAGATGCTGTCATCCCTGCGTGCGGTCTATTCCGACGGGACCTTGGGACAACGCAACAAGGGCCGGTCGATGAAAGTTCACCGCGACGCGGACAAACGGCCCAGCTACGAAGCGGTCCATCCGGTCGTTCGAACCCACCCACAGACCGGCCGCAAATGCCTGTTCGTACACCGGCCCTACACAATCCGTTTCGACGGCATGACGGAAGCGGAAAGCGCACCCTTGCTGGAATATCTCTATGCGCACGCGTCGAGACCGGAATTCACCTGCCGCTTCCGATGGGATGTCGGCTCGGTTGCGTTCTGGGACAATCGGTGCGCGCAGCACTACGCGCTGAACGACTATACGGGCGTCCGCCGCTACGGCCACCGGATCACCATCGTCGGGGACGTACCACACTAGTGAGCAATCAGCCGACCCATCATTTCTTCGATGCCACCGCAGCGCAGCTCTCCTATTTCGAATGGGGGGACGCCGGCGCGCCGGTGATCGTCCTCGCACACGCCACCGGTTTTCACGCCCGGGTCTGGGACAAGACGATCTCCGCCTTGCCGGAGGGCTACCGCATCATCGCGGTCGAACTCCGCGGGCACGGCCGCAGCCCTTTCTCGGAACCGATCGACGCCTGGCGTTCGATCGCAACCGATCTTGGTGAACTGATCGACAGCCTGGCGCTGCGGGATGCCATCGGTGTCGGCCATTCGATGGGCGCGCACTGCATGACGCAGGTCGCTTACGACATGCCGACAGTCTTCAAACGCCTCCTGCTGGTCGACCCCGTCATCAGCCCACCAATCGTTTACGAACATGACCGGCACGCCAATTTCGACGGGCCGCACGAGCATCCCATCGCCGCCCGACGGTCGGCGTTCGACTCCTGGCAGGCCATGCGGGATCATTTCAAGGACCGACCGCCCTATTCGTTCTGGCAACCGGCAGTCCTGGAGGATTACTGCCGCTTCGGCTTAATGCCTTCGGAATCAGGAAACGGGTACGAGTTGGCCTGCGCGCCGCTGGTGGAAGCTTCGGTCTACTATTTTCAACGGCACGGCAAAATCCACCACCTGCTGCCTGAAATTACCATCCCGGTGACCGTCTTGCGGGCGCAGGAGCGCAGCGCGGAAGAGTGGAAGACAACCAATTTCTTGAAATCGCCGACCTGGGAATTTCTGGCTGATCAGTTCCCGAACGGACGGGATATTTATCTGCCAAAATTTACCCACTTCATACCGATGCAGAGCCCCAACCTCGTCGCCCGCTTCATCGCCGATGGAAACGCGACACTTTTCCCGGGCGAGGAAACACGGCCCCCGCTGGAGATCTAGCCATGCAGACCGCGCAACCCCTGGCAACCGATGCTTTGCGTGTCGAACCTTTGGATTCTGCATTGGGCGCGGAGATAAGCGGTATCGACCTGTCGAAGTCGCTCGACGCCGTCACGAGCGTGGCCCTGCAGGACGCCTTTCGTACCTACCGTTTGCTGCTGATCCGCGACCCGAACGTTACGCCGGAGTCGCAGGCCGCGTTCGCGCGTGTCTTTGGCGACATACAGATCCGCCAAGATTATGACGTCGGTCTCAGCAAAGACGTCGATACGCAATACGTCTCCAACGAACGAGACGACGGCATCCTGGGGCTGGGTGAGCTCGAATTTCATTGCGACCCGATTTTTCAGGACGACCCGCTTAAGGCGCTGATCCTTTACGCGATCGAGATTCCGGCGAGCGGCAGCGTGACGAGTTTCTGCGACACGGTGAAGGTCTACGACAGCTTGCCTGAAGACCTGAAACGACGGCTCGCGGACAAATCCTGCATGCACCTCTACGACTTCAAGGGCGCTTATGCCGATTTCCAAGACCAGAAAACCGCCACGCCCGGATCGCCGCGCGCAAATCATCCCATGATCTACGCCGATCCAGAGACCGGTGACCGGGCGATCTGGGTGAACCGTTTGACTACGATCCGGGTCAATGAGCTCCCTCCAGCGGAATCGAAATCGCTAATCGCCGAAGTCCGCGGCTATTTGAACAATGACGCCTGCATCTACCGGCACCATTGGCAGGCGGGCGATTTTCTGATCTGGAACAACCGCCTACTGCAACATGCGCGGGAACCGTTCGACGAAGCCGCGCCGCGTACCTTGCGGCGCACCCCGATCATCACTGCGAGCGGATAGGAGCTTTGACGGGAAGAATTGAAACGCGGGCTTTAATGCCCTCCTTCGGGGTCGAAATTTCGGGTCTTAACCTCTCGCGACCGATCGAAGCCGACAACGCCGACACGCTTCGTGCGCTCTTTGCTGAGCATCGTCTGCTGTTGCTGCACGACCCAAACCTTAGCGACGCCGGGCAAGCTAATTTCGCACGCCTGTTCGGTGAGACGAGTCAGCGCGAACGGAACAAGGAAACAATCGCGAGCGCCGACAATCAGTTCGTTTCCAATGCCAGACCGGACGGCATCTTCGGTAAGGGCGAACTCGATTTTCATATGGATCAGCTGTTCCTCGAACACCCGTTGACGGCTCTCATTCTCTATGCCGTGGAAATCCCGGCGTCCGGCGGCGGCACCAAGTTCGTCGATACCGAGGCCACGTATCGAAAGATGCCCGACAGCTTGAAAAGCCGCATCGATGGCCTGCACTGCAGACACGCCCGCGATTACGACGCGCAGACGACCAAGGACTGGAACGTCGTCGAGTCATCGGAAGATAGTCCAAGCTGGAGCCATCCCTTGACACGCGTGGACCCCGACACCGGTCAGCGCGCCATTTGGGTCAACCGGATCACGACGTTAGGTATCGAAGGCCTGCCGGATAAGGAAAGCCAGGCCCTTATCGATGAAATTCGCGGATACCTTTACGACGACGCGCTGACCTATCATCATCGGTGGAATCCCGGCGACCTTATCCTCTGGGACAATCAGGTGCTGCAGCATGCACGGACCGCGTTCGACCCGGACGCGCCGCGCACATTGCGGCGCACAGCGATTATCTGAAGGGGTGGAAGACGGCATGAATGTCGATCTGAAAGAAGCGCCGATTTGCGACGCGGTTACGCTGGAGGTGGTGCGGGGCGCCTTGCGGGCGAGCCAGAATGAGATGGAAGCGCTGATCGAGCGCACCGCCATGTCCGCCTTCATCCGCGAGAAGAAGGACTTTTTCGTCGCTCTGTTCGACGCAGCGGGCGACATGATCGTCGGCGCCTACCGCCCCACCTTCGGCGACCCGATCCGGCCGTTGTTCGAGCACTATCCCGCCGCCGAAATGCAACCCGGCGATCTGTATTGGTACAATGACTGCTACGGTTCCGCCGGCTCCGTATCGCACTCCCCGGACCAGGTCTTTGTCTCGCCGGTCTATGTCGACGGCGAACTGATCGCGTTCGCGCAAAGCTGGGCGCATTTCGCCGATATCGGCGGCATGCGGCCGGGATCCATTTCGCCTGACTGCACCGACATCTTCCAGGAAGGCATCATCGTTCCGCCGGTACGGCTCGCCCGCGACGGCGCGGTGAACGAGGATCTGCTGCGAGTCTTCTTTCGCAACTCGCGGTTCCCGGACATCTGTCAGGGCGATACGCGCGCCTGTTTCGCCGCGGTCCGCCTGGGCGAGCGCCGCATCGTCGAACTGGCCGAGCGGTTCGGACCCGCAGTGATTACCGACGCGTTCCGGCAGCTTTCCGAACGTTCGGAACGGGTTGCGACTGAGCGGCTGCGCAACACCTTTGCGCCGGGCCGCTATCAGTTCTCCGATTCAATTGATCATGACGGTCAGGGCAATGGCCCGTACCGGATCCATATGGAGCTGAGCGTCGACGACAACGGCGTCGTGCTCGACTACTCCGACAGCGACGACCAGGCGCCGGGGCCGATCAACTATCTACTTAACCCCGCAGTACCGCGCGCCATGATGTCCATGCATCTTCTGGCCGGCGACCCGACACTGCTGCTCAATTCCGGCGCGGGCCGGGCGATCGACAATGTCGTCCTGCGCGAGGGCAGCGTATTGCAGCCGCGCTGGCCGGCGCCGCTGGGGCAGCGCGGCCTGACCATGATGAAGCTGCTGAGCGGCAGCCAGGGCCTGGTCAACGCGGCGGGCGGCCAGGCGACAGCGGCAAACTGCGCCTATGTCATCATTTTCGCACGCGGTATCGCCGACGATGGCGAACCTTTCCTACTGACCGACGGAATTGGCGTCGGCTATGGCGGGCGGCCGGATTCGGACGGGATAGACGCGGTTTACTACGTGGCGCAGGAAAACTACCCGGCGGAGATGGTGGAAATGTCCTATCCCGCACGGCTGCGGTCCTACGGCATCCGTTGCGATTCCGGCGGCGCGGGGCAATGGCGGGGCGGTTGCGGCGTGGTCCGCGAAATCGAGCTGCTGGCCGAGGAAGCAACCTTCTCTATCCGCATCGATGGCGCGGAGAAACCGCCCTGGGGCGTGCATGGCGGTCACAATGGCGGACCCGGACGCGCCGTGGTCAATCCCGGCACGCCACAGGAGCGCGAACTCGATCCGTTCAGCGACGGCAATGTGGTGAAGCGAGGTGAAATTTTGCGGCTGGAAACCGGCGGCGGCGGCGGATGGGGCCACCCCTTCGACCGCAACCCCGAACGCGTCCTGAAGGATGTGCTGGGCGGTTATGTCAGCCGCGATTCCGCAGAACGGGACTACGGCGTTATCCTGGACGCGGACGGTGAAGCCGTCGATGCGGCGGCGACCAAGGCGCGTCGCGCCGACCGGCCGACCGTTGGCGGCATGTTCCACCGCTACGGCTATCGGGACATTCTGGAATGAGCGACATGCGTTATGCGGTGGCAATCGACACCGGCGGAACCTTCACTGACGTCACCCTGTTCGACCGCGACGACGGCAGGATGTGGACGGCCAAGACCCCATCGACGCCGGAAAACCCATCTACCGGGTTCATGAACGGAATTGCGACCGCGTTGGAACAGGCCGCGCTCTCACCCGTGGATCTCGCCCAGGTCTTCCACGGCACGACCGTCGCGACCAACCTGATCCTCGAAGGCAAAGGCGCGACGGTCGGGCTCCTGACCACTGCGGGGTTCAAGCATGTGCTGGCGATCGGCCGGCAGGATATCCCGCGGCGCGCCAATCTCTTCGCCTGGATCAAGCCGGAGCGCCCTGTCCCGCCGGAGCGGATTCTGGAAATCCCGGAGCGTCTCGACATCGACGGCAACACGCTTGTCGAGCTGGACGAAACGGCGGTGCGCGCCGCCGCCCGCCGGTTCCGGGAGCGCGGCGTCAACGCCGTTGCCATTTGCTTTCTCAACAGTTTCGTGGATCCGTGTCACGAAGCCCGGGCGGGCGAGATCGTCCGTGAAGAGCATCCGGACGCGCTGGTGTCGCTTTCCTCCGACGTACTGCGGGTCTTTCGTGAATATGAGCGCAGCATTGCGACCGTACTCAACGTCTATGTGATGCCGGCGGTCTCGCACTATGTCGGCCAGTTGGCGGAGCGGTTGGAGTCCGAAGGCGCCAATGCCCCGTTGCTGATCATGAAATCGAATGGCGGTGTGGTTGGCGCCGGAGAGGTCGAACGGGTACCGGCCCATACCGCCCTTTCCGGCCCCGCCGCCGGCGTTGTCGGCGCGCGGTTCGTCGGTGCGGCGGCCGGCTACCAAGACGTCATCGGGATCGATATCGGCGGCACTTCGGCCGATATCTGCCTGATCAAGAACGGCCAGTACGAGCTGACCAACAATGGCCGGGTCGGGGACTGGCCGCTGAGCTTTCCGATGCTCGACATCAACACGGTTGGTACCGGCGGCGGCTCGATTGCCGGCATCTCGGACATCGGCGCGTTGACGGTGGGGCCACGCAGCGCGGGGGCCACCCCCGGGCCGGCCTGCTATGGCCGTGGCGGCGAGGAGCCCACCGTGACCGACGCGCACCTGACGCTGGGCCACCTACCGCCCTATCTCTTGGGTGGCACGATGACCCTGGATGTGGACGCCGCCCGCAATGCCATCGAGCGCAAGGTGGCGCAGCCGCTCGGCCTCAGCGTCGAGGAGGCCGCACGCGGTATCCTTTCGATTGGCGACAATGACATGGTCGGCGCAATCCGTGTCATCTCGGTCGAACGCGGACACGATCCGCGCGATTTCGCGCTCATCCCCTTCGGTGGCGCGGGACCATTGCATGGTGGGTCACTGGCCAAGCTGCTCGGCGCGAAGACCGTCATCATCCCGCCGTCTCCCGGTGTCCTGTCTGCGATGGGGCTTCTGGTTTCGCAATTCCGGGCCGACTATGCGCGCACCTGCTTGGAGGGGCCGCCGGACTACGATCATGCCCGCATGGCACAAACATTCGACGAACTGGAGACAGAGGCGACGGCCTGGTTCGACCGCGAGCGGGTGCCCGCCGCAGCTCGCCAGCTGACTCGGTCGGCCAGTCTGCGCTACCGCCATCAAGGTTTCGAACTGACATTGCCCTGGGAAGGCGAGTCGGTCACGCCGGAGACGACCCAGGCCACCTTGCAGGCCTTCCACGCGCTGCATGAGCGGCTCTATACCTTCGCCCAGCACGACACGCCGGTGGAGATCGTAACCCTGCAAGTCGCCGCGGAAGGCAGCCTGCCGCAGCCGCGTCCGACCGAAATTCCGGCGGGCGGCAGCCTGGAAGCGGCGCAGATTGACCGGCTGCCGATCCATTTTGCCGAGGGCACCCAGACCGTCCCCGTCTACGACCGGACGAAGCTATCGGCGGGCGTCACCTTCTCTGGACCGGCACTGGTCGTGCAGCTCGATTCGACATCGCTGATACATCCAGAGCAGCGCGCGACGTGCGACCGCTTCGGCAACCTGATCCTGGAAACGGACTGAGACGATCAGCAATATTGTCATCCCGGACACGGCTTTTCTCCGAATCTTGATTTGGTAAGAAAAGGCAGTGATCCGGGATCCAGCGGCACCTTCGGTATCGAACGTCGCCTGGATCCCGCATCATGTGCGGAATGACACCGAGGGGAGATTTTTACCCAAAGTTCCGTTTCCAAGCCGCCGCGCACGCTTCGCGTGTGGAGACCGCTTCGGCAATTCGTTCAACCTTGGGAATGTGCGTGGGGCGCCACTCGTCCTGTTGCGCCCAACGGCTGACGACGGCGATATAAAGATCCGCAAGCGTGCATCCGCTTGGCAAGGAATAGGGATCACCGGAAACGTTTTCCTCAACAAGACGCCAACGGTCGCGCCAGATGCGGTGGGCGTTCTCCCGCATGGCGGCAGGATCGCTTTCAGGATCGGCGGTAAATCGTTCCGGATAGTCGTTGATTTCTACGATCGGATAGATCTCCACCGCGACGAAGGTCAGCCAACGTAAAGATTGAAGGTAGTCCGGCGACGCCACAGCTGGCAACAGACCGGCTTCCGGATGGCGGCGGTCGAGCGCCAAGATGATCGCCGTCGATTCGGTCATGACGTCGCCATCCGGAAAAATGATGGTGGGAAGCTTACGCTGCGGATTGACCGCCGCGTACCCCCGCGTCTCGGTGCGCATCCGTCTTGAGATCGACCCCTTTGAATTCGTAGTCCGCGCCGATTTCGGCAAGCGCCAGTTCGACGATGCACGATCCCGCGCGCGGAAATCCGTAGAGTGTGTAGGGCACGACGCCCTCCTTTCGCATCAAAACTAACCTTTGTTATAGTTAGAATGTGATCGATCTGATTTGTTGTTAACCGTTGTTACGGTTAGAATGGCGCCATGAGCCTTCGTGAACGCCCTATTCGCCACATTGGCGGCCGCACCTGCCTCGATTTCGTGAACACGGCCAACTGGTCACCCGATGGCGTGCTCATCGAGGAAAGGTTGGGATCCGATGCAGACGTGGCGGTCTGGTGCCGCGATGCGGGGTTGGAGGACGTCGCCGGCCAGCACGGCCGCCTGGACGGAATCGTGGCGTTTCGAAACGCTGTCCGTCGGGTGATCGTCGCAGCGCTCGATAATTCCGCGCCCGCCGACTCGGACGTCGCCCCTTTGAACAACGCGCTACGATCGCTGCCGCCGCGTGCGATGCTGCCAGTGGCCGGAAAGGGAATCGCCTTGGACCCGTCTCTGACCCTGGATCAGGCGATCGCGGTTTCAGCCATGGCGCTGCTCAACCGCCGTTCGGAAATCGAGCGTGTGAAAATCTGTCCCGGCGGCGATTGCGCCTGGTTGTTCTTGGACGAGAGCAAGAACCGCCGCCGCACCTGGTGCTCGATGGAAACCTGCGGCAATCGCGCCAAGGCGAAACGCCACTACCGGCGCAAGACCGCCGCAAGCACCGACTAAAGAACCGCTTCTGCCATCCGTTCGAGCTGCGCGCCCATCTCGGCCTCGGTCTCGACCCATTCCGGCCGGACCACGACACTGTCGGCGCCGGCGTCCACCAGCGACTGCAGGTGTGCCCTGTTCGCCTCCTGGCCGTAAATAACGATCTGAATCGACGCGGGATCGCGTCCTGCATCGGCGCAAAGCGTCTCCAACTCCTTGCGGCTGTTCTCAATATCCTGCGGCGACACCCGATTTGGCAGCCAGCCATCCGCGTGGGCAACGATGCGCTTCAGCACGTTCGGCGCCATGCCGCCGATCAGAATCGGCGGATAGGGTTTCTGCGTCGGCTTCGGGAAGGATCGGACAGGCGGGAAATCGAAATACTTGCCGTGGTATTCCGCTTCTTCCTCCGTCCAGCACAGCTTCATCACGTCGAGCGCTTCCCGGGTCCGGGTCCAACGGCGTGGAAAGTCGCCACCGAAGATCTCCGTCTCCTCCTTCAGCCAGCCGGTACCGATACCGAACTGGAAGCGGCCGCCGCTGTAGAGATCGAGCGCGGCCACCTCCTTGGCGAGCAGCAACGGATGACGCTCCGGCACCAAAGTGATTCCGGTACCGAGCTTGATCGTGCTGGTCACCGCAGACGCGCGGGCCAGCGCGATATAGGGCTCTGTGAAGTGCGAATAGGTCCACGGGATTTCGCCCCCGGTCGCCGGGAACGGGCTCTCGCTATGCACTGGCACCGCTGGGTGCTCGGCGTACCAGATCGAATCGAAGCCTAGCTCCTCCGCCTTCTTGGCGGTGAAGGCGGGATCAATCGTATAGGCGGGCAGCGGAACGGAAGTACCAACTTTCATGTGTCAAATCCCTATGGCTGGGTTTCCAGGAGTTCATATTGCGCGGCGCGCAAGCGCGATTGCGCATCGACGACGGCCAATGCACTCATATTGACGATACCGCGCGCGGTAACGGAGGGCGTCAGAATGTGGGCCGGCGCGCCGGCGCCGACGAAAATTGGACCGACAGGCAAGCCGTCGCCAATCGATTTCAACAGATTGAACGCGTTATTGGCCGCTTCCAGATTTGGCAGGATCAACAGGTTGGCACGGCCTTTCATCTTCGAATTCGGGAAGATACGCTCCCGGACGGCCGGGTCTATGGCGGCATCGGCATGCATCTAGCCTTCGACCTCCAATTCCGGCGCGGTCTCTTTCAGCACCGCCACGGCTTTGCGCATCTTGATGGCCGATTCCGTGTCCGCGGTTCCGAAATTCGAGTGTGACAGCAGTGCGACCCGTGGCGTCTCACCAAATCGCCGCACGGTTTCCGCCCCGAGCAGGATCATTTCGGCGATCTCCTCCATCGTCGGATTCGGAGTCACATGCGTATCGCACAGAAAGAGGGTGCCCTTCGGCAAGATCGACAGCTTCCCGGCTACGGGATTGCGGTGATAATCCAGCGCCATCTGTTTCCAGGCGTCGTTCGACATATCCGATCCCTCTCCCCTGTCACGGACCGACAGTTTGATCGCCTCGGCGCAGCGGAACAACCGAAACCGAAATCAATCGAAACCCAGCAATACCGAAGGCAACCACAGCACCACAGGCGGGAACGCGATGATCACGGCCAGTACCGCAAAATGCAACAGGATGAAGGGTACGACGCCGCGATACATGTCACGCAAGCTGATCTCCGGCGGCGCGATGGCCCGGAAATAGAAGATCGCGCCCGCCATAGGCGGGGTCAGCATGCTGGTCTGCATCATGATCAGCAGCGCGATGCAGAACCAGACGGGATCGAAGCCGAGCCCCGTGACAATCGGCATCGCGAGCGGCACCAGGATCAGCATGATCGAAATCAAGTCGATCACGAAGCCCGCCACAAAAGTGACGATCAGGATCAGCCAAACGGTGCCCCACGGCCCCAGTGCGGCGTCCGCCAGCATGTTCTGCACTGCGAGCAATCCGCCAGCACCGGCGAAAACACCGGCAAACATGAGACCGCCAACGACGATGGTCAGCACCATGGCGGTGATCGACAGTGTCGTCAGCAACGCCTCGCGCACGGCTTGCCAGGAAAACTTTCGGTACAGAACTGTCAGGACTAACCCACCAATCGCGCCAATTGCTGCTGCCTCCGTCGGGACGGCGATTGCGAAGATGATGCTGCCCAGAACCGCAGCAATGAGGGAAAGCGGCGGCACCAGCACCACGACCGTGCGCCACAGATGACGAGCGAACGGAAGGTCGTCCGTCTCAGGCGCGGGCGGCGGGGCGGCACCCGGCCGGAGATACGCAAAGCCAAGGATGTACAGGATATAGAGACCTGCCAGCACCAAACCGGGAAACAACATCGCCGCGAACAATTCGCCGATCCCCAGATCGGCAATGGTTGCCAGAATCACCACCAGTACCGAGGGCGGGATAATCGATCCCAGCGACCCGCCGGCGCAGATCGTGCCCGAAATCAGTCCCTTGTCGTAACCCGCCCGCAGCATCACCGGCGTCGCCAGCAATCCGACGACCGTCTCGGTCGCACCGACGACACCGCTGGAGGCGGCGAACAGCACACAAATTACGATCGTGCCGACCGCCAGACCGCCGGGAAGCCGGCGGGTCCAATGATGGATCGTCTCGAACATGCCTTCTGCGATACCGGACTTCTCCAGCATTGCGCCCATGAAGATGAACAGCGGCACGGCGGCGAGAATATGCGAGGCGCCCACTTCCTCCACTCGGTGGGCGAAAATGACGACGACGGCTTCCCCGAACTGGGCGACCCCGAAAACAAGCGCCACCGTCATCAGGGCGAAGGCCACCGGAACGCCGATAAAAATCAACCCCAGCAGCACCGGAAACATCCAGAGCGCCAGATCCATGATCAAACCTCGTCCGCGCCAACAACGGTGCGGTAGGATTTCACCGCTTCAGCCAGGGTTTGCAGGGTGAACAGCGCATAACCGAAAGCGACCACCGTGCGCAGCGGCCAAACCAGCGGATTCCAGGCGGATTCACCGGAAACCTCACCGATCAGAAACGCCTCATAGGCGACGGTACCGAGGCGCCAGCTAATCCAGGCCGATACCGGCAGAAGAAAGAAGAAGTAGATGATGCCGTCGATGGCCGCCTGCACCCGCACCGGAAAATTGGTGTAGAGGAAGTCAACGCGGATATGCTGCCGCATCTTTGTGACATAGGCGATGCCCAGCACGAAATGCGCGCCGGTGATCATATAGGCGAGCTCGTAGGCCCAGAACGTCGGCAAGTCTAGAAGGAACCGGGCGAAGACTTCATAGCCCATGATCAGAAACAGCGGGATCACGAGCGACGCGGCGACCCCCCCGACCGTATCGGTGAGCGTGTCGGCGAGATAAACCAGACGTCGCACGATGCCGATCAGGCGAGCTCGCGCTCGACGAGCGGTAGCACCTTGTCGGCGAGCATCTCCACGGTGCGCAGCACGATGCGCTGATCCATGCCCAGCCACTGCACCCGCGCGACGAGACGCGTGAAATCGGTCGCCCGGGCCAGACGGACAATCTCTTCCGCGCATTCTTCGGGCGAGCCAATGATCACCCGGCCCGCCAGCAATTCTTCAAGTTCAAGCTGCGCCTTGTCCGATCCGACGACCTGGGTGAACAGCCCCCATTGCCCCAGCACGCGATAGCTCGCTTCCAGGAATGGACCCGCCTCTTTCAAAGCGGTCGCCTTGTCCGGCGCCACAACGATGTTCCGCAGCAGGGGGAATTCGGCCGGCATCGGCTTGCCGTGCTCAGCCAGCGTGTCGCGGAAAACGGTCGCCTGAGACACGATTACATCTTCCACCAGATGCGAAGAGGCCACCCAACTGTCACCGAGCGAGGTATCTGCCAGACGCGCGGCCCGCGCGACCGCGGCGCTGACGCTGCCGCCGAACCACATGGGCGGCCGCGGTTTCTGAATCGATTTCTGGGCAAGCGACAGCCCTTCGGCATGGAAGTGTTTACCCTCGAAATCAACCGCTTGCTCCGCCCACAAGCGCTGCATGAGAGTGACCCCTTCGATAAAGCGGCCCAGGCGGCGGTTGTGCGCCACCCCCATCGCCTTGAACTCGTCCTCTGTCCAGCCAGGGGCGACACCAAGGATCAACTTTCCACCCGTTATGATATCGAGGAGCGATGCCTGCTCGACAACATGTAGGGGGTGGTATAGCGGCAACACGAGCATGCAGGTCGACAGCGACATACCGTCGGCTTCGGCCGACAAACGCATCAAGGTCTCGAGCGGCGGAAACCAGGCCGTCGACCCGAAGGAGAGATGATTGCCGACCGCGATACCGTCATATCCGGCCTGCCGTGCGACCCGCACCTGTTCGATATGATCGTTGAAGCGGGCCGGCAGGTCGTCATCGGCCCGGTGCTCATTGTTGATGAACAGCGTCAGATCCATGGCCGCTACTCCTTCGCGGAACGAAAAAGGGAGCGGCCATGACCGCTCCCTTTCCCCAAACGTCGATCCTTACGGGATCACTTCTGGTTCGACAGCACGATCGTGCCGGCCGCGGAGAGCATGCCGCCCATTCCGTTGACCAGAGACAGGCTGGCGCCCGGCACCTGACGGTCACCGCATTCGCCGCGCTGCTGACGCACCGCTTCAATGATCGGGAAAATTCCGTACATGCCGGAATGCGTGTAAGACAGACCACCGCCATTGGTGTTGATCGGCAGCGATCCGCCCGGATCGGACTTCCCTGCATCGAAGAAGGAGCAACCTTCACCCGGTTCGCAAAAGCCCAGCGACTCAAGCATGATCGGCGGGCCCGAGGTGAAAGCGTCGTACAGCATGATATGGTCGAAATCGCCATGGCTGACGCCGGCCATCTCGAACGCTTTCTTGCCGGAATTGCGCGTGGCAACGCTCAGCGGCAGCTCTTCCATCTCGGTGACCAGCACGTGATCGGTACCCTCACCGGCACCGCGTACATAGACTGGCTTCTTGGCGCAATCCTGCGCCCGGTCAGCCCGCGTCAGAACCACCGCGCCGCCGGCATCCGTCACTAGACAGATGTTCAACAGATTGAACGGGTAGAACATCGGCCGCGAATCCAGCACATCCTGCACCGTAATCGGATCGCGGAACATCGCCTTCGGGTTCAGGCCGGCCCAGGCGCGCGTCGAAACGGCGACCTTCGCCCAATCTTCCAGCGTCGTGCCATACTCATGCATGTGCCGGTTGGTGATCATGCCGAAATAGGTCGGCGCCCCACCAAAGCCGTACGGCATTTCATATTGACCGGAGAGGCTGGTGTCGCGACCGCGGGTTACACCGGTGCCGGAACGACCGCTCTCACCGTGTGAGATCAGGGCGACGTCGCACAGGCCATGATGCAGCGCGAGCAAGGCGTGGCCGACCATGATGATAAACGAGCAACCGCCAACGGAGGTACCGTCGACATAGCGCGGGTTGACGCCCAGCGCCTCGCCCAGTGTGGCCGGTGAATGCTGGCCGGCAGTGAAAATGCCGTCGACATCGGACACTTTCAGCCCGGCGTCGGCGATGGCGTTAAGGCTCGCCTGGAGATGCAGGCTGAGCTGGCTGACATCGGGCTGTTTGCCGACTTCGTCGGACTCATCAACGCCCACGATGCATACGGAATTGGATAGCTCTTTCATGTCACTCTTCCATCAATCGAATTCGTTTCGCGTTCTCTTCGTCAGCTGGCGTCAGCTGGCCGGTTGAAAGAGCGCAATGGTCACGTCGTCGTTTTGCTTCTCGAAGACGATCTCAACCGGCATATCGCATTTCACGACGGCCGGGTCGGGGTCGATATTGATCAGGTTCGACATCATGCGCGGCCCTTCTTCGAGCTCGATCATCGCCAGAATGTACGGCGCTTCGATCTTGAAGGCAGGGTTCAGGGAACGATGGGCGATTTCGAACGAATAGAGCTTCCCCTTACCGCTCGCCTGCGTCCAGCCGATATTGCGCGAATGGCAGGATGGGCACACGATCCGCGGATAAAAATGGACGTGGCCGCAATCGTTGCATTTCGGGATCATCAGCTTCCCTTCCTTCAGCCCATCCCAATAGGGCTTGGCCTCCGGTGTCCTGGGGGTTGGTAGCGGTCGTTTCAGTTCCACGGTTCTCTTCCTTTTGAAGCTTATTGAATATCGGTAAAGGCCCGGCCGCGGCTACGACCAACGCGCCTCTCCCTGCGGGAAAATTCGATAGGGTGAACGCTAAACGACCAGACCGGTCAGAGGCAAGGTTGGCGGCGCATTTGTCGCAGAATTCCGCACATGGGTGGCGTTACGGCATCAAAACAACAGGCCCCGCCGCCCCCGACAGCCGGATCCGGTATTCGCCATCGATTTGCTCGATAACCGCTGGTTCGATGCGACCGGTCACCAGATCGACCAGCCGCTCTCCGCCAAACCCTTCGGGGCCGAACAACGTCCTGATATCGTTCGCCGAGATCAAAACGACCTGGCGGCCTTCCTTTGGCAACAGCAGGACCAATGTCCTGCCGTCCGCCTGGACAGACACCGTGCGCGCGTCCGCGGTTTCGACAACTTCGCCCGGTTTGATGGTCTCGAATGTCGACAACAGGCCGTTCAGATACCGCACCACATGAAAGGCCGGCCGCGGATTGTTCAGGCGGTCGAGCACGCCGTTGCGCACGAAATAGCCGCGGTCGTTATCGATGAATGTATCCGCGAAAACGGCCACATTGTCCCGGACCGCCGCCGCCAGCATCGCTTCAGAAATACGCGCAGCGACCCAATCATCATCCTCCCACGCCTCCGCCGGATTCGACCAGCACATCCTCAAATGCACCGAAGCCTGCACACCGAGTTCGGACGCCAACGTGGAGGCTTCATGGACCGCCTCCCAGGGCAAGCGATCGGCTGTCAGACGGAAGACGAAACCATCGACGGCGCCGCGCAGTTCCACGCGTGACAGCAAATCCTGCATCTGCCCACGGTCTTCGGCCAAAAAGCCTTGATTGATAACGTGGTAGTAGTGGCCGGCCTCGATGCGCAGCTCGTCGATGGACCGCAGCCGCGAGAGATATACCGGCAAATCGATCCGCCGCGCCGCGTCACCAATACCGCCGATGATGTTCTCAAGCTTCTCCCAGTTCATGCCGATCTCCCAGGCGGCAAAGATATCCTGGTTAGCTTCGATCAATGCGACATCGCGATCGCTCGGGGCGCCGAAGGTGAAGAGCGTGAACTCATGGCCGTGCCGGGTCAGCGTACGCATTCGGTCGCGGACATCGTCAACCAAAAGGTCGCGAAGCGGGACCCGCAGCTTGCGCACCCCCATTTCCCAAAGCGCCATGAGCGGATAATCGTTGCGCACTTCCTTACGGTCGAACTCATCAAGCCCGCCGGTCGGCGGTATCTCGACCACCTCCATCCAGTTCTGCCGCATATCGAAACCGAAGCCGCCATGCGGATTGCTACGTGGATGAACCGGCGGGACACGGTCGACAGGAACGGGTTCCGGTGTGCCAGGGGCAACAGTTTTGCCGTAGGTGCGCACGACATCGATCACATGGCCCGTCTCGTGCACATGAACCAGGAAGTAACCGAGCTTTGGTTTGTCGTTCCGGCCCGCCTCCGCATCTGCGTCGGGTCTGGCGCGGTACATCTCGCTATAGTCTTGGCGCACGAAGGAGGTCGAGGGCAGCATGTAGAGGTCGGTCGCTGCGAAACGGTTGTACCAGAAATTATGGACGTGCCCGATGAACATCGCCTCGACGCCATTGGCCTCCAGCTGGCCGAGCAACCAGCTTCGGCCGGGCTCACCGATATTGTCGTAATTTTCCTCTTCCTCCGGGCGCGAGAAATAGGGCGGATAGTGGCAAAAGGCGAAAATACGCTTACCCTTGTTGGCGGCCAGATCGGCTTCGAGCCAGGCCTGCTGTTCCGCCTCGCAGGCGAGACCGGAATTGATGATCTGCGCATCGACGATCACGAAATGCATGCCGGCGTGATCGAACGACTGGTAGTGCGCGCCGAAATGCTTTTCCCATAGCGCGACGAAATCATCGCAGATGCCTGCCGCCGGTGCCCAATCGTTCGGCTTGTCGCCAATATCGTGATTGCCCGGCGTCAGATAGAGTGGATGGCGAAGATCCGTGACCTGTTCGTGAAAGCGGGCCGCTGCTTGCTCATAGAGGGCGGGAACCGCCGGCACCGGATGGATCAGATCCCCAACATTGATCACGAAGGCGAGGTCCTGGCCGTTAAGCTCGCGCACGACATGCCGCATGCGCGCATTGGCCAGCCTATTGACCGCGAACGGAGAATTGCAGTTATCCTCGCCCTGGTTCAGATGCGTGTCGGTGATTACCCCAATGGTGAAAAGCCGCCCGCCCAGATCTTCGGCCATGGCTCTATCCTCCCTGTCTATGCGTACATGATGCCCGCGAATTCATAACCCATAAAGAGCCGGGAAAATGGCGAACCGCGGCACCGCCGTCTAAAGTGACCGCGCAGAGAGGGAGATGAAGATGGCCGCGACAAAAGACGCCCCCAATATTCTTGTAATCCAGCTCGACCAAATGACCCCGGGAGCTCTGCCGCCCTACGGACACCCCTTGGTCAAGGCCCCCCATATCGCGGGATTGGCTGATGAGGGCGTGGTATTCGAGAACGCCTATTGCAACTTCCCGCTCTGCGTCCCGTCGCGCATGTCCATGCTGGCGGGCCGCCACACCAGCGCCATCGGCCAGTGGGACAACGCCATCGAGCTGCCGGCCTCCGTCCCGACCCTGGCGCACTATTTGCGCACGGCCGGTTACCACACGGTGCTGTGCGGCAAGATGCACTTCATCGGACCGGATCAGGTACACGGCTTCAACGAACGCATCACCACCGACATCTACCCGGCCAATTTCGCCTGGACGCCGGATTGGATCGTGGGCGAGCGATACCGTCCGACCGGCATCAATCCGCGTGCCGTCGTGGAGGCCGGGGTCTGCGCCCGCTCGCTACAGATCGACTATGACGACGAAGTTGAACATGCGGGCATTCAGAAGATTTACGACCTGGCCCGATTCAACAAGGAGTCGCCTTTCCTGCTCTGGGTGTCCTTCACGCATCCCCATTCGCCCTTTGTGACGACGCGGAAATACTGGGATCTGTACGACCATGATACGATCGACATGCCCAAGGTCGGGCCGATCCCGGTCGAAGAGCAGGACGCGATGAGCCGCATGCTGCATTATGGCCACGCGCAGGATCTGCTGACCATCACCGACGATCACGTCCGCAACGCAAGACACGCCTATTACGGCATGACTTCATACATGGACGACAAGGTCGGACGCATCCTGGCCACACTGGAGGAGATGGACCTGGCGGAGAACACCGTCGTCGTCCTGACCGCAGACCACGGCGAGATGCTTGGCGAGCGGGGCGGTTGGTTCAAACAGTACTTCTACGAGCCATCGACCGGCGTGCCGCTGATCGTCCGCGCGCCCGGCCGCTACAGGCCGGGCCGGGCCTCCGAACTCGTCTCGCTGGTCGATTTGCTGCCGACGTTCATGGACATCGCCACCAACGGCGACGCGCCCGAGCCAGCCTCGCCGCTCGATGGGAATTCCCTCACCGGATTGCTGAACGGCGGCGACTCCGGCTGGGACAACAAGGTGATTTCCGAGTATACCGGCGAGGGCGTCTCCGCCCCTTGCCGCTTGATCCGCCGCGACAATTACAAATACATCTACACGCACGGCCACCCACCTCTGCTCTACGACCTCGACCGGGACCCGCTGGAGATCGACAATCTTGCGGGCCGCCCGGAAACCGCCGAAATCGAGGCGCGCCTGGCGGCGGAGATCATGCAGGATTACGATCCGGAAGCGGTGAACGAAGCCTGCATCCAAAGCCAGAAGGAACGGCTGTTCATTCAAAAGGCGACCGACGGCATCCCGTCCTGGGCCTATATCGCCCGCGCCGGCGACGACGCACGCTACGTCCGGAACGCCAGCGCCGTCGGCGCTAAAGCGGCAGCCCGCTACCCCTTCGTCGAGCCGACACCATTCGAGCGATAAAAAAATACGCTAGACCCGTGTAAACCAATATGGCGCCCCAAATCATGTATTGGTGAAAGGGCCAAACGCAATGACGGACACGGATAGCGAAATCGAGGCCTTAGAAGACCTGCTGGGCGGTGCCGCAACGGGGCCGTCCTTAACGCACTCAATGCGGCTTTAGTAGCTTGGAATACCGAGCGTGAAGCCGCCATCCGCCAGCAAAACGCTGCCGGTACAATAACTCGCAAGGGGCGACAGCATGACGAGCACCATGCCGGCGATTTCCTCCGGCCGGCCCTCCCTCTGCATGGGAATACGCGCGACTTTCGCCTGATGTTCGGCTTTACCGGACCCAGCCGCCTTGGTCATAACCTTGTCCGTCGCGATCAATCCCGGGGCGACCGCGTTGACGCGGATTCCATGCGGCGCCAATTCGATCGCCAAATTGCGCGTCAATTGCTGCACGCCGGCCTTCGAGGCGCCGTAATGCGCGACGCCCGGGCGCGCCAGTGTTGCTGCGGACGAGCTGATATTGACCACCGCCCCGCCGGTCTGCGCTTCGATCAAGCGCCGGGCCACCGCTTTGGTCATCAGGAAGGGCGCGCGCAGATTCGTATCGAGCACCTGGTCCCACTCCGACGCTTCGAGACCCATTATCGATGTGTTGGGGAAGACGCCCGCGCAGTTGACGAGACCGTCCAGTTGGCCGTTCCACGCCCAAGCCTGTTCGACAAGATCGTCGATCGCCGCCGCATCGCATAGATCGCCCGCCAGACCGAGGGCATTCACGCCGAGAAAGCCAGCCGCTTTCGCGACTCCTTCGGCATCGACATCGAGAAGGGCGACACGTCCGCCGCTGTCGACCACATGCTTCGCGATGGTTTGGCCGATCCCGCCGGCAGCCCCGGTGACCAGGATCGTTTGTTCTGAGAAATCGAATGTCGTCATAAACGGACTATACACCAAACGACAATGTCGGAACCGGTAGCGCGTTTCTTCACCGCAAGAGGCGCGTTAGTCTTGCGTACCGCATCACGTTGGAACGCCGAAATGGACAAAAAATCGCTGCGTCTTTATCTCCCCGGTCCCGTCACCACCGATCCGCGGGTGCGTGACGCGATGACCCGGGACTGGGGGGTCTGGGACGAAGAGTTCCGGTCGATGACGGCACAGGTCCGTGCGCAACTGCTCGGTCTTGCCTGTGGCGAGGGCAGCCATGGCTGCGTACTCGTGCAGGGTAGCGGATCGTTCGGCGTCGAGGCGATGGTCCAGACCTTTCTGCCGCGCGACGGCCGTCTGCTGATCCCAGTCAACGGCAAATACGGTGAGCGCATCGCGACGATCTGCGAGAAGCTCGGGCGGGGTCACAGCCTACTTACCGTCCCCGAAGGCACCGCCGTCGACCCCGGCGCCATCGACGCGGCCTTGGCCGAAGACCGCGATATCAGCCACGTGGTGGTGGTCCATTGCGAGACGAGTAGCGGCACGCTTAATCCGCTCGACGATATCGCGCGGGTAACCGCGGACCGCGGCCGCAAGCTGCTGATCGACGCGGTCAGCACATTCGGCGCCTTCGACCTGAATCCGGATAAGCTCGGCTATGATGCTCTGGCGACATCGCCGAACAAATGTCTCGAAGGAGTGCCCGGCTGCGCCATCGTCTTTGCGCCGCAGGATTCCTTGCGGGCTGCGCTCGGCAACGCGCAGTCGCACAGCCTGGACCTCGCCGACCAATGGCAGCAGTTCGAGGCAACCGGGCAATGGCGCTTCACACCGCCGACTTTCGTGGTCGCCGCCTTGGCCGAAGCGCTGCGGCTGCACGAAGCCGAAGGCGGCAATCCGGCCCGCCTCGCCCGCTATCAAGCCAACCATGCGGCACTGGCGGAGGCGATGGAAGGTCAGGGCTTCGTGCCCCTGATGGACCGCGCCTTGCAGGCGCCCGTGGTGATCAGCTATCGCGATCCGGCCGATCCCAACTTCAAGTTCACGCGTTTCTACACCCGTCTGCGCGACCGCGGGTTCATGATCTATCCCGGCCACCTGACGGATATTCCGACGTTCAGGGTCGCCTGCATCGGTGCCCTGCAACCCCAGGACATGCGCGACGTTGCGGCAGCCATCGGCGAGGTGTGCCACGAGATGGGTGTTACGAATTTTGCGCCGTAACCATCCGGCCGTAGTCTGATCCTAAGGCAACAGCGCTGTTCGCAACCATGAACCGGCAACAATGAACCTCGACCATAAACTGAAGGTGGCCGTCGATATCGGGGGCACCTTCACCGATGTCATGGCTGTGCGAGGCGACGCGGTCGCGGCGGTGAAGGTGCTGTCAACGCCGGAGGATCTCAGCCTCGGCGTCATGTCCGGTATCGACGCGGCGGTGTCGCAGCTCGGTGGCGAAATCTCGGAGATTTCCTTTCTGGTGCACGCCACGACCGCAGCGACCAACGCGTTGCTGGAGCGGCGTGGTGCGCGGGTGGGGTTGATCGTTACCGACGGGTTCCGCGATATCCTGGAAATCGGACGTCAGCGGCGCTTCGACCCCTACGATCTGGAGCGCCCCAAGCTCGCACCACTAATACCGCGCGAGCGGGTGGTGGAAATTCCCGAACGCCTTGATGCCAACGGCGACGTACTGGTCGCGCTCGATGAAACGGCAGTCCGCGCCGCCATCGCCGACCTTTGCGACCAAGGCGCGGAGGCGATAGCCGTCTCGTTTATTCACGCTTATCGGAATCCGCGTCACGAACGAGGTGTGCTGGAATTGGCGGGGTCCATTCAGGCGGGTCCCGAGACACCGGTATTCGCGTCGCATCGAATCGCGCCGGAAGCGCGAGAGTTCGAGCGCACCAGCACCACCGTCATCGCCGCTTATCTAGCACCCGTGGTCGGCCGCTATCTGCAAGCGCTGTCCGAGCGTTTGGCGGAACAGGGCGCGCCACGGCGGTATTGGGTCATGAAGTCCAGCGGCGGCCTGTTCGACTCCGAAACAGCCCGGATCCATCCCGAAGAATTGGTCGAATCGGGCCCCGCGGCAGGCGTTATCGGTGCAGCTTTGGTCGCACGCGAGCTCAACATACCCGACATCATTTCCTTCGATATGGGCGGGACCACGGCCAAAGCCTCGCTGATCAACAGCGGCGTGCCGGCGATGAATTACGAATACGAAGTCGGCGGCGCGGCGCATGCCGGTGGGTTCCTGCAAAAAGGCACAGGTTATCCTTTGCGGGTACCCGTGATCGATTTGGCCGAAGTGGGCACGGGCGGCGGCAGCATCGCGTGGATCGATCCCGGCGGCGCGCTGCGAGTCGGTCCGCGCAGCGCCGGTGCCGCACCGGGGCCGGTATGCTACGGGCGCGGCGGCACGGAGCCCACTGTGACGGATGCCGACCTGGTGCTGGGCTACCTCGACGAGGTCGGGTCCGGTCAGTATCTCGGACGCATGTCGCTCGACGCGGCCCGCGATGCGATTGGCACACGCATCGCCGATCCCCTAAACCTGTCGATCGAAGAAGCGGCGCGCGGAATTTTCGACCTCGCCAACGCGCAGATGGCGGACGCCGTCCGACTGGTTTCGGTCGCAAGAGGCATCGATCCCAGAACGCTGACGCTTGTCGCTTTTGGCGGCGCCGGGCCGGTACATGCCTGGGCCATAGCACAACAGCTACTGATCGGCACCATCCTGATCCCACCCTATCCCGGCGTTTACTCCGCACTCGGGTTGCTCGGTGCCGATTTTCGTGTCGACAAAAGTCGCGGCGTAAGAATTGCGCTCGCCGCGGCGACAGCCGATGACGATCTTTCGAGGACATTTGCCGAACTGGCAGCGCAAGCCACACAGGAGATCCGATCACAGGGGCACGATGCCGATGCGGTCGAAATTCGGTACGCTGCCGATATGCGTTATTTAGGGCAGTCTTACGAGGTGAATGTCGTCCTGACCGATGCTGTACGGACCGATCCGACGAAAATTCAGACCGCGTTTCACGAAGAGCATGAGCGCCTCTACGGTCACGCCAGTCCCGGCGAACCGGTGGAAGTCATCACAGTACGCGTCAGTGCGCGGATCGCGGGTGCGCCGCCGAAATTGACGGACGAAGGTCCAGATAGCGGATCACCGCCGTCCCGAACCCGCAGACTGGCATTCGACGGTGCCGCACACACAACACAGGTATATTCGCGGCACGATGCGGAGCGCGGTATTGAGGGTCCCGCTGCCATCGAACAGTCCGACACCACTGTCATCGTGCCTCCTGATGCCCGGGTCACATTGCTGCACAATGGCTGTCTGCGCATGGCATTGAAAGGAACGTCGGAATGACGCCGGACATCGATCCCGTCACGATGCAGGTCGTCGGCAACTACTGCCGGACGGTCACCAACGAGGTCGAGGTGGCAATGATCCGTGCCGCCTATTCCCCTGTCACCAAGGAGGCGTTCGATTGCTCGGCCGGAATAATCGACCCGTCGAGTGAGTTCTGGGCCCTGGCTGACGCCATTCCGGTGCAATGCTCAGTGTTGGCGACCGTGCACCGCGCGATGCTGGAGAATTATGGTCAGCCGCTGGAACCGGGGGATATTCTGTTCACCAACGACCCCTGGTCAGGGTGTCCGCATTTGAACGATTTTGTGTCGATCGCTCCGGTCTTCGCGGAGGATGAGATCATCGCCTATGTCGGCACGCTGATGCACCAGACCGATGTTGGGGGCAAAACCCCCGGCAGCATGCCGGCCGACGCGACGGAAATCTTTCAAGAGGGTTTCCAGGTACCCGTACAACGATTGTTTACACGGGACGGCTTCAACGAGCCGGTCCTGAGCATCTTGCTGGCCAACTCACGCACCCCGACCAGTTTTCGGGGCGATTTGGCGGCGCAAGTCGCCGGCACGCGGCTTGGGATCCGGCGCGTACAGGAAGCTGTGGCGCGCTTCGGCAAGGAGAGTTTCGTCGCCCATGCACGCGCTTACGTCGACTATAGCGAGCGGCGCGTGCGCGATCAGCTGCGGCAGCTAACACCGGGCGCCTACAGCGCGGCGCGTCATGTCGACGGGCCCGACTATGACAGCGAAGATCAGGGCATAGCGGTCGTCGCGGACGTCGTCATCGGTGACGGACAGGTCAGCGTAGATTTCTCGCGCTCGAGCGATCAGGTGCCGCGGCCATTGAACTGCGTGCTGTCCAACGCTATCGCGCCCAGCTTGGTGGCACTGCGCTGCATGCTCGACAATGACGTTCCCATGAATGGCGGACTGCAGCGCGCGCTGACAGTCACCTGCGTTCCTGGATCGATCCTCAATCCCGTATTGCCGGCACCGGTGGGGGCCCGCGCCGTGGTGGCCTCGCTTGCTTATGACTGCGTGCTCGAATGCCTCGGCCAGGCGGCGCCCGACCGGGCCTGCGCCACATCGAGCGGCGGCACAACCATGCCGTTCATCTGGGCCCCTCAGACGACACCCGGCGAAGAGCCGCGTATCCTGGTGGACAACTCGCTCACCGGCGGCACCGGCGCGCGATCCGGCGCGGACGGGATGGATGCGGTGGACAATACGGTCACCAACGCAATGAATTATCCGGCGGAGATGTTGGAACAGGAATATCCCGCGATCGTCGAGCGACACGAACTGCGCGATGGCTCGGGCGGCGCGGGACAATACCAAGGCGGGCTGGGCTTGCGGCGCGTGCTGCGGTTCCTGGCGCCGGGCAGCCTCGCGCTTCGGGGACATCGGCACCAATATCCGCCACCGGGCTTTGCCGGCGGCGGGCCCGGCGCGCCATCGCGGTTCGCCGTCGAACGCGACGGTGTCGCGAAACCCGTCTCGCCGCAATCCTCTGCCATCGTCACCGAGGCCGGTGATCGGCTTATCGCGGAAACACCGGGTGGCGGCGGTTTCGGTTCATTGGACGGAGCAAAAGATGGCTGACTGCCGGGTGCGCGCAACGGCACGCCAAAACTTGGAACCGTCGGGTCTCATCTCCTAAGCTGGTGCCATGCCAGAGATGAACGCGCAAACCTACGATTTTATCGTCGTCGGCGCCGGGTCGGCCGGCGCCGCCGTCGCGCACCGCCTGTCGGCGGACCCGAAGCACAAGGTCCTGCTATTGGAAGCCGGCCCGGCGAGCCATCACTGGTCCCGCATTCCGGCAGGCTACGCCAAGCTACTGAACAATCCGAAGGCAAACTGGCGCTACCAATCCGAACCGATCCCCAACGCGAATGGGCGCTCGGTCTACGTACCGCGCGGCAAGATGTTGGGCGGATCGAGTTCGATCAATGGTACCGCCTTCGTGCGTGGCCAGGCGCAGGACTATGACAGTTGGGCGCAGATGGGAAATCGCGGCTGGAGCTACCAAGACGTGCTGCCCTGCTTCAAGCGCATGGAAAGCTATGAAGGCGGCGGCGAAGACGAATTTCGCGGCCGGGACGGCCCCCTGCGCGTAACCGACCCGGACGCCAGCGATCCGCTTATGGCAACGATTATCAAGGCCGCCGGCGAGGTCGGAATCCCGCACAACCCGGACTATAACGGCGCGCGGCAGGACGGCATCGCCATGAGCCAGGCGACCATCGCCGATGGCCGGCGGATGAGCACCGCGCACTGCTACCTGACACCGATCCACAATCGCCCGAATCTACACATCGTCACCGACGCGCTGACCGAGCAGATCCTGCTCGACGGCACGCGCTGCGCCGGCGTGCGCTATTCAGTCGGCGGTAAGACCCAAGAGGCCAAAGCGGGAAGCGACGTCGTGATCAGCGCCGGTTCCGTCAATTCGCCGCAATTGCTCGAACTGTCCGGCATCGGTCAGCCGAAACTGCTGCAAGGGCTCGGTATAGAAGTTCGGCAGGCATTGCCCGGGGTCGGTGAAAATCTGCGCGATCATTTCGCACCGCGCACGCGCTGGGCGATCAAGGCCAAGGGCTATACCTACAACGATCGCGGCCGCGGTCTCGGCCTCGTCAACCAGGTCCTGCGTTACCTGACGACCGGCAAAGGTATGCTTGGCTCTGTCGCGGCGCCGCTGCGCGCTTTCGTACGTTCGCGCGAAGGGCTGGAGGCGCCGGATCTCCTGCTCGGCTGGGTCCCAATGCTGACCGTACCCGGACCGAAGATTTCCAAGCAATCCGGCATGACCTGTTACGCCCACCCGATGCGCCCGGAAAGCACCGGCAACATCCATATCACCGCCGCCGATCCGAATCAGCCGCCGGCGATCAACTTCAATTTTCTCACTGCCCCGGTCGACGCCGAACTGACCATCAAAGCGGTCCGCATCGCCCGGTCGATCATGACCGCGCCCGCGACAGCCCCCTTACAGGTTGAAGAGCTGGCCCCCGGTGCAGCACTGGAATCGGACGATGAAATTTTGGACTGGATCAAGGCTGCCGCGGAAACGACCTATCACCCGGTCGGCACCTGCAAGATGGGCCAGGACGACCGCGCCGTCGTCGACGAACGGCTGCGGGTCCGTGGCATCGAGCGGCTGCGCGTCGCCGACGCCTCCATCATGCCGACCCTGATTTCCGGCAATACCAACGCCCCCTCGATCATGATCGGCGAAAAGGCCGCAGAAATGGTGCTGCAGGACGCCACGAACTGACCCGAAAGACTCGACGTATGACCTACAATGTTTTCGTCACGCTCCAGGGCGAGGATCGGATTGCCCGTTACGCGATGGACCCGGTGACCGGCGCACTTGCACTCCGCGACGATGTCACCTTGCTCGGCGGACCGGCACCAGTCGCAATTTCGCCGGACCGACAATTCATGCATGTGGCGCAGCGCGGTTCCAATCAACTGACCAGCTTCCGGATCGGCGCTTCGGACGGCAGTCTGACACCGCTTGGAACGATCCCGCTAGGCTCCGATCCCTGTTACCTGGGAATGGACCGGACCGGCCGTTTCCTGCTGGGCGCCTACTATCTGGCGGAGAAGGCCTCGGTGCACCGCATCGGCGCGGATGGCGCAGCCCAAGACCCACCCATCGAATGGCGCACGACGGGGCGCGGCGCACACTGCTTTCAGACCGACCGTGCCAACCGGTTCGCCTTCGTGCCCCATATCGAGGGCAACGGTGCGCCAAACGCGATTTTCCAGTTTCGCTTCGACGCGGAAACCGGCCAGTTGGCGCCTAACGCGCCGGATCGTTTCACCGCCGCGGAAATGCTCGGCCCGCGGCACTTCTGCTTTCACCCCACACTGGACATGATCTATGTCTCGAACGAGCAAGGCTGCAGCGTCAGCGTTCTGGATTTCGACCCCAACGCCGGAACCCTCTCGCACCGGCAAACACTGACCACCCTGCCGTCGGATTGGGAAGGTGCCAACAAATGCGCGCAGATCCGCATGACGCCTGATGGGCGTTTTCTGTACGCCCCCAACCGCGGCCATGACAGCATTGCCTGCTTTGCCGTCGACGACGCCAACGGCCTGTTGACCGCGAATGGCCATGTCGCCGCGGAGCCGGTGCCGCGCGCCTTCGAAATCGACCCGGCCGGCCGCTTCCTGCTGTCCGCCGGGCTGGAATCCGGCCGGCTCGCCACCTACCGCATCGACGGCGCCAGCCGCGGTCTGGAGCCTATCGCGACCGAAGAGGTTGGCGCCAAGCCGATGTGGGTGACTATCCTGCCGTCCGATTAACGGTTACGCACCATCCGAAAAACGCGCATCGCGCCAAGCGATCGCAGCCTTCACCCCTTGTTCCTTGCGAATCCGGGCAAACTCCCGCTTTTCCCAGGATGGCGTCGCGTTGATCTCCACATCGATGTCGAGGCTGGTCAGCAGCGCCTGGCGCAACCCCATGACCTCGTAGCTGCGGTTGATCGCCTGCTTGGTCAATTGCACGGAGATAGCCGCGGACTGTACCATCTTGCGCGCCGTGTTCTTAGCCTTGGGCAGGGCTTCATCCGGGGGCACGACGCAGTTCACGATCCCCATCCGCAGCGCATCCTCGGCGCTGACCCGGTCATCGCCGGTAAGCAACAATTCCTTCGCCTGTTTCGGTCCGGTGATCCACGGCAACAGCATGGCGACGATACCGGTCCCGAAACGCACTTCCGGTTCGCCGAACATCGTGCCTTCCGCCGCCACCGTGATGTCGCAGGCCAGCGCCAGCTCGAATGCGCCGGCAAGGCAGTAGCCTTGGGTCACGGCGATGGTCGGTTTCGGGCAATCCCAGAATTTGATGATGAAGTCGAACTGCAGTGCCATCTGGGCCCGGACCTTGTCGACACTGTCGAGGTTGCGTTCCGCCGACGCCTTTAGGTCGAAACCGGCAGAGAAGGCGCGGCCCGCGCCCTGGACG
This sequence comes from uncultured Rhodospirillaceae bacterium, assembly GCA_913044215.1. GTDB lineage: Bacteria > Pseudomonadota > Alphaproteobacteria > UBA8366. The sequence continues at coordinate 2,707 of CAJWOT010000014.1, read as the reverse complement.
ATCACGGCCTTGACCTCATCGTCGGCTGCGAAACGATCCATCGCCGCCATACATTCATGCATCATCTCGTTGTTGAACGCATTCAGCGCCTTGGGCCGATTGAAGGTCAGATAGCCGACACCGTTCTCAATTTCCGTCAGAATAAATTCTTCGGCCATCATGCTCCTCCGATCCCGAATTCGGTTGCCAGTAGTTCATACGACCGCTTGCGCGCCGCGAGTCCATGCGTCCAGGTCAGCACTGCGATCTCTTCGACGCCCAGCTGTTCCGCCAAATTCCGCAACTGTCCACCAACGGCATCCGGCGTGCCGACCAGCGCATTCTCGCGCAGCTGTTCCAGCCGCGCCTGTTCCGCCGGCGTATAGGCCTGCCCGGCAGCCATCTCCGGGGATTCGATCGGCTGCAACTGGCCGCGGTCGCGCAACAGCCGCGAGCGCGCGCGGGACATGAACTGGAACTGCGCCTCTTCCTCGGTCTCCGCGGTCAGTGCCCAAACGCAGATTGCCGCCTCGGGTTCCGGATGGCGCTCGTTCGGTTGGTAGTGCTCCCGATACAGCGCCAAGGCCTGCGCACAGCCCCGCCCTTCGGTGATGAAATGCGCGAAGCAATAGGGAATACCGAAATGCGCCGCAACCTGGGCACCGTAGTCCGACGTTCCCAGCATCCACATCTCCGGCGCCGTCTCACCGGCCGGAAAGGCACGGATCATGCCGAAGGGATGCCCTTCCGGCAGGGCCCCGTCCGTGACCCAGGCCAGCAGGTCGCGCACCTGCGCCGGAAACTGTTCCGCCGCCTGTGCCGCATTCGGATTGAGCGCGTAGGCCGTCCGCCCATCCGAGCCCGGCGCGCGACCAAGCCCCAGATCGATGCGGCCCGGCGCGATAGCGTCGAGTACGCGGAACTGCTCGGCCACCTTCAGCGCGGAATAATGCGGCAGCATGACCCCGGCACTGCCGATGCGGATACGTTCGGTCGTCGCCGCGATCGCCGACATGACGATTTCCGGCGCGCTTCCCGCAATCGTGTCGTGATTGTGGTGTTCCGCGACCCAAAAGCGGCTGTAGCCCAGGTCTTCGCAGTGTTTGGCCAGTTGAATGGTCTCGCGAATCGAGTCCGCCTGCGCGCGTCCGGCGATGGCAACGGATTGGTCGAGTACGGAAAGGCGGCGAAGAGTCATGTCCGCAGGGTTTGTCGGGGCACCGTGAAACCGAATCGTGTCACTAAATCACCTTCTCCTCGGCCAACGAAGAGATCGCCGCATCGTCCATCCCGAGCCAGTCGGCCAGCACGTCCGCATTGTCGGCACCCGGCTCGTGAAAGAATTCCAAAGGTACCGGCGGGAACTCCGACAAGCGGATTGGCGAGCTGGGCAAGACGACATCGCCGATATAGGGGTGAGCCATCCGGTGCAGCATGCCGCGTTCATGCATGTGGGCATCGTTCATGACCTCGCCCACGTCGCGTACCGGGGCGACCGGGATGCGGTTATCGCGGATCAACTGGTAGGCCTCGTCCTTGCTGCGCTGCGCCGTCCAGCTCCCGATCATCTCGTTGATCTCTGCCTCGAAGCGGTGGCGCAGCATCGGGTTGGCATACTCGGGATCGTCCGCCAGTTCCGGCCGGCCGATCAGTGTCACCAGCCGATGCCATTGCGGCTCGCTGACCACGATCAGCGCAATCCAGCCATCCCGGCACTCATAACGGCCATAGGGCGCGCTGGCTGCCGCCGTCTTGTCGCCACGTCGCTCCGGCAACTCGCCCGTGCGGTGGTAAGAGGCGAACTCGCTCGACAGCACGAAATACATCGCTTCCTGCATCGCCACCTCGACGCGGGTCCCCTTCCCCGTCGCGTTGCGCGCCAATAGCGCGGAGAGGATTCCGGCGTAAAAGTGGATACCGCCCATGATGTCGCTCGGCGTGCCGCCCGCGCGCGCCGGCGGGCCACCTGTCTCGCCGGTGATGCTCATGACGCCGGCAGCGGCCTGTACCGTATGATCCATCGCTAGCTGGTCTTTGTCCGGGCCGGTGACGCCATAGCCCGTGGCGGTGCCATAGATCAGCTTCGGATTGACCTCACGCATCACGTCCCAGCCGAGGCCGAGCCGGTCCATCGTACCGGCGGCAAAATTCTCCAGCATCACATCGGCGTGCTGGGCCATCTCCTTCAATACCGCCTTGCCCTTGGGATGTTTCAGATCGAGGGTGAGACAGCGCTTGTTGGAATTCAGCATCGCAAAAGCAAGCGGCGTCTCGGCGCCCTGATTGCGCCGGATACGGTCGCCCGCATGGCTCTCGACTTTCACCACATCCGCCCCCGCCATCGCCATGAGAAAGGAGGCGTACGGGCCCTGGTAGATCTGCGTGAGGTCGAGCACCTTGATGCCCTGAAGGGGAGTGTCCTGCATGACGGTCCTTGTTCGCTGTGGCGCGCCATTAAAGACGTTGGGACCGGGCGGGGGAAGACCCACATCACTGGCTCCGCTGTCAGACACGGACTATCCTGCCAAGTCTGAGCGCGACCAACGGGGATTTTCCTATGACACCGCAGCTGCAGAGGTTGAATGGCGACACTGCGGCCACCGACGTGATCGCTGTCCTCGAGCGAGACGGCGCGGTCATTGTCGAGGACGCGCTGGCGCCGGACCTGTTGAACCACCTCAATGCCGACCTCGACCGTATCGTCGCGGCCACGCCGCCGGGCGTGCGG
>CAJWOT010000013.1 GCA_913044215.1 uncultured Rhodospirillaceae bacterium | reverse complement strand
TGGGTTTGCTCGCCTACGAGGTGTTCTTCTGGTTCACCCATGTCTACGAAAGCAATGCCAAGGTCCAGACCGACTTCACCAACATATCTGCGCAGATCAATGGCAAGATTGAGCAGGTCCATGTCGCCGAAGGCAGTCCGGTCAAAGCGGGCCAGTTGCTGATCACCCTGGTGCATGACGATATCAAGCTGAATATCGATTCCCTGCAGACCGACCTGGCCTTGGAGAAAGCCAGCCGCACAAGCCTCGAGGCGGAGAAAACCGCTTTCGAAGCCGAGTTGAGCTCCAAGCTGGAAACCCAGCGCGAAAAGATCCGGACACTCGAAGTCGCCTATAAGGCGCTGCTCGTCCGGCGCGGCCTGGCCGAGAAGAACCTATCGCGTACCCGCATCCTGTTCAAAAAGAAGCTCACGCCGGAAACCAAACTGACGGAAGAACAGGACAAGGCGCTCGTTTTGAAAGCGCAGGCCACGAGTTACAGCGGCAGGATCGCGATCGCCAAGAAGGAACTGAAGCAGCTAAGGGCGGAGCAGCATAAGCTCGATATCCTGAGGAACAAGATCGAAATTTCGGATATCAAGCAGAACCGGATCCAGGATTCGATCCGCAAACAAAAGCTGATCCTCGGTTACCGTCTCATCACCAGCCCGATCGACGGCGTCGTCGGGCGCATCCACAAATTCAAGGGCGAGTATGTGGAAGACGGGATCAATATCCTGATCCTGCACGACCCAGACCGGTATTGGGTGGAGGCCTATGTCGACGAAAGCCAAATACGCCATGTTAAGATCGATCAAGACGTGCGGATCAATTTCGACGCCTATCCGTTCGAGGATTATTTTGGCAAGGTTCGTCAGATCGGCAATGTCACCACGGCGAGCATCGAAAATGGCGGCAATGGTGTAGAGGGTAAGAAGTTGGGCGGCTCCGTGGAACGCGTGCCGATCCGTATTTCCCTGGAAGCCCCACCGCCTTACATCACGCCGGGCATGGGCGCAGACATCAACGTCCGAATCTACAAAAATATCCACCTTTGGTAGCCGTGTGAGCTTCTACGCTTTTGCGGGTATCGACTAAAGTTTCTTAATATCTCTCACTTCATACTTGCCGTTAACTGGAACCAACACATCCAGACCTAAAATTCCGATCCAGGTTAAAATTAGAGTAATTTATGCGCGCTGTGGAAGGTATGTTGTGCGGTGAAAGTGCCACCTTGTTGCTGACGAGTGCACCGCCGGTGAAAGCATCGAACTCACTGCCAAAGTGTCTGTTCGTTTCGTCGTATCACAAAGGCTACGCATAGTGGGACAACGTCGAAGCCGGGCTGCGGTCAACGCTGCAGGGAAATGCGAGCTGCGCCAGTTCGACATGGACACCAAAACGGCGAAAAGCGAAGCAGACAAGCGGTCCACTGCATTGAAAGTCCGCTCCCTCATCGAGGCCTGGCAGCCCAGCGTTGTGATCACCGCTCAATACAATCCTCGGATTTTCCGAAGTCATGAAAGATAAGCTACTCGGTCCCGCCGGAAGCAAGAAATACCGTGAGTATGCCGGGAACATCAACTACTCTGGGGCAACATCTGCTCGACCTAATCAACGATATCTTGGATATCTCGAAATTCAGCGCCGGCAAGGATAAATTGGAAGAATCCGTGCTTTCGATCTTAACGGTCATGGGAGGCGCTACGAAACCTCGTGTTACAGCGGGTCCAAAAAAGCGTTATTACTCTTGATATTAATCTGTATGAAGAGCTTTCCTATCTATCCGCAGACGAGCGAAAGCTCGAACAAGTCCTTTTGGACCTCGCCGTAAACGCCATTAAGTTCACCAATCAAGGCGGCAAGATATTGATCGATGTCTGGCACGATCTAAATGGCGACATCACCTTCCAGATCGCGGACAGTGGTATTGGGATCGCACCGGAACAGGTTGCAACGGCCCTGTCCATGTTCGGCCAAGTCGAGAGTACCCTTGCACAAAAATATGAAGGCACAGGGCTTGGATTGCCGCTCGCAAAAGCCTTGGTCGAGCAGCATGACGGGACGCTCAAATTGCAGAGCACGTTTGGTGTCGGCACGACGGTCACTGTCCGGTTTCCCGCAGCCAGATCGGATTATCCCGGCACACCGATCCCGTTTAAGAAACCCGTAGCGGTATAGACGCCGCTCCGTTTACGCAGCACTCGCCGCGGCTAGGATCAAATCCGCACCCTTCTCCCCGATCATGATTGATGGTGCGTTGGTATTGGACGTCGGCATGTTCGGCATGATCGAAGAATCGACAACGCGCAGCGCTTCCATCCCGTGCACGCGGAGTTCGAAATCGACAACGTCACTCGCACCTCGCCCCATCCTGCAACTGCTGATCGGGTGCCAAGAGGTCTGTCCACTGTTCCGCACGTAGGCCAGAATCTCCTCGTCGCTTTGGGCTTCTGGACCAGGGCGGACCTCCCGCACGATATGACGCGCGAAGGCGGGCTGCGCCGAAATTTCACGGACCATTCTCATGCCACGCAACACCAACGCCTGATCCTTTGGGTGTGACATGTAGTTCGCCTTGATCTCCGGCATTTCATCGGGATCGGCTGAGCGAATGTGCACAGAGCCGCGCGATTCCGGATAGAGCTGAAACACGCCCAGACTGACGCCGGAAAATTGGTCAACACCGATCTTCTTGTCACGCGAGTAGCGGTCCTTTCCGGAAAACAACGAGAGCTGAAACTTCAGATCGGGATACGGGACAGTTTCGTCACTGCGCATAATCGCGTGCGCCGCCGCTGAGGGAATTGAGAGAATTCCTTCCCGTTTCACCAGGTACCGAAGACCTTCCAATGCACCACGCAGCGGACTATTCAAGACATCATTAATCGTGACCTTTTTATCGGTTTCATAGGTCATGCGGTTCTGCAAATGGTCTTGCAAGTTCTCCCCGACACCGGGCAGGTAATGCACCGTCTCGATGCCGTGTGCGCTCAAGATTTCGCTATCACCGATACCGGACAGTTCCAGGAGTTTCGGGGAAATGATCGGGCCCGCCGCCAGGATAACTTCGCGACCGGCACGAACTTCGTGGGTCTGGCCCGCCCTGCGATAGTTTACGCCCACGGCCCGCTTTCCTTCCAAAAGGAGGCCGGTTGCGTGCGCTTCCGTCTGTACGTCGAGATTGGCACGTGACTGGGCCGGACGCAGATAAGCAGAGGCAGTGGACCAACGGCGACCGTTCTGTATCGAGTATTGAAGCCAGCCGGCACCCTCGAACTGCGCGCCATTGTAGTCCTGCGTCTCGAAGGTTCCCGCTTCGACGCAAGCGTCGATGAAGGCACGCGACAGGGGATCACGATACCCTCCATCGGACACCGTCAACGGTCCCCCCGTACCGCGCCATTCCGGATCGCCGCCCTGCCGGTCCTCGATGCGCTTGAAATAGGGCAGCAGATCGTCGAAACCCCAGCCGGGATTGTTGCCATCGCGCCATTCGTCATACCGGTGCGCCCCACCGCGAGCGAAGATCATGCCGTTGATCGAGCTCGACCCGCCGACCATCCGGCCGCGCGGCCAATATATGTTCTGGTCGTTAAGTTCCGGCTCCGCCTCAGTCTTGTAGGGCCAGACGAAACGGCTGTCCGTCAGCATCTTGCCGATTCCGGTCGGAACCTTAACCCAAGGGTGCGAATCAGCTCCCCCTGCTTCCAGCAGCAAGACGCTGTATTTGCCGCTTTCGGTCAATCGGTTCGCCAGCACACAGCCTGCCGACCCCGCGCCGACGACAATAAAATCGTATTCTTCCGCCATATGCCTACGCCTATCGAATTACGAAACGAACGCCCTGAACCTGTTTTGGTGGATGTCGGTAAAGGACTCACGCCGTTGCTGTACGACCTGCGCCGGCAACCTTACTATTGCCACGTATTGTTTACCGAATCGACATTGAAAGAAAACGGACAGGAATATGCGTACAAGACATCTCGGCAAGTTGTGGCCCGTTAGCGCGCTCGCACTTGGCGGTGGCGGCATCGGCCAGCTCTGGGGGGAGACGACCCGAGACGAATGTATCGCCACCGTGCACGCTGCGATCGACGCGGGGATCGACTTGCTCGACCTGGCACCGTCCTATGGCATGGGCGAAGCGGAAAACGTCATAGGCGCCGCGTTCGAGGGCAAACTGCCGGACGGCATCAAGGTCACGACAAAATGCAGGCTCGGCACAACCGATCCTGATGAAGTCGAGAAAGCGCTGACGGACAGCCTCTCGGCGAGCCTGGAACGGATGCGTTTGGAGCGGGTCGACATATTCTTTCTCCATTCCAACATCGTGCCGGACGATTACGACATCAGCGTCTACGGCGACCGGCCGGCGACCCGGCGCAGAATCTACCACAATCATGTACAGTCCGCGTTCGAGACACTGGTAGCACAGGGCCGCATCGGCGCCTGGGGTATCACCGGTATTGGGATCCCGTCGCAAATTATCGAAGCGCTGGAGAGCGAACCTAAACCCGCCGTGGTGCAATGTCTCGCCAACCCGGTCGACTCCGCTGGTGAACTCAACTTTTACGGCGCCCCGACACAGGCACGCGAAGTGATCGCCACCGCGACTGAACAGGAGATCGGGGTAATGGGTATCCGCGCGGTGCAGGGCGGCGCTTTCACCGATACGCTTGACCGCGACCTTCCCGAAGATCATGGCGTGCGGACCGACTTCAACAAGGCCGGAAAATTCCGCGCCCTCGCTGCCGAGCGCCGCGAATCCGCCGCGGCGCTGGCGCACCGCTATGCGCTCAGCATGGCAGGGGTCGAGACGGTCGTACTCGGCGTCAAGAACCGCACCGAACTGGAAGACTGCCTTCAAGCGGAGGCCGCGGGGCCGCTCAGCACGGATGAAATGGCACAGGTCGAGGCGTCGTTCGCCTAGACCTGATCAAGTTCAGATGAAACTGTTTCCGGTTTCATCTGAACTTGTGAATCCGGTTTACAACCTAAAACAAAGAACCGGTTATGGAATGATCCGTGCCGCCCGCAGTGCCGCGAAGGCGTTAAGAAAGGACTGTTTCGTTTCAACTGTCTGCGTGAAACCGTGCGCGCGCAGTTTGTCGATCGACGACACCATGTCCCAATGGGGCGTAAATAAATGATCGCCATATGGCCACACCGCGACGGCTTCGTAAGGCTGCGGCACCAGGCCGTACTTCTCGACAATCTGGTCCCAGAGTGGCGCCTTGTCGGCCATTACCTCGGTTAGCCGTACCGTGCGAACCGGTCCCGGCTTCATGCCAAATATTTCGGCAAAGACCGGCCACAGATCGCGCCAGCGCACGTAATCACCATTAATTACGTTGAACGCTTGATTGGCGCAGCCTGGCGTGGCCGCAAGCCAAGCGATCCCGTCAGCCAGATGTGCCGTGTTGGTGCACTGATATTGTGCCTCGAAATTACCCGGCGTACCGGGGAAAGACAACGGCTCGCCTAGCGCCTTCAGCAACGCAGCGTAGACGGCAATGACCATTGCCATGCTGCGTGCAATCCCGGGCTGGTCATCGAGGATTCCATGCGGACGCGACGTCGACCAAGTCCAGCGAGCCTCGTTCTCCCGCGCGATCAGGTAATCCTCTTGTGCGTAGTAAAAATTAGCCCCTGGCACACGGGCATCACTCTCGCGGGCCGGCGTCTTGAAGGGGCCCAGGTTGGAGCCGTAATACTTGGTCCCCTGAACGACATGCACGTGCCGCACCGGATGCCCCGCGGCTTCCGCCGCTTCGACCAGGTTGCGCAGCATGGCCAAATTCTCTTCTACTTTCTCCGGCGATTTCGAATCATGATCATGTCGCGCGGCGTAGAAGATATGACTAATGCCGTCGAGGTCTTGCATTGCCTGAAGGCACGCCGACGCGTCGGTCAAGTCGAGGGGCAGATAACGTACCCCATCCATTGTTGAATCGGGCGGGCGACGGGAAAGGCCGACTACGGAACCGTCCTGCGCCATGCGTTCCGTCAACCGCCGGCCGATGATGCCGGTCGCGCCGGCGATGAGATACCTGTCTTGCGCCATCGTTCAAAGGTCATAAGCTGTCTCGGCAAAGAAACCAAATCCACCGCAAGCGGATGCCCGGGAGGAAGAAGATGGATACTTTCGATTATGTCATTGTTGGCGCCGGCTCAGCCGGTTGCGTGCTGGCCAACCGACTGACCGAAGATTCGAATATTTCGGTGTTGCTGCTGGAGGCAGGTCCAAAGGACACCTACCCCTTCATTCATATCCCGGCTGGTTTCTTCAAGACCCTGTACAACGAGAAGGTCAACTGGTGCTTCGCGACCGAGAAGGAAGAAGGCTGGGGCAACCGGGCGATCCACTGGCCGCGCGGCAAGGTCCTCGGCGGATCATCCTCGATCAACGGCCATCTGATCGTGCGCGGTCAGCGCGAGGATTATGACGGCTGGGCGCAGCTCGGCAATCGGGGCTGGTCCTTCGATGATGTGCTTGGTTATTTCAAGAAATTCGAGAATGCCGAAGTCGGCGACCCTTCCATCCGTGGCCGCGGCGGTCCGATCAATGTGCGCGAGCCGATCGAGCAGCATCCGCTCACAGAGACCTTCATGGAGGCCTGCGTTGAGGCAGGCATCCCGCGCAACGGCGACTATAACGGTGCGACCCAGGAAGGCGTCGGATACTTCCAGCAAGCGCTCAAGAACGGACGGCGGCAAAGCACAGCGCAGACTTTTCTGAAGGCGGCCCGATCGCGGCCCAATTTGCGGATCGAGACCGAGGCGCATACGCGCCGCATCATCGTCGAAGGCGGTCGTGTCGTCGGTGTCGCCTACACACAAAACGGTGCAGAACAGGAAGCCCGCGCCGGCCGCGAAGTGCTGCTCAGCGCTGGCTCGATCGGTTCGCCGCAGATTTTAGAACTGTCGGGCATCGGCGACGCCGAGCGGATCAAATCGCTTGGTCTCGACGTTGTGCACCATCAGCCCGGCGTCGGCGAAAATTTGCAGGACCACTATCTCGCCCGGCTGTGTTTCAAGGCGAAGAACATTGGGACGTTCAACGAGCGCTCGCGCGGTTGGCGGTTGGGTGTCGAGTTGCTGCGCTACGCGACGAGCCGGACCGGGCTGCTGACCGCCGCGCCAGGCAATGTCAGCGCCTCGATCAAGGTGATGCCTGGTGTCGAGACACCGGACATCCAGATCTCCTTCGCACCGGCCAGCTATGTTGATGGGCAGATCGGCGTGCTCGACGACTTCCCGGGCATGACGACTGGCTTCTGGCAGCACCGGCCGGCGAGCACCGGGTCATTGCACTGCGTCTCCAGTGACCCCAACGACCACCCGTCCATCCGACCAAACTATCTGGGCGACAAGATCGACCAGGATACGATGGTGGCCGGCGCCAAGGCGGCACGCCGCATCTTCGAACAGCCGGCGATCGCGAAATATATCGAAGCGGAAGCAATTCCGGGCGCGGACGTGCAAAGCGACGATGAGATCCTGGATTATCTGCGTGGCAACGGCGCTACGGTCTACCACCCGATCGGCACCTGCAAGATGGGTACCGACCCGATGGCCGTGGTCGATCCGAACCTTAAGATGCACGGGCTGGAAGGACTGCGCGTCGTCGATGCCTCCATCATGCCGCGTATGGTCTCTGCCAACACCAACGCGGCGGTACTGATGATCGCCGAGAAAGCGGCCGATATGATCAAGTCAGCACGGCAGTCTTCGTAGCGCAGGTTTCGCAAAGCGCCCCACTGGCCCTCTGCGGTTACATCGACAGTGACCTGAGAAGTTGCGACCGTGGCGCGGCGAGGTCGGCCAAGGTGTATCTATCGAATACGGTGAGGGACGCATCGAGCGCTTCCCCGATAATACCGGTCAGGACAACCGCGATATCGACCTCGCCGCGACCGAAGCCGGCGCCGCGGATTTTATACCGAAATCGGAAATCACATCGGCACGGCTAGAGCGGTCCGTGCGGTTCGCGCTCGCGATGAATTCGCAGAAGCGACAACTCCTCGACATGACGCGCGCCCTGGAAAAGGCAAAAACGATCGCGCTGACAAACGCCCAGGCGTTAGAGCAAACGCAGATCGAACTCCGGGAGGTCTTATCACAAGCCAACGCAAGCGAAATGCAGAAGCGGCTGGTGCTCGACGCTCTGCCCATTGCCGTAGCGTATGTCGACAGAGAGAAGCGATACGCATTGGTCAACCGCACCGCATGCGAATGGTACCGGAAAACGGAAAACCAAATTATTGGCCTATCCGTCAACGACGCGCATGGGGATGACTTCTCGTCCTTGCAAGAAACGCTGGAGGCAGTCCTGCAAGACGAAACCGTCATCATTGAGGACTTAATTCGCTACCCAGACAATGTTTCGCGGGACGTCAAAATCTATTCAGCACCGGAGTTCGGGCCTGATCGGCAGATCCGCGGCTGGTATACGATGACGGAGGATATTTCCGAGCGGCGAAAGCTCGAGAACCTCAAAAAGGAATTCATCACCACAGTCAGTCACGAGCTACTTACACCGCTGACCTCGCTATTTGGATCGATCAGCCTGCTCCGAAACGTTTTAACGGAACAAACGTCCGGAGAATCGACACAACTTGTCGATATCGCTCACCGCAACTGTGAACGCCTGATGGAATTGGTGAGCGACCTGCTCGACATGGAAAAGATCGAAACCGAGCAGATCGAGTTCGACGACTCCCCGGTGTCAATCCGCCAGCTCGTGCAGGAAGGCGTCGAGTTGAACGCGGCCTATGGTGACCGGTTTGGCGTAACCTTCGAAGTTGCCGGCAGCGTTCCCAACCTTGCCGTTCCCGGAAACCGGCAAGCCTTGCTACAGGTTATGGCGAATCTGCTTTCGAACGCCGCGAAAAGTTCCGACGACGAAAGCCGTGTCGAGATTTGCGTCACAAACAATGAAGATGTTGTCGATATCGCAGAACGCGATTGGGGGTGTGGAATCCCGGAAGAGTTCCACGACGAAATTTTCGAAAAATTTTTCAAAATCGACAATTTGAGCTCGAGCCAGGTCCCTGGGACCGGTCTGGGCCTCAGCATCTGCCGCAAGATCGTCACCCAGCATAACGGCACGATAGGCTTCCGTTCGAAGAGCGGCGAAGGTTCAACCTTTCACTTCAGCATCCCCGTCGCCGGAGCTTGACGGCACGGCCCGGTCAAAGCCCCGCGGGCGGTAAAGGTTGATTGCCGCGGATCATGTCTGCCGCCCGCTCCGCCATCGCGATAACAGGGGCGTTTATATTGCCACCGGGCATGTCCGGCATGATCGAGGCGTCCACGACACGCAAATTGTCCGCACCGAGAACGCGTAGGGTCGGATCCACGACCGCTTCCGGATCGTCCGCCGAACCCATTTTGCAGGTGCCCAGCGGATGGTGCACCGTCCAGGAAGTTTTACGGATATAGGCCTCAATATCGGCCCGCGACGCGCAGTTGGGGCCAGGCGCAATTTCCGGACCGCGAAACGCGTCGAGCGACTTCTGACTGGCCACATCACGGACCATCTCGACACCCCGGGTGAACGTCGTCCAATCCTTCTCGGTGCTAAGGAAGTTCTGATAAATCCGCACCCGATCGCGCGGATCGGCGGAGCGCAGTTTGACGTGTCCCCTGCTCTCCGGATGAAGCAGCACGGGGCGGAACATGAAGGCGTCCTTCGGCCGAGGCCGGTAGCCGGGAAACCAGGGCTGCGTTTCCGGCGGCACGAAACGCGTCAATAGTTGGATGTCCGGCTGGTCGAGTGCCGGATCGCTTTTCAGGAATGCCATGACCGGTCCTGGCATGGCGGTCGCAAAGCCAGTGCCAAAGACGTAAGCCCGGGCCATTTCCAGCAGAAGCCGATCATAGCGCAGCGTATTAACGAACGGTCCGTCACCCTTGCGCTGATACTCGATGCCGACCGACATATGATCCTGCAGGTTCTTCCCGACACCCGGCAAGGCGACCCGACATTCGATACCTTGCTCGGCCAACTCTTCCGGATCACCTATCCCCGACAACATCAAGGTGTGCGGCGAGTTGATCACGCCGCCACTCAGCACCACCTCGCCATTAGTCCGCGCCGTGAACAACTGCCCACCCTTCTCGTACCGGACACCGGCTGCCTTCGTCCCTTCGAACAGAATCTCCAGCACCATGGATTTCGCCGACAAGGTCAGATTCGACCGCGAGAGCGCCGGACGCAGATAGGCGACCGAGGCGCTGCACCGTAAGCCCCGGCGGATGGTCGACTGCATGATGCAAAAGCCTTCCATCTGCGCACCGTTATAGTCTTCGGTCGCCGAATAGCCGGCCGCTTCGCCGGCCGCGAACAACGCGTGCACCAGCGGGTCGGGATACTTGTTCTGGGTCGTGGTCAGCGGCCCGCCCTCGCCACGATAGTCGTCTTCACCGCCCTCCCAATCTTCCTGACGGCGGAAGTAGGGCAGTAAATCGGCATAGGACCAGCCGGTGCAGCCACCGCGCGCCCAGCGATCGAAATCGAGCGGATGGCAGCGCACATAGGCCATTGCGTTGACGGAGGAACAGCCACCGATCACCTTGCCGCGGGCGCATTCCACCTCGCGATTGTCCAGCGCTGGCTCCGGTTCGGTGAAATAGCCCCAGTCATAAAGTTGTTTCTGCAGAATGCGGCCCCAGCCAATCGGCACGCGTATCGTCGGCCCCCAATCCGAACCGCCGGCCTCCAACAGAAGGACCTTTGCTGCTGAATCTTCGCTCAGCCTATTGGCGAGCGTGCAACCGGCAGAGCCCGCGCCAATGACGATATAGTCGTAGTACTGATCCGCCACGCCGTGCGCCCTCCCCGTGATCTAGTTCGGTGCGGCGAATTCATGTTCCGGATCACCGGCCAGGCGCGAATGGAACATCACGCGCCGCTCCGCCATGTCCCATGGGCAGGCCTGATGCATCAGGCAGCGGTTGTCCCATACGACGACGTCGCCCGGCTGCCATCCGTGATGATAAATACGCGGCGGCTGGCAGGCGAAGTCGACCAGTTCCGTCAGCAGCGCTTCCGAGTCCGCTTGCGATAGTCCCGGGACGGCGTGAGCATGGCGACCGATGGTCAACGTCTTGCGACCGGTCTCGGCATGGGTCTTGACCAGCGGCCGCAGCGGGGCGCCGTCCTGATCCAACCCGTAACCGTTATATTCGCTGTCCTTGTCCTTATGTTTGAACCCAGCCTTCCCCTGGCTGTAGGTCAACGAATGATGCGCCGACAGCCCTTCGATCCGATTTCGCATCGCATCGCCGAGGGCATCGTACGCAGCGCACATGTCGGCCCAGCCCGTCTCCCCGCCGTGGGACGGCACGGTGTCAGCACGGAACACCGCCCCCTTGGCCTGCACCGGCATGTAGGTGCTGTCGTGATGCCAGCCCATATTGCCCTTCAAGATCTTGATCCGATCGTCGTCGGGCGCCGTTCGCAGGCTACCATCATCCTTGACGTTGCTGAGCTCGACTAAATCGATCTCCAACGCACCGAACCGCTTTGCGAACGTAACTTGCTGTTCATTGTCGAGATGCTGCCCGGGAAAGACCAGCAGAGAGTAGCGAAGCCAATGATCATAAATTTCGGCGAAGCCCGCCTCGTCCAATTCGGAGAGTTTTAGGCCGCTGACGGTCGCGCCGAACGTCGCATCGAGTGGTATGACTTGCATCGACATCAAATCTCCCTCGTCAGATCATCGCCGCAAATTCATGATCCGGATGACCTGCAAGACGGCTGTGATACATCACCCGCGGTTCGGTCATGTCCCATGGGCAGGCGCGGTGCATCAGGCACCGGTTGTCCCAGATCACGATATCGCCGGCGGCCCATTTGTGATGGTGCACCCACGGCGGCTGGCACGCAAAGTCGACGAGTTCGGAAAGAAACGTTTCCGACTCCGCATCCGTCATACCTTGAACGCCAAACGCATGCCGGCCGATGGTGAGCGATTTCCGGCCAGTCTCGGGATGTGTTTTGACCAGCGGACGCAACGGCGCGCTCGGCTGATCCATCCCATATCCCATATACTCGCTGTCCTCGTCCTTGAGGCCGAACCCCACCTTGTTCTGACTGTGCACCAGCGAGTGTTGCGCCGACAGCGAATCGACCTTGCGGCGCATCGTATCGTCCAGGGCATCGTAGGCGGCCGCCATGTCGGCCCAGCCCGTCTCACCGCCTGTCTGCGGCACGATCTCCGCCCGAAAGGTGGCGCCCTTGGCCTGCACCTCCATATAGGTGCTGTCCTGATGCCAATCCATGTTGCCCTTCAGGATCTTGATCATGTCGTCGTTCGGTGCGGTCCGGATGGTGCCATCCCCGGTGATATTGCTGAATTCATAGAGTTCGAGCTTGGGCTCCAACGGCCCGAAACGGCGCGTGAAGGCGACCTGTTGTTCGCTGTCGAGATGCTGACCCGGAAAGACCAGCAGCGAATAACGCAGCCAGGTGTCGTAAAGCGCCTGAAACGCACCGTCATCCAAGTCGGTCAGCTTCAGGTCCGTCACCGTCGCACCGAATGACGCGTCGAGTGGTGTCACATTCATCGTCGCTCTCCTTCGAAAGACCGGATGTCCGGACAATATCAGCAGATTCCACCGCGTAAGCAAAGACGCGTCGATCAGGCGTCGGCAGGTACCGCTTCTTGTTTTTGCCGGCGCGCCCGCAACACCGCATAGAACACCGGCGTCAGAAACAGCCCGAACAGGGTGACCCCGAGCATTCCGGCGAAGACGGCCGTGCCCGGCGCCTGGCGCATTTCTGCGCCGGCACCCGTGGCGACAACCAGTGGCACCACGCCAAGGATGAAGGAGAAAGCCGTCACCATGATCGGCCGCAGCCGCAGACGGCAGGCCTCGACCACCGCGTCGATCAATCCCTTGCCCTCATCTTCCTGCTGCTTGGCGAATTCGACAATCAGGATCGCATTCTTGGCCGCCAACGCGACCAGGACGATCAGACCGATTTGCGTCAGAATGTTGTTGTCCATCCCCCGTGTCATCACGCCGAACAGCGCCGACAGCATGCTGAGCGGCACGATCAGGATGATCGCGAGGGGCAGAATCCAGCTCTCATACTGTGCGGCGAGTACAAGGAAGACGAAGACAATCGACAATATGAAGATGTAGATCGCGGCGTCGCCGGTCTGCTTCTCCTGAAATGCCAACTCGGTCCATTCGAAACTGACACCCTGCGGCAGCAATTTCGCGGCCATTGCCTCCATCGTATTCAGCGCATCGCCGGTCGATACGCCCTGCGCAGCACTACCTTGGACCGGCACGGAGGTGAACATGTTGTAGCGCTGTACCAGATCAGGTCCGGCAACGTCGCGAATCTCGACCAAGGTCCCAAGCGATACCAATGCTCCCGTTGCGGAGCGCACCTTGAGGCGCGAAATGCCCTCCCGCTCCAAACGGAACTTCTGATCCGCCTGGGCGCGCACCTGGTAAACCCGGCCAAAGGCATTGAAGTCGTTCACGTAAGCCCTCCCGAGATTGACCTGCAGCGCCTCGAAAATCGCTGGGATCGGAACATTCAACATGCGCGCCTTCACCCGGTCGATCTCCAGGAAAAGCTGCGGGCCTCCAGCGCCTGGAACCGGCCGGTGAAGTCGTCCCATTCTTTGATGTCTTTCACGATCGGCTTCGCGACCGAGACCTGCGGCGCTTGTGGTGCCTGCGCCTGTTACTGCGGCGTGTCACCGGGACAGGCGGCGAGGCCAAGAGAAGCTGCGACCAAAACCAGAGTTTTCAATACGCCGTTCGAGAGGATTCCGTGCATGCTCAAGCACCCCTTTGCTCTGCGAATCGAATGACCATTCTGGACCACAGTTTCAACCTGCAATTCTCGCTGGGCAGGTCTGCAGTTCAGGCATGAAACATTCCGGTAATGAATTTAAGACATAACCTGTGTCGCGAAATTCATTAATCCACGGCTGCCGGCTAAATCGGCATCACCGGTAACGTCACGTGCGACGGCCGGTCTGCGTCGTGAAATACGGTCTGATGCGCGACCGCCAAGACCGCATCGCGATAGTCATCGGCGCCGGTATTGTGATTGCGATCGAAATTGGGGAAATCGCTGCTCTGGACGTCAACGCGGATACGGTGTCCTTCCATGAATCGGTTGCCGGTTGGGTTCAAGGTAATGGCGAATTCATAGACCTTGCCGGGCTCGATCAATTCAGCCTTTTCGGTTCCGTTTCGGTATCGCGCACGCACCAGCCCGTAGCAAAGCTCCTGCGCGAAACCATCGGGGTGAATGTCGATCAGCTTTGCGACGAAATCCGTATCCGGTGCCGACGATGACGCGAACAGAGTCACTTCGACGGGCCCAACCACCTCTACCGGGATCTCCAAAGCGGCGGACGTGTAGCTCAAAATATCCTGCCGGCCGTCCAGGCGGCGCTGATCCATAGGTACCTGCTGACCCTCCATCGTATAGATGGTCATCACGGGATCACGCGGGTCGTAGTCGTACTCATCTGCCGGTTCCGCACCCGGCGGTTCCGGCGACAACACGCCGTCGCCATCATTTCCATTCGCATGGCCTGCACTGTGCAGATACCACGGTGTCGGCACCATGCCACGCGGAGGCCACGTTTCCTCATCGCGCCACTCGTTGCGGCCCATGACGAAGATCTTCGCCCGCGGCCAGGCATCCGCCGCCGTCTCCTCGCCCTTCAGCCATTTACCGAACCAGGCGTCCGCGATGTCGAAATAATCGCGTTGCGCCTCCGGGCCGAAATCCATCTCCCCCAGTTCCCGGTCGAGTGCCAAGGTCGTGTGCCCCCAGGGACCGACGATCAACCGTTGGTTCTCGCGCGCATGTTCCGTCATCGCGTTCTCGGTCATGCCAGTGAAATGTTTAATGGTGCCGACCTGCTGGTCGTACCAACCGGTCGCGCTCAAGACCGGCACCGCAACATCCTTATGCCGTTCCTCGTGGCGAAAATGATCCTTCACTGTATCGCGCAGTAGCCGCTGCCAATACTCGGCCATCCCCGGCATGACATATTCCGGAATTTCCGAAATCGGCAGATACCACAGCCACTTGCTGCGATCGCGCGCCTCCCACAGCGCGTCCGCCTCTTCCGTCGTCTTCGGCGCACCCTTGGTTTGCATGCGGTGCGCGAAGTCCGGGCTAATATTGATGATCGTCCAGGTCATGCGCCGGCCAAGCCGGATCACGCCGCTCATATGCCGGTCAAGATGGTTGGCGACGACCCCTTGAGCGAACATGCAAGCCAGATGCGGCGGCCGGGTCGGTGCCATCTCCCATTGCGTCATCCCGCAATAGGAATTGCCGAAGGTGCCGACCTTGCCCGTCGAACCGGGCAATTCAGCGCACCATTCGACCGTATCATAACCGTCCGTGATGCAGGGATTTTCCGGGTCAGAACCCATATGCAAGCGCGCTTCGCCATCGGAATCGTAGCGGCCGCGGATATCCTGATAGACGGTAATGTAACCGCGCGCCGCCATCTCATTGCCGATGCGCACATGCATATCGCGGCGCGTCTTGCCATACGGTGTCCGGCACAGGATCACGGGAAAGCCACCGTCGGCTTTCGGACGATAGATGTCGGCGCGCAGGATCACGCCATCGCGCATTGCCGCTTCGGCATTGTATTCGACCGTCACATCGTGGCGCATACCGTAGATCCTTCCATACGAGTAGACAGGCTGCGACCCTGACAAAGGTCTCCGTAGCGGTCAACCAGCGCCAGACCTTACATACTCGTTGAGATGGTATTAATTCTGCTATAAATATTCGCAAAAATTGCGAACACAGTATCAACCGGGGCTCGGAAGATAGACGCGGGGAGTTCGTTATGTTTCGCAGAATGATCGCCGCCACTTTAGTGGCAGCGGGCCTTGGCTTGTCAGGAACGGCTCAGGCCATCATCTCACACAATCAAAATGTGACGTCGGATGTTATTTTCGGCTCCGGCAACGCAAATGGCAGTTTTACGGTCGATTGGCAGAACGGTATTGAACTCGGACTGCGCGGAAAACTCCGCTTCGACACCAACAATCAGCCGCAAAACATCTTCAACAGCAACGGCGACGGCACCTTCAATTTTGCAGCAGGGATCGCACCGGGCGGATTCGGATTCGTGCCGAATGCGCCGACGACGCCGGTCTGGAATTTCGAATTCTCGATTAATTCAAATTTCGATGGCAATGGCGCCAACCTGGACAATTTCCTGTACCGCATCGGCATTGATTTCGATCCAGGTCCCGGTCAGTTTCTGCTCGATTTCGATCCCATCAATCAGCTGTTTGTGGATCATGCGATCGGGACGAACGCAACCGGTAACGGCGGCGGCACGGTGGCGCCGTTCGGGGATACGGCAGCGTATGGCGCGCTAATCGCGAACAACAACCTGGCGCAGAATTCCTGGAATATGGAATTTTTCAACGACCCGCCTTTCGACGGTTTCGACCCCACCCTTGACGGCACCTATGACTTCTTCCTGATCGCCATGGATCAGCAGGAGAATGAACTGGCCCGAGTCAATATTCAGATTATCGTCGGCGCCGGCGCCTCCGTTCCGGAACCCAGCGCGATGGCCCTCATCGGTCTCGGCCTGGTCGGTCTCAGTCTAACGCGCCGACACAGAAAGGCTTAGCCGCTTCGGGTCCAATTTAGGGGCCGCGTCTTGATCGCATCCACGGACGATGCCTACACTTTTTCTGCCGCTAGCAGGGAGTGAGGCCGTCCATGGATTTTGCCATAGAAGATTCTGTCGAGCAGAGCGCGTTTCGCGAGGAAGTTCGGGCTTGGCTCGACGAGAACATGCCCGATGGCATGGAATTTCCGGTCGATCCCGGCGACCTGACCTTGGAGCAATATCAGCTGCGCCGTGAGTTGGGGCGACGACTCGGTGCGCAAGGCTGGCTCTATCCCAACATGCCGACGGAATATGGCGGCGGCGACCTGCCCGTGGAAAGAGTCGTCATCCTGCATGAAGAGATGGGCCGCGCCGGTCTGACCCTGCCGCCTTACTACGATGCGGGCGGCCGCATGGCGGCGCCAACGATCCTGGTCTGGGGCAGCAAAGAGCACAAGAACCGCTTCCTGCCGGAGATTTGCAAGGGGCTGGTGCGGACCTGGCAGTTGCTGAGCGAGCCCGGCGCGGGCTCCGATCTCGCCGGTATCAAGATGACGGCGATCCGTGACGGCGACCACTACGTCGTCAACGGCCAGAAGATTTATGTGGGCAGTAGCCACGGCGCAGACCAAAGTTGGACGATCGTCGTCACCGACCCCAACGGCGACCGACACAAAAATCTGTCCTGGCTCATGATCCCGATGGACCTGCCCGGGATAACCGTGACGCCACTCAACCTCCTGACCGCCGGCGGCGAAGGCGGCAGCGGTTGCGGCCACAAGAACACGGTGTTTTTCGACGATGTACGCGTGCCGGCGGAAAACCTGGTCGGCGGTGAGAACAATGGCTGGAAGGTGGCGACGACCCATTTGGAGGTCGAACACGGTGGTGCCGGGCGGCTCGGCGACCGACAGGTCATTCAGGATTTTATCGACTACGCAAAGTCGGAACAGGATGGCTATGCGCCGCTGGAAAGCGAGGCGGCTCGCGAAGCACTGGTCGATCTTTATATCGAATCCGAGGTCACCCGACTGTTCGGGATCCGCAATTACTGGATGTCGCAGACCGGCCAGCCACGCTCTTACGAAGGCTCCCAGTTCAGTCTGCGCCGCAAGCTCAGCGGATTGGACATCGCGGAGAAGATGCTGGAAATCGCGGGCCCCTACGCGCTGACCAACGATGCCACATACGGGCCTCTGAACGGCGCACTGGAACTGTACGGGCGCGAAGCCATCACCGCGCTGCATCCCGGCGCTACCACCGACATCCAGCGAGTCATCATGTCGCGCCGCATCGGCATCGGCCGGCAGGACCGCGAAAAAGCCGGCGCGCTTCGGTAAAGGAATAGAGCAATGGACCTTTCCCTCACCGAAACCCAGAAACTGATCCAGGACTCCACGCGCGATGTCGTGCGCAACAGCTTCGCCAAGGACGTTCTGCTGTCGCTCGACGACCGGCCAGTGCCCATGACCGACACCTTGTGGCGCGAGGCGGCGGAGTTGGGCTGGATGGGCATGGCGATCCCGGAAGCTTATGGCGGTACAGGCAACAGCCTGACGGACGTGGCCGTCCTGTACGAGGAGCTGGGCCGTGGCCCGGTACCGGGGGCCTTCTTCTCCTCCGGAGTCCTCGGCGCGCTTACCGTGATGAACACCGCGACCGAGGCGCAGAAAAGCGCCTGGCTGCCGGAAATCGCAACGGGCGATCGGATCATGGCGCTGGCCATCACCGAGAAACGGTACGGCTGGTCGCCAAATCACGTGGCGATGGAAGCAAAATTGGTGGATGGCAGCTACGTGCTGAACGGCACCAAACTGTTCGTGCACGATGCGGCAAGCGCAACCGACTTGCTGGTCATGGCGCGCACCGAGACTGGCCCGTCTTTGCTGCGGGTCGATGCGAAGGCACCGGGTGTGGCCATCCGCGTTCTGCCCGGCTTCCTCAGCGGCGTGACGGAGGTGACCTTCGAGAACGTTTCGGGCGAATTATTCGGCACTGAAGGCGCTGCTTGGTCCGGTTTCGACACAGCATTGCGGAGCGCCATCCCGATCCTCTGCGCGTACAAGGTCGGTGCCTGTCAGGCCTTGTTCGAACTGTCCGTCGAGTATTCCCGCGAGCGCACCCAGTTCGGCCAGCCGATCGGCAAATTTCAAAGGGTGCAGGACCACATCATTCACATCGTGAATTATCTCGATGCCGCCCGTTGGCCGACCTATGAGGCGTTGTGGAAACTCGATACCGGCCAGGACGCGGCCAGCAGCGTGCATATGGCCAAGGCGCTGGCATCGGACGGTTATCTGCGCGCCTGCGACTACACACATGAGGTGCATGCCGGTATCGGCGTGATGCGTGAATACGGCTTGACCCTGCATACCAAAATGTCAAGGTCACTCTATCACTGCCTCGGTGCGCCGAAACATCACCGCAAACGCATGGAACACGCGCTCGGCCTGGTGCCGGCGTAGAGGGAGCCCCGACCGATGACCAACCAAACGCCGCTTTCCACTCTCGCCGGCATCCTCGACACGGTCGGGTTCGACACAATTACCGCCGACCACGTCACCTTCACCGGTGCAGACCCGGTCTTGCCGTCCAATTTCCTGCTCGGCACGGCCGGCGCGGCGTCGATCGCGGCCTGTGGATTGGCCGCTGCCGACCTATGGGAACTGCGTACCGGGCGACGTCAGGATGTCGGTATGGATATTCGGACCGGCGCGATCGCCATGCGCTGCGCCCGATACACCAGAAAGGTCGGGGGCGAGGCGTCCGGCGGCATGGCCGACATCTCCGACTTCTACCAATGCGGTGACGGGCGTTGGGTCCAACTGCACTGTAACTTCCCGCATCACCGCGACGGCACCTTGGAAATACTGGGGTGCGAGGCGACAAAGGAAGCCGTCGCCGCTGCCGTCAAAGGTTGGGATGCCGCGAAGCTGGAGACGACCCTGGTCGCGGCAGGCATGTGCTGCACCATGACCCGCACCGCCACAGAGTGGGAAGCCTCGGAGCACGCCGCTGCGGTCGACGCGCTGCCGCTGATGGAAATCACCCGCATCGGCGATAGCGACCCGGAACCGTTGCCGGACGGTGACAGGCCGCTCGCCGGAGTCCGCGCGCTCGACCTGACCCGCGTGCTGGCCGGCCCAACCTGTGGCCGAACCTTGGCCGAGCACGGTGCGGACGTGATGCGGATCAGCGGGCCTCATTTGCCCTTCCACCCGGCACTCGTCATGGATACGGGGCATGGCAAGCTGGCCGCCCATGTCGATCTGCGCGACGAGACGGGGCGCGACACGCTTCTTGCATTGGTTCGCGACGGTGACATCTTCACGCAGGGCTACCGGCCCGACGCGCTGGCCGCCCGCGGCTTCGGGCCCAACGATCTCGCGGCGATCCGGCCGGGCATCGTCTATGTCTCGCTCTGCGCTTATGGCCGGTCGGGACCGTGGCGCGACCGGCGAGGCTTCGACACGCTGGTACAGAACGCCACCGGCATCTGTGATGAGCAAGGCGGCGACCGGCCGTGGCACCTTCCGGTCTCCCTACTAGACTATGCCAGCGGCTATCTGATGGCCTTCGGCGCCATGACCGCACTCGGCCGCCGCGCACGTGAAGGCGGCAGCTACCACGTTCAGGTCTCGCTGGTTCAAACCGCACATTGGCTGAAAGGATTGGGCCGGGTCGATGCCGCCGCCGACGCGTTGTCGCTGCCGGATCCAAATGCGGAGGACGTTGCCGACCTGCTGATGCGCAGCAACACGCCCTTTGGTGAGTTGGAACATCTGGCGCCCGCGGTTCAGCTTTCCGAAACGGCGCCGCATTGGGCTCGCCCGGTCGTGCCGCTGGGGACGCACGAGCCGGTCTGGCCAGCGTAGAGGACCGATCATGACGGAACAGCAACTACGCCCTACAGTCATGGCCACCCAGCATGTTGTCGCCTCTGGCCATTACCTGTCCGCGCAAACTGGCTTCCAGATCCTCGAAGCAGGCGGCAACGCCATCGATGCCGGCGTCGCAACCGGTCTCGCCACCTGCGTTCTGGAAAGCGAATTCGTCGGGTTCAGCGGCGTCGCGCCGACCCTGATCTATCTCGCCGACAAGCGGGAAGTCGTGACGATCAGTGGTGTCGGCCCCTGGCCGCGTGCGGCGACCTGTGACTATTTCCACGAACATCATGGCGGCAAGGTGCCTGATGGCTTGCTGCACACCGTCGTGCCCGCCGCACCGGACATCTGGCTGACCGCGCTCGAACGCTACGGCACCATGTCGTTCGACGAGGTCGCCGCGGCGGCGATCCGGTTCGCGCGGGACGGATTCCCAATGTATCCCATGATGCGCGACCGGCTGGCGGACAAACGAGACGCCTTTGGCCGCTGGCCCAGCACCGCAGAGATATACTTGCCGAATGGAGAATTACCGGAAGTCGGAAAGCTGTTTGTGCAAAACGACCTCGCCAAATCGTTGCAATACATGGCGGACGAGGAGGCCGCGCATGCCGACCGCGGCCGCGCCGCCGGCTTCCAGGCCGCGCGCGACGCTTTCTATAAGGGCGACATCGCCGAAGCGCTGGTGCGCCATCAGGAACAAGATGGCGGCCTGATGACCCGCGAGGACCTCGCCGAGTTCCGAGCTGAGATCGAATCGCCGTGCCGGACGACGTTTCACGGTGCCGATATCTTCTCGACCGGGCCATGGTGCCAAGGACCGATGATCCTGGAAGCCTTGAACTTCTTGGAGCCGATCGATCTTGTGGCGCTCGGCCATAATTCGCCGGAATATATTCACGCCGTCGCGGAAGCGCTCAAGCTCGCAGCGGCGGACCGCGAGTTCTATTACGGTGACACCAAGTTCATCGATGTGCCGCTCGACACTTTGCTTTCGAAACCCTACGCCGAAGCGCGCAGCGCCCTGATCCGTCCAGACCAGGCCTGGCCCGAAATGCCACCGCCCGGCACAGTCGATGACAAGGTACCGCCACCCTGGATGCCGGACCCGTCGAGCGGCGCAGCCGTGACAAGCGACGCCGCGCAACCGCTCGAGACGTCATATCTTTGCGCTGTGGATGGCGACGGCAACGTCTTTTCCGCAACGCCCAGCGACCCGGTGATCAGCGGACCGGTCACGCAGGGCACGGGGCTCACCGCCTCCATGTGGGGATCTCGCGCACACACCAACCCCGAGCATCCGGCCTGCGTCGGACCGGGCCGTCGTCCCCGCATGTCGGCAAGTCCGATGCTGGCGATCAGCGCCGATGGTACCGTGCAGCCTTTCGGATCGCCGGGCAGCGAGGTCGTTGGACAGGCACAGATGCAAGCCTTCCTGAACGTCCATGTTTTTGGCATGAGCCCGCAAGCCGCCGTCGAAGCGCCCCGCATCGCGAGCTACAGCTGGCCCGGCTCTGCCCTACCGCACAGCTACAAACCCGGCCGGATCAATCTGGAAGGCCGCATTGACAAGGCAACCGGGGATGCCTTGTCGGCGCTCGGTCACGATGTGGAATGGTGGCCCGACTTCAAATGGCTAGCCGGATCCGTCTGCACGGTACGGGTCGACGGGCAAACGGGCCTTCGGGAAGCCGGCGCTGATCCGCGGCGAACAGCCTATGCCGTAGGATGGTAGGGCGACAGCAATAGGAGACGACGATGGCACGGACCGTTGAGCAGATCCTGGGGAAGAAAGCGGTAGCCGCAATCCGCAAACCTATCGAGAAAGCCGGCGGACTGCCGGGCGCCGCCTATACCAGCCAGGAATTCTTCGATTTGGAGCAGGCGAAGTTCTTTCCGCGCACTTGGATGGGCATCGGATTCGAAGCCGACATCCCGAATCCCGGCGATGCGATGCCTGTAATGATCGGTAAACTACCGATCATCCTCGTGCGCAATAAATCAGGCGATATCAAAGCGTTCCACAATGTCTGCCGGCACCGCGCCGCGACCGTACTGACCAAACCGGAAAAGGGCCTGACCACACTGACCTGCCCCTATCACGCGTGGGCCTGGGATTTGGACGGGGCGCTCAAAGCGATCCCCTTCTTCGACGGCACAAAAGACGGCAACCGCACCGATCTCAACCGCTGCAAGCTTGGTCTCGCGCCGGTGCGCTGTGCCGTCTGGCATCACTGGATCTTCGTCAATCTCGACGGCACGGCGCCGCCAATCGAAAAGCATGTGGCGCCGCTCGAGAATCTGGTCGCCGGCACAGAGATCGGCGCGACGGCCATGGGCAAGCGACAGGACTGGGAATTCCAGGCGAACTGGAAGTTCCAGAACGACAATTGGGAGACCTACCATCACATCTGGGTTCACAAGGGCATTTTCAACAAGATGTCGGACGATCTCGAGCTGAAGACCGGCGAGCCTTGGACGGAAACGCTACAGGACGGCAGTTTCGTCACGCTAAAAGCGCGCAAAGGCCGGCCGCCGCGTGCCAAAAGCGGCGGCAAGGGCGACGTGAAACATCCTCTCCCCGCCATTCCCGTAGAAGCCGGTGCATCGCGAACGGTCTGCACTAGCGTGCTGTTTCCGAACGTTACCCTCACGGTGACGGAGAACCATCTGGCCTCGGTCATCATCGACCCGCTCGCGCCGAACCGTACGGTCGCCAAGATGGGCTTCTTCTTCGCCGGCAAGGGAGCGACAGGCCGGAACTACGCGCCCGCTCGAAAGCAGGTGCTCGATCGTTGGCTCGGCAAGAGCCGCAAGCCGGACGGGCGCGATGGGATCCGCAGCCAGGATTTCGGCATCTGGGAAGAACAGCAGATTGCCCGTCATTCACCGGTCGCCGACGAAGTCGTGTTCTCCCCGGTCTGGGAGCGCAACGTGCATCACTTCCAGAAGCAGCTATTGGAAACGATGCAAGCCTGACCGCGGGAGCCTTACCCAGTGGCAGGCGGCATGAAGGCGAGGTCGCCATAGAGGGTGTGATTGAGGGTCGCGTGGATCGAACCGAAAACGCTCCCCGGTCGCGCTTGCGTTCGTCATCCGCGATTTCGGCGCAGCAGTCATAAAGCTTGCCATTCATCCAGCGGTTATAGCGGGCCATCAAGTGGCAGCGGTCAGCGGGGATTATCGTGTTTAAGGGTCCCGCCCGCCCTCGGCTTCGATCTTCTCGGCCAGCCGGCGCATGCCGCGCAGCCAGCGTTCGATATCGTTGGTTTTGCCTTCTATCCAGGTCTGGGCGATCTCGTCCGTCAGGATCAGGAAGCGCTCCTCCTCGACCGCGGCGGCGACCATCTCCGCGACATCCTCCGGCTCCTTGATCGGACCCGCCGCGTTACGGGCGAACGGTTTGTCGGTGTCGCCCAGCATCGGGGTACGGACACCGAGCGGCGCCAACAGGGAAACCCGGATGCCCTGATGATGATGCGTGACCGACAGATACTCCGCCAGCCCGACGACCGCATGCTTCGACACCGTGTAAGGCAGGTTGCCGTTTGACATCAGGATACCGGCCATAGAAGCGGTGTGGATCAGATACCCCTCGCCCCGCTCCAGCATCCCGGGCAGGACGGCGCGCACCGCGTGAACATGCGCCATCACGTTGACCCGCCAATGATCCTCCCAGACCGACAGGTCGGTGTTGAGCATCTCCCGTCCGCTGTTGATGCCGGCATTGCTGAAGAAGATGTCGATCGGTCCGTATGTGGCTTCGGCCTCCGCGACCAGCGCGTTGACCGCCGTTTCGTCCCCGATATCGCAGGCGACAGCATGCCCGCCGAGCTCACCCGCAACCGCCGCCGCGCCTTCGCCGTTCACATCCGTGACCACGACCTTGGCGCCGCGCGCCGCGAAACTCCGTGCGCACGCCGCGCCGATTCCCGACGCGCCGCCGGTGACGACGGTGACCTTGTGCTTGAAGTCCATGTTTTCGCTACTTGTACTGATGTTTCAATTCGACTTCGCCGTGGCCCTTCTGATGGGCGTAGTTGGCGGCCCAGAACTCCCGAACCAAGTCGCCGAGTTCGACCGGCTCGTATTTTGGTGGATTCTCTGCATCGACGAAGGTCGGCAGCACCTCGATCGTGTTGGTGACCTTGGGGCTGTGGAAATAGGCGATGGAGTACCGGTCCTGCTCGCCCTCGACGATCACGCCGTGCGGTGTCGAGAGAAACCGATCATTCGACATCCGGCGCACATAGTTGCCGATATTGACCAGGAAGGTTCCCGGGATCAGCGGCGGCACCACCCACTCGCCGTTCGGCAGACGCAGGCGCAGCCCCGGCACGTCCATGCGCGCCAGAATCGTCAGGAAGGCGTTGTCGGTGTGCGGTCCAGTGCCGAAATCATTGTCTTCCAGCTTAGTCGGCGGGTAGTGCAGCATGCGCAGTTGCGCATGTCCGCCCTCGGTGAAGTAGGGCGCGAAATAATCTTCCGGCATGCCGAGCGCCACGGCGAAACCCGGCAGCATGCGCTGCGCCAACGCGTGGATCGTCGCGAAGTACTCTTTCACCCCTTCACGGAATCCCGGTAGTCCCTCTGGCCATTGATTGTGGCCGCGCAACGGCACCGGGTTGCCAAAGGCGTTCGGCTCATGGGTGATGAAAAAGCTCTCGTTCTGATTCGGCTTGGTCGCCTTGTGCACCGTCGAATGGCCCTGCACGCTGGCGTTCATCGCCAGATAACCGATGTTGTAGTCGTTTATCTTCAGCTTCAGCTTCTCGTCGAGCGGCTGGGCGTGGAACCGCTTCGATTGCTCGAAGGTGCGGTCGATCAGTTCCTGCGATACGCCATGATTGGCGATGTAGAAAAATCCGACCGTCTCGCAGGCGTGGCGAATCTCGGCGCCGAGTGTTTTCAGCGCGCCCGTCTCACCGGCGAAAAACGGACCCAAATCGATCACAGGAATCTGCGCCGCGGCGGCAACCATATCCGCCGGCGCGTGTCGTTCGAACAAATGCATTACCGTCTCCGCGATACGAATTCGGGCATTAACGTACGTAAATTCAACTGTGATGCCAATTTACATCCGCAACGCTACAACTTCTCCCGCGCCAGCTTCGCGCCGGCCACCATGGTCTTCAGCTTGGCCCGCGCCACCGGCAGCCCCAGAGGCACCAAGCCGCAGTCGGGCGCGGCCTGGATCTGGTCCGCCGGAAGATGCTTCGCTGCGGCCAGCAGCTTCGTCGCGACGTAGTCCGGGCTCTCGATCTCGTCCGTCCCATTATCGATGCAGCCGAACATGACGGTCTTGGACGGGCACAGGCGCAAGAGTTCCGGATTAAGATGCGAGGCCTCGAACTCGAGCGCCAACTGGTCGATCTTCGATCCCTCCAGCGCCTCCAGGATCACCGGGTAGCTGTCGACGATCGGCCGCGGCACGCCGGGCATTGGGTAGCTGTAGCAGATATGGGCAGCGGTCTGGCTGTTCTCGACTCCTTCGAGGCAACGGTCCAGCGCTGCGATGCCCCATTCCTTGACCTTGTCGGGATAGCGGCTGAACACCGGTTCATCGAACTGGATTACCCCGGCACCCAGCGCGTCGAGCTCGCGCGCTTCTTCGTTAAGTGCCTCGGCCACCGCCATCGCCATGGTCGCCTCGTCGCCGTAATGCTCGTCGGCGGTCGAATCAACCACGGTCATTGGCCCCGGCAACGTGATCTTCACCGGCCGGTCGGTCTCAGCCAGCATGAACTTCAAATCGTCCGACAGCATCGGCTTGCTGCGCTTCACCGGCCCGACGCAACGCCCGACCTCGGCCAACCGGCGCTTGTTGCGTGTCCACTTCTTGGTCAGGGTTTCGTAGTCGAATCCCTCGAGCCGCTGGGTGATGTAAGTGAGATAGGAGGTCCGGCGCTGTTCACCGTCGCTGACGATATCGATCCCGGCATTTTCCTGATCGTGCAGGGTCACTCGCGTCGCATCATCCATGGCATCGGTCAGCAAATCGCCCGAGAAGCCCCAATCAGCACCCTTACCGTGCACCTGCTTGCCGGCTTCGTTCAGCGGCACCTGCTCCATAAGCCAGGCGGGTTTCGGCATGGAACCGACGACGGTCGTCAGGAAAGGTTGGGACATGGGGAAATTCCTTAGTTCTACAAGGCATAGGAGCGCACACGGTATCGCCCCAACAAAACGACGACAACGGCAATCAAAGCCTACTGAGGAAGATGACGCCCCACACCGGCCTCCTTCGCACGTTCAAAAACCAGGATCGCCAAGGCCAGATCACCAATTGCCAGGCCACGGAAGATGAAGGCAATGCGTTGCCGCGCGTCCGAACGCCCAGAAATTCGACCGGTAACCAGATCTAGAAGGTCCTCACCGATCAAATCCGCTGGGATCATCTGAGGCGACATCTCCGCTTCCTGGGCCGCGTCTTCGATGATGATGCGGTCGAACTCCTGCAAGCAGTCCTGCCGCCAGGTGCGGGCCAGATCGATCAAATTCACATAGGCGCCTGATTTCACCCACCCGGTTTCGAGGAAGGGTTCGAGCCCGCTCGCCTGCGGCACGGAGGAGACAATGATATCGGCTCCGGTAATCGCATCATGCGGATCGTCGCAGTCGGTCGCCGTGAGTCCGAGGCCTTCCGCCTTCGCCCGGAGCATATCCCGATTGATCTGGCCGCGGCCGAAGATGCGCACCGCTTTCAGAGGAAACAGGTCGAGAAAGGCGTCGAGATGGCTGCGCGCCTGCGCGCCGCTGCCAATGAAGGCGATCGTTTGGGAGTCCGGCCGCGCGAAATGTTTCGCCGCAACCGCGCTCAAGGCGGCCGTGCGAATCTCCGTGATCCAACTGCCGTCCATGACCGCAACCGGATAGGCCGTCGCCCGGTCGAACAGGGTGATGGTCGAACCAATGGTGTCCAAGCCCTGATGCGCATTCGCCGCATTAACGCCCAGCGCCTTGACCGCCGTATAGGGCGGGTCCTCGGACACGGCGAGCGTGCTCATGAACAGCACCTCATCGACCGGGCGCATTAGACTTTTCGGCGCGTTCAATACCCGTCCCGCGTCCCGTTCCCGGCAGAGATGCTCGATCTGGTCGACCGTCTCCGCCGCGGTCAGGCCAAGCCCTTCCACATCGGCGCGGGAGAGATAGATGAGATTGCGGTCATCCGCCATCAACTACTCCGCCTTGATCTGCTTGTCTTCAGGAAGGCTCTTGTAATACCGCGCGATCTCCGCCGGAGTCGTGATCCAGATTTCGTCCCGGTGCTCCGCGATGTGGGCGAAGGCACGGCGCAGATGGTGCAGGCGGTGCGGCTGCCCGACGATGAAATGGTGCAGCGAGATCGAGCAGACGGCGGGATACTTTTCGGACGAGCGCAGCATCTCGGTGAAATGATCGATGATCATGTCGGCGTAATCCCGCGCCGTGTCTCGCCGGAAGACAATGGTCGGCTGGTCGTTCAGCTCCAGCGGATAGGGCACGGCGAGCAACGGCCCCGACCGCGTGCGCGACCAAAAAGGCTGGTCGTCACAAATGCCCCAATCGAGGATGTACTCGTAGCCGGCCTCTTTCAGGATGTCAGGGGTCACGTCGGACGGCGTCAGATATGGTGTGAGCCATCCCGCCGGCGGCTTGCCCTCATGCTGGGCGATCAGGTCGGTGGCGATGCGGACCATCTCGGTCTCCTCCGCTTCGCTCATCTCGTCCACGCTCTTCGAGTTAGTGACACCATGGCCGATAATTTCATCGCCGCGATCGCGGAAGGCCGCGATCGAGTCCGGGCTGTGATCGTAAATCGAGGCGTTCGCGATCACCCCGATCGGCAGTTCGAACTCGTCGAACAAATCGAGCAATCGCCACACACCAACGCGGTTGCCGTAGTCGCGCCACAGATAAGAACGATGGTTCGGCGCCCGGGTCGGCCGGTCAAGATCGACCCCGCCCTCGCCAAATATGAAGTGTTCCAGATTGATCGCGATGTGGACGGCGAGCCGCTTGCCGTCCGGCCAGTCGAAATCGGGCCGCGAGCGCAGGCCTGAATAGGGAAACCGGTCGAGTGAAGGAAGGCTGGTCATCTCGTTACCTCATATCGGATGTCAAATGGCGGCCGACTCGCGCAAGGCGGCGATCTCTTCGTCGGAGTATCCGAACTCGGCGAGCACCTTTTCAGTATCTGCACCGACGGCAGGCGGTGGACGGTCCGCCCCCGTCTCCTCGCCGCTGATCTTGAAAGGTGTGGTGCAATAAGCGACCTCGGCACTCACGGCAGGTGCGGCGATCGACCGTATTGTGTCCCGATGCCCGAGTTGTGCGTCGGACAGAATATCCGGCAGTGTCGCGACCGCAGCGGCAGGGATTCCAGCATCAGCGAACCGTTGCTCCCAGGTCTTCGCATCCTCGGCAGAAAGCGCCTCGCGCAGGATGGTCAGGCATTCCGCTTCGTTTTCAATCCGCGCGGCCAGGGTCGAAAACCGTGAATCCGTCGCCATGTCTGGTAATCCTACGACGGCCCAAACACGCAAGGACTGCGCCTCGATCGCCGGCATCAGCAGCAGAACGCCGTCCTTGGTCGGATGAGTCTCGGCCAGCGGGTTGCCGGACAGCGAGCGGCTGCCCATCAGCTTCGGCTCCTTGCCATGCATGGTCTGCAGCAAATTAGGCGACACCATGCCGGCGGCGACGTCCTGCATCGACAGGTCGAGATGGGCGCCCTCCCCGGTCCGCTCACGCTTGAATAGGGCTGCGGAAATCGCGAAGGCGGCGGTCAGGGCCGAAGACATATCGCACAGGATCGCGCCGCAACGCATCGGGCCGGTCTCTCCCGTGCCATTCAGCGCCATGATGCCACTCAGCGCCTGGATGGTCGGGTCGTATGCCGCCGCGGCGGCGCGTGGTCCGGTCTGACCGAATCCGGTGACGGAGCAGTAGATTAGCTTCGGATTGATCTTGCGCAGATCATCCCAGCCGAACCCGCGGCGCGCCATGGTGCCCGCCTTGAAGTTCTCGACGACCACGTCGGCGTCGCGCACCAGGCGTTCGATAACGCCGGCAGCCGCCTCATGCTTGATGTCGAGGGTCAAGGATCGCTTGCCCGCATTGGCGCTCATGAAGATCGCGGAAAACCCTTCGTCCTTGTAAGGGTTGTCCAGCGGGTACATCTGCCTTCCTTGGTCGCCCATACCAGGTTGCTCGATCTTGATGACGTCCGCGCCCATCAGAGCGAGTTGGAAGGTCGCGTAGGGCCCGGCGATCGCCTGGGTGAAATCGATTACTTTGACGCCTTCGAAGGTACGCATGCGCCTAGTCTCCTTGGATCTGAACTCCGGGAACAGTACGGCACATCGTCTTGCGCGCGAAGGGCTTGCGAAATTCCGCCCCACAACGGCATGCTGCGCAAAATTCAAACTGCAGGGTAATTTTTCACATATGACGTACGAAACCCTCGAAGCGACGCCTTTTGCCGGCGCACTGGGCGCCGAAATCTCGGGCGTCGACCTGTCGCAGCCGCTCGACAATCAGGCCTTTAACGATGTGCATCAGGCGCTGCTCGACCATCAGGTGATCGTGTTTCGCGATCAGAATCTGACACCACAGCAGCAGCTCGCCTTTGCCAAGCGGTTCGGCGGCATCCACCAACATCCCTACATCTCCGGCCTGCCGGACTGCCCGGAAGTGATGCCGATTGTCAAAGAACCGACTGATACGCACACCTTTGGTGCGGCCTGGCACACCGACCAGATGTTCACCGCCAAACCGGCCATGGGCACGATGCTCTATGCGCTGGAGGTCCCGCCCGCCGGCGGCGATACACTGTTCGCCAATCTGTATCTGGCCTACGACGCGCTGTCCGACGGCATGAAGGAAATGCTGTCGAAGATGAAGACCTACAGCGTCGGCGACCGTTTCAAGACGGCCGGCGGCAAGTCGCGCGAGGACGACTATAAGGGTACTAGCGCCATGGCGGGACAGGTGCGCGATCCGGGCGACGTACAGACGGAAAGCAAACACCCACTCATTCGGACCCATCCGGAGACAGGCCGCAAAGCGCTCTATATCGGTGGTCACGCGCAGCGTTTCGCCGACATGACCGATGCGGAGAGCGAACCCTTGCTAGAATATCTTAAGCACCACGCAACCCGACCTGAGTTCACCTGCCGAGTGCGCTGGGAACCGGGAACCCTCACCTTCTGGGACAATCGCTGCACCGAGCATCACGCGATCGGCGACTACAACGGCCATCGCCGCGTGACGCACCGCATCACCATCAAGGGCGACACGCCGTTCTGACTAAAACGGCACCCCGCGTTCTTCGGGCAGGTGGAACCCCGTGCGCTTCATGAAGCGGCGCTGTTCGGGTGGGAAGCTTTCGCGGCGATGCATGACCGAACTGTTATCCCAAATGACCACGTCGTTCTTGCGCCATCGGTGTTTGTATACGAAGCGGTCCT
>CAJWOT010000012.1 GCA_913044215.1 uncultured Rhodospirillaceae bacterium | reverse complement strand
CGGTCGAGCGCGCGCATCATATGATCCTGCATGCGCGCAACCGGACCTACCGGCCGAAGCAGTTCGCCCGGCTGTTGGAGAAAGACCGCGCCTTGTTCGAGAATTGGACGCATGACGCGTCCGCCATCCCGACCAAATTTTATCCCTATTGGAACCATCGGTTCCGGCTCAATGCAGCGCATCTGCGGGAGCGTTGGCGTAAATTCCGCCGGCCCGGCTTCGAGCAGGAGACGGAGTCGGTCATGTCGCGCATCGCGGCCGACGGTCCGGTGATGGCTCGCGAACTCGGCGGCGAAAAACCGAAAGACGCGAATGGCTGGTGGGATTGGCATCCCAGCAAGACGGCGCTGGAATATCTATGGCGCACCGGTGCGCTCGCCGTGTGTCGCCGTGAGGGGTTTCAAAAAGTTTATGACCTTACGGAGCGGGTGATCCCCGAAGCGCATCGTGCCGAAGAGCCGGACAAGGCCGAAACGATCGACTGGCTTTGCCGCGCGGCGCTGGCGCGATTGGGTTTCGCAACAGCCGGCGAGATCGCGAATTACTGGGAGACGGTGAGCAATCCGGAGGCTCAGGAGTGGTGCCGTGCAAACCTCGGAAACGGGCTGCGGCAAATCGAGGTCGAATGCGTGGATGTGGAAAAACCGCGCGCCGTCTACGCCTTCGACGATGTCTTGGAGCGGCTGGACGATGCACCGGACCCGCTACCGTTGTTGCGCATCCTGTCACCCTTCGATCCCATGATCCGCGACCGGCAGCGCGCGAAGCGGCTGTTCGGGTTCGACTACCGGATCGAAATCTTCGTCCCGGCGCGCAAGCGGCAATATGGCTATTACGTCTTTCCGATCCTGGAAGGCGATCGGTTCGTCGGCCGCATCGACATGAAGCACCGGCGCCAGGAGGACGGCACGCTACATGTCATGGGGCTGTGGCCGGAGCGCGGGGTGAAATTCGGTCGCGCACGCCGGCAGGCTATGGATGCGGCGCTGGAGCGGATGCGCCGTTTTTGCGGAGCGGAGTCCGTCACCTTTGCCGATGATTACTTTCGCCCAGCCGGCTGAATTCTGAATACGCCGTCCGACCTACTTGAATGCGAGAGCGAGCCCTAAAATCACGACCCAGCTTCCCATCATCGCGAGGATGCAGAAGGTAATAGAGAGGCCTTGTGCAAGGCTGATGTCGCTGCTGCCATGCCGCCCACGGCCGAATAAACCTATACTTCCCAACATATTGATGCCTCAAACACGTCTTAAAGAATGACTAGAAGATAGCGATTTCTTCGGTCTGCGCTGTGATTGGCGTTACTTTGTGTAAAATTTTATCTAAATTCTATGCTTGGCGGGTGAGCGATGTCTTTTCGGGTCCTGCTCGGCCACGTAGTGAAGTCGTTCACGTAGCCATAGATGAAGCGGCGCGGAACGATGGCGTGGATGAGAGGCGAGAAACAGGGATAGCTCGCCAACATCGACTGGTGGCTTTCGCGTGATGATGTCGGCGCTGCGTGTATAGAGCTGCGCAATCGTATCGGCGACGATCGCGATCAGATCCGATTGCTCCAAGGCGAGATGGACGGTCAGCAGGTGCTGTGTCGAATATGTAACCGAGCGGCGTACGCCAAGTGCCTCCAAGGTGGCGTTGATCGGACCCGTTTGCGGCAGCGCCGAGTCGATCATCAGGTGAGGCCAGGCTTCGAAAGCCGCCCGGGTGAATCGCTTCTTGGTGACAGGGTGTCCCCGGCGCATCGCACAGGAATAGCGTTCCGTGAGGAAGGGTTCGACAAGCAGATTGTCGTGCGTGCACTGCGCGTGCGTGCCGTCTTTCTCGAACAGCCGAAGGAGTTTGGCGAGACCATGGAGCGCATGGCCGCCATCTCCGGCGACATTGCCGCTGCCTAGCGCGGCGCTGCTATTTGACCGCACCCGCATTGCGCAATGCGTCGATCCGGTCGGAGTCGTAGCCGAGGAGGCCGCTCAGAACGTCCGTCGTGTGTTGCGCGTGCATCGGTGCGGCGGTGGCGGGACGGACCGGCGTTTCCGAGAGGCGGACCGGCGATTTGAGATTCGGAACACTGTCGACCAACGGATGCGGCAAGGATTCCGTCAGGCCCCGTTCCTGAACGAAACCGTCTGTCAGCGCGTCGTTGAGTTCGTTGATCGCGCCCACCGGTGCGCCGTTCGCGTGCAGTTTTTCAATCCAAGTGTCGCGATCCTCCGTGGTGAGGATTTGCGCGACGATCTCCAGCAGCGCGTCCCGGTTTTCGAGTCGTTTGGGATTGGTCGCGAAGCGGGGATCTCGCGCCAGTTCAGGCCGGCCGACAGCCTCGACGAATTGCACGAAACTGCGCTCGCTGGCGCAGGTCACCTGGATCAGTTTGCCGTCGCGGGCGGGAAAGACGCCGATCGGTTGCGCCGCGTTGCTGCCATTGCCGACGCGCGGCAATTCGGTGCCGTCCATAAGACAACGGATACCGTAATGGGAAAGGGAGGAAACGGCGACGTCGAACAGGGCGATTTCGATATGTTGTCCGCTGCCGCCGCGCTCGCGGGCGAACAGGGCGGCCAGGATCGATTGCGCCGCGTAAAGGCCGGTTTGCATGTCGGTGACGGCGAGGCCCGTCCGCATCGGCCCCGATTCCGGGCTGCCATTGGTCGCCATCAGGCCGCTTTCCGCCTGCACGACCGGGTCGTAGGCCGCGCGGGTCGCCTGCGAGCCGGTCCGGCCGTACCCCGAGATCGAGCAATAGATCAGATTGGGATAGTGATCCTTGATCGCCTCGTAGCCGAGACCGTGGCGTTCCATAACACCGGTGCGAAAGTTTTCGACCAGCACATCGGCTTTCGCGATGAGATCTTGCGCGACTTCGTTACCGCCATCGCTGGTGAAGTCGATCCCAACGGAAGATTTGTTGCGGTTAAGTGACAGGAAGTAGGGCGAATCGCATTTGATCTCGGGCGGTTTGTGATGACGGATGTCGTCGCCATGCGCCGTATCCTCAACCTTGATGACCTCCGCGCCGAGATCCGCCAGACACATCGTGCAGTGCGGGCCCGCCACGATGCGGCTGAAATCGACGACCCGAATCCCGGTCAACGCCCCTTTATACGCGCTCAAATCGCTCATTCCGTTCCCTTCCCCTATCGCCCCGTTTATCGGCGCGGTGCGAAACCTTATCGTCTGGATAAGGCACAATCGAGTAGCCTGCCGAAAATCATTGGAGGGATCACATGGAACTTTGGACCCACGCCTTCAGCGCGCCGCGGGCCATCCTGCACAGCGCGAAGCTTGCCGAAGACGGTGGCTGGGACGGGCTCAGCGTGGTCGACTCCCAAAATTTGTCGGGCGATTCCTTCATCGCCCTGGCGCAGGCGGCGAATGTCACCTCGCAGCTCAAACTGCAGACCGGCGTGACGAATTCGATCACACGCAATGCCGCGGCCGTCGCCTGTGCCATCGCCACGGTACAATCGATTGCACGCGGCCGCGCGGTCTGCGGCATCGGCCGGGGCGACTCGGCGTTGGCGCATCTGGGCCGCGCACCCGCGAAACTGGCGCAGTTCGAACGCTATATGCGGCACCTTCAGGCCTATCTTAGCGGCGACCATGTGCCCTTCGAAGAGATCGGCGATATTGCGCTCGAGGCCGCCCCGCCGATGTCGGAACTCCAACTCGCCGAAGCGCCCGCCGACAGCCATATCGGCTGGATCGCGGACACACAAAAGGGCGACCGCAAAGTGCCGGTGGAGGTCGCGGCCAGCGGTCCGAAGGTAATCGCCATCGCCGCCCGGACGGCGGACCGTGTCGTGTTCACCCTGGGCGCGTCGCCGGAGCGGCTGCGCTGGGGCATCGATCTGGTCCGCGCGGCTCGGACCGAAGCGGGACTCGATCCCGATGCCATTCAGTATGGCGCTTACGTCAATTGCGGCTGCCATCCGAATATCGACACGGCCCGCAATCTCGTGCGTGGCGGTTTGACGGTCTATACGCGCTTCGGCGTCATGCATGGCAAGACGAGCGGCCCGCTGACCGAAAGTCAGAAGGATGTGATGCACAAGCTGCGCAACAGTTACAACATGACGCAGCACACCAAAGGCGATTCCGATCAGGCCGAGGTGCTGACACCCGACTTCATCGACGAGTACGCGATTGTGGGCACGCCGGACCGTGTTATCGAACAGCTACGGGCGATAGAGGCGATGGGAATCGACAAGCTGATTCTGAGCGGGACGCGTTCCGGTGTCGATACGCCCACCGAGGAATCGCGCAAGCTGATCGAGTCGGAAGTGCTGCCGCACTTCAAGACGAATTAACGCCTCAGTCAGCCGAAGCGCGGATCCGGAAGTCGTTCTTGCCGGAGCGGTCGACGCCACGCATCAGGAAGACGGAGTGGTGCGCCAGATTGTTGCCGCGCCGCTTCTCGTACATCGTTTGCGCGATGTTCCGGTCGTAGACCGATGTGGTTGGCATCAGGCGCAAGGTCATGCCGCGACGGGGTTTGTCGGAGCGGTTGACCGCCGACCCATGCGCCAGGAACACGTCGTGCATCGAAATCTGGCCGGCCTCGAGCACGAGATTCTCCGCTGCTGCTTCATCGAACTCGTCCGGCAGGAGTTCCTGTTGCAGGGTCAGCGCGGGGTCATTTTTCTGTTCGTGTTTCATCAACCGCTTGTCTTTGTGCGAGCCCGGGATGAATTGCAGGCAGCCATTTTCCGTCGTGGCGTCGTCGACGGCAATCCATACCGTGCAGGTCGCCAGCGGGCGGACCGGCCAATACTCACCGTCTTGATGAAAGGGTGTCTTCTTCCCGTTGACCGCCGGTTTGGCGAAGAAGCTCATATTCCACAGCGCGATATCCGGCCCGATCAGCTGCTCGACCATGTCCAGAATGGCGTCGTTGCGAGCGTAATTCAGGAACGCCATGTCGTGCGTCAGCAGCGCTGAGCAATTGTCATGGAAGGCCGGATTTGCCGCCAGGAGCCGGTCATGGTCGCGCCGGATTGATTCGAGTGTCTCTTCCGGCAGCCGGAAGTCCGGGACCACATATCCTTTGTCGTGATACTGGGCGATTTGATCCGGTGTCAGCATGGTGGCTCTCTCCCTATACTGGGCTCAATCCTAGCGCGGTGCGGCCGACGAGCAAGCGGCTGTATCGACAAATCCAAGGTCTGGAACTGGAGCAGAGTTATGAGCAAAGGCTATTTCATCGCCCATCTCGACGTCACCGACCCCGACAGCTACACCCCTTATCGGGACAAGGCGCCGGCAACAGTCGCGCAATATGGCGGAACTTACCTGACCCGCGGGGGAGATTTCGAGACGATGGAAGGCGATGCGTTGCCGCCGCGCACGGTCGTGCTGGAGTTTCCCAGCGTTGAAGCGGCGAAGGCCTGGTACAACTCGCCTGAATATCAAGAGATCATCGAAATACGCCACGCCAACGCGACGGGCTTTGCCCAGATTGTCGAAGGTGCGGACTAGTTGTAACGCCATGCCGATGTCCCATATTGTTGGGATCGGCGTCTCAACCGGAAGGCGGGAGTGACAGTATGAGCGACAAGACTGAACGGGCCGTTCTGGCGGGTGGTTGTTTCTGGGGCATGCAGGATCTGATCCGTAAAATGCCCGGCGTGATTTCGACGCGGGTGGGTTATACAGGCGGCGACGTGCCGAACGCGACCTACCGCAATCATGGTATGCATGCGGAAGGGATCGAGATCATCTTCGATCCGGGAAAAATCAGTTTCCGGTCGCTGTTGGAGTTTTTTTTCCAGATCCACGACCCTTCCACGCCGAACCGGCAGGGCAATGATATGGGGCCGTCCTATCGCTCCGGTATCTACTATGTCGATGCGGCGCAGAAGGCGGAGGCCGAGCGCACCATCGCCGATGTCGATGCGTCCGGCCATTGGCCCGGCAAAGTCGTGACCGAAGTCAAGGAAGTCGGCGATTTCTGGGAAGCGGAGCCGGAGCATCAGGATTATCTGGTGCGTTATCCGCACGGTTATACCTGCCACTATGTCCGGCCCAATTGGAAACTGCCGCAGCGCGCCGACGCGGCCGACTAGAGGCCATTGACCTTACCGGAAGAGCGGATCGGTTTCGGCGGCGGCTGTCACTGGTGCACCGAAGCGGTGTTCCAGGCGCTGCGCGGCGTTCATGATGTCGCTCAAGGGTTCATCCGATCGACGCCACCGCATGACAGCTGGTCGGAAGCGGTCGAGGTTACGTTCGTTCCGTACGTCATCCCTCTCGATACGCTGGTCGAAATCCATCTGCGGACGCATGCCAGTACGTCGGCGCACAAGATGCGCGGCAAATATCGCAGCGCCGTCTACACCTTCGATACAGACCAGTCCGACGGGATGCGCGAAATCTTACGGACGCTTCAGCATGAGTTTGACGCACCGCTGCAGACACAGGTTTTGACCCATGCGGGGTTCCGCCAGTCCGACCCGCGCTTTCAAAATTATTTCGCGACCGATCCGGATCGGCCTTTCTGCCGCACCTATATCGATCCGAAGCTCCATTTGTTGCGTGAGCGGTTTTCGAAATTCGCACCGTCCGTTCCTGGAGCGGATGAAACGCGCTAAGCTGGCGGCGAGGAGGACGTTCCGTGACCGAATACACCGAAGACGCCGTAAAAGCCGAACTTCGCGCCTGGCTGGAGGAAAACTGGGACCCCAATCTGGGTCTGTTCGAGTGGCGGGGCCGCCTTGCCGAGTCCGGATGGGGCGCACCGTATTGGCCGAAAGAATGGTACGGACGCGATCTTCCCGTCGCGATGAATTCGGTCGTGGAGGCCACTCTCAAGGAATTCGGCACGCCGCTGACCGCCAAGAAAGGGGCGGCGATCCTTGCGGGTGCCACCATGATCGCGCACGGCACCGACCTGCATCGCGAGAAATTTCTCAAACGGAGCCTGACCGGCGAGGACACCTGGTGCCAACTCTTCAGCGAACCCGGCAGCGGTTCCGACCTCGCGGGCGCGACGACACGGGCCGAGTTCAAGGGAAACAAATGGGTCGTGAACGGGCAGAAGGTGTGGACGACAAGCGCGCATCTGGCCGACTACGGCATCTTGTTGGCGCGCACCGATTGGGACGTGCCGAAGCATAAGGGCCTCAGCTACTTCATCCTTAACATGCGGCAGCCGGGTGTCGAAGTGGTGCCGCTCAAGCAAATGAACGGGCACGCCTCCTTCAATCAGGTCTTCTTCACCGATGCGGAGATCGAGCCGGAGTTCATGGTCGGCGAACTCGGCGATGGCTGGAAGATCGCGACCACGACCTTGATGCATGAGCGTCGCGGCGCGGACTCGATGAAACGCAACGTCCAGGTCACGGACCGGCCGGAGCGTATCTATCGCGAAGAGGCGGAGGAGATCGCCACGGCATTGGCGCCCTACACCTGGTATCCGCAGCGGGCGGGTCGCGTGGATCTGGTCTTCGAGCGGGCCAGGGAGACGGGAAAGAACACCGATCCGGCGGTGCGGCAGGAAATCGCCAAGCTGATGATCATGGCCAAATCCGCGGAATGGACGGCGCAGCGGGCCCGCACCGCGCAGGATATGGGGCGCGAGCCGGGGCCAGAAGGGTCGATCGGCAAGCTGGTCAACAGTGAGATCGCCCGGGTGGCGAACACTGTCCATACGATGATCAGCGGTGCCGACGCCATGCTGTCCGGCGAAGACAGCCCCCGCGACGGCCTGATTGCGGAAATTTTGATATCGACACCGGCGAATTCCATTGCCGGCGGCACCGATGAGATTCAAAAGAACATCATCTCCGAGCGGGTGCTTAAAATGCCGAAGGAGATACGCGTCGATGCGGACAAGCCGTTCCGAGACGTGCCGCGCAACACCGTTTCAACAGAGCGCTAAAAGGGGCCTGAAAATGCGCCGAATTCATATCGCGCTTGCCGTCGCCAATGTCGCGGAGTCCGTGCCCGACTACTCGAACCGGATCGGTCAGGAGCCGACCGTCGTGGTCACGGGGAAATACGCCATGTGGCGCACCGATCAGATGAACTTCTCGATCAACGAGATTCCCGACCGCGCCGGCCAGCTGCGCCATATGGGTTTCGAAGATGACGCCGCCGAGGGGTTTTCTTCCGACACCGATGTTAACGGCATCATGTGGGAGCTGTTCTCGCCCCAGGCGCAGGACGACAAGATCGTCGAGATGTACGGGACTCCGGTCGGACGCTAGCGGCTGACTAGCGAGGCTTCGCGGGCCAGTACTTCTCCCGCAGCTTGTGCTTATACAGCTTGCCAGTGGGGAGACGCGGCAGCGCGTCCGTGAAGTCGAGCGAGCGGGGCACCATGTAGCTCGCGACCTTGTCTCGGGTGAAACCGATCAAATCTTCGGCGAGCGCCGCCGACTCCGGGATGCCGGGTTCCAACTGCACGACAGCTTTAACTTCTTCGCCGAAATCTTCATTCGGGACGCCGATGACCGCCGCGTCGGTGACGCTGGGATGCAGCACCAACGCGTCTTCGATAGCCTGGGGATAGATGTTCACGCCGCCGGAGATGATCATGAAGCTCTTGCGGTCGGTTAGATAGAGATAGCCGTCCTCGTCGACATAACCGACATCGCCCAAGGTCGACCAGCTGGTGTGTTTCGGGTTCTGCGCCTCGCGCGTCTTGTCCGGGTCGTTGTGGTAGCGGAACGGCATCTCCGGCTGTTCGAAGTAGATGATGCCTTCCGACCCCGGTGCGACTTCGTTGCCGTCTTCGTCGCAGATGTGCAGCACACCCATGCTGGCCTTGCCGACAGAGCCCGGCCGTTTGAGCCACTCCTGCGAGTCGATCCGCGTCGAGCCGTTCGATTCCGAACCGGCGTAGTATTCGTGCAGGATCGGTCCCCACCAGTCGATGACTTGGCGCTTGATCTCGACCGGGCAGGGCGCGGCGGCGTGGATCGCGACCTGGTGGCTGGACAGATCGTAGGCGCTCCGGGCCTCGTCGGACAGCTTCAGCATACGGATGAACATGGTCGGGACCCACTGGCTGTGGGTGACGCGATAATCCTGGATATGGCGCAGGGCCAGCTCCGCATCGAAGCGCGGCATCATCACGACTGTACCGCCGAGGCTCAGTACGCCGACGCTATAGGCGAGGGGCGCCGCGTGGTAAATCGGCGCCGGCGACAGGTAAATCGTATCGCCGTCGATGCCGTAGTCACGCAGCCGCTCGATATGCGACAGGCCTTCCGAAATGTCGGCGGGAACGGGGGTCCGCAGAATACCCTTCGGCCGCCCGGTGGTCCCGGAGCTGTACAGCATCATCTGGCCGCGCGGTTCGTTCGCCAAAGGCGTCGTTGGGAAGGGGACCAGCGCGGTATCTAAATCGTCGTAGCCGGAGCAAACGCCATCGACGGACAGCAGAACCGAACACTCTGGTATCCGGTCCAGAAGCGCCTCGGCCGTCTCGCGCATATACGTCGATGTGAACAACGCCTTGGCACCGGAATCATTCACCACATAGGCAACCTCGTCGGGTGTGAAATACCGGTTGATCGGCGTAAAGATCAGGCCCGAGCGCAAGGCGGCCCAGAAAATTTCGAAATAACGAAGATTGTTCTCCATCAGGATCGCGACATGGTCGCCGGGCCTGAATCCGCGGTCATGCAGAAGCTGCGCGATGCGGTTGGAGCGTTCGTCCATCGCCTTGTGGGTGATGCGTTGATCGGTGCCGGCGATGATGACGGCGGGCTGGTCGGGCCGCGAATGGGCGTGTGCGCCGGGATAATACATGGGATCGGGTGCTTCGTTTGTGGGACAGCTGCAATCGCAGCGGAGATTTACCACAGCGCATCGGGTCGGCTCAAAGCGATGCCCTGTTGTCGGCGGCGGCGAGGGGCTATCGTCGACGGCAATTGAGCTGATTTTTGGAGTTCCGCATGGCCAAACTATCGACCTTGAGCCGATCGATCGAAGGGAAGGTCGCCCTGATCACGGGGGCGGCGAACGGCATGGGCCGGGCGACCGCGCATCTGTTTGCGGATGAGGGCGCGCATGTTGCCGTAGTGGATGTCGATGCGGACGGTGTGGAACAGGTGGTCGAGGAGATCACCGGCGCCGGCGGCACCGCGCAGGGCTGGGCGCTCGACCTGCGGGACGCGGACGCAATCCGGCAAGTGGTCGAGGCTGTGGCTGCGGACTTCGGCGGCCTCGATATCCTGATCAACAATGCCGGCGTCAGCCAGCATGTTCAGATCGACGATGAAGGCTACGAGGCTGTCTGGGACCGGCTGCAGGATGTGCTGCTCCGGGCGCATACTCGAACGATCCGCGCGGCCCTGCCATTTTTGCGCAACAGCGATAGCGGGCGAATCGTCAATATCGCGTCGACCGAAGGGTTGGGTGCGACGCCGCATACAAGCCCCTACACGGCGGCGAAGCACGGCGTGATCGGCCTGACCCGCTCGATGGCCGTGGAGCTCGGGCGCGACGGGATCACCGTCAACTGCATCTGTCCGGGCCCGATCCGCACCAACATGACCGCGGCGATCCCGGAAGATCACAAGACGATATTCGCCAAACGCCGCGTGCCCCTGCGCCGCTATGCCGTACCGGAGGAGGTGGCGCACGGGACGCTCAGCCTCGTCCTGCCGGCCTCCGGCTATATCAACGGTGTCGCATTGCCGGTGGATGGCGGCATGACGATCAAAAACGCTTAGGAAACTTGCGAAGCCCTGCTGCGATAGGAAATGCTGTGGGCGCCGTGACGAGGATGATCAGGTGACAGGACTTACCCCAGAGCAGGTTCAAAAATTCAAGCGCGATGGATTTCTGTCGCCCTTTCCGCTGCTCGATGAAACGGAGAGGCAAGAGGCTCTAGCCGGTCTGGCGCGGCTTGAAGCGCATCTGGGGATGCCGGTCAATTCGACCGATGATTTGAAGTGGCGTACCATGCCCTACATCACCATGCCTTGGGCCCTAAAGCTCGCGACCGACCCGCGCATCCTCGACAAGGTCGAAGATCTCATGGGCCCCGACCTCTTGATGTACACGGGAACCTTTTTCATCAAGGAAGCGGGTACCGAGACCTGGGCGGACTGGCACCAGGATTCTGCCTATCACGGCTATGAACCGATCGAAGAGGTAGGCGCCTGGATTGCTCTAACGGATGCGACCGAGGAGGCTGGCTGCATGGATGTCTTGCCTTACGACGACGGGCCGCGTTTGATGCACCACAAGGCCCATGTCGTGGAGAACAGCGTCAACCGGGCCGGTCAACGGATTGTTGAGCCGCTTGACGAGAGCAAGGC
This sequence comes from uncultured Rhodospirillaceae bacterium, assembly GCA_913044215.1. GTDB lineage: Bacteria > Pseudomonadota > Alphaproteobacteria > UBA8366. Next base: position 20,107 of record CAJWOT010000012.1, on the reverse strand, counting down.
CGTTTCAATGCCGTTGAAGGCGGGTGAGTTCTCGTTCCATCACGGGCTGTGCCCGCATCGGTCCGGTCCGAACCGCGCGAGTCATCGCCGTATCGGCCTGGCGTTCAACTACATCCCCGCCTATGTGAAGCCGACGGGCAGTTTCGCCATGAGCATGATGCTGGTGCGCGGCGAAGATCGCTGGAACCATTTCGGCACGGTGGCGCGACCGGCCGCGGAATTCCACGAAGACGCAATCGCGGAGCATGAGCGCGTGGTCGGTCTGTACCGCGATACCTATTACGAGCAGGAACCGCTGCACGGTCCCCGTTTCACCGGATAGCGCGCGCCCTATTTGGCAGCGGTGCTCGTGATTTCCACAAGGACGCCCGGCTCCAATTCGACGCCGCCGATGCAGGTGCGCGTGGGCCGGTTGAGATCGCCCAGCCAGGCTTTCCAGGCTTCATTCATCGCCGGCTTCAGTTCGATGTCGGTTAGATAGATCGTTGCGCTGATAAGCTTCGACTTGTCGGTACCGCACGAGGCGAGTCGTTCGTCGATCTTGGCGAGAACCTCCTCGGTCTGCGCCGCGACGTCCTTTTCCCGGTCGGTCGCGGTGAGGCCGCAGAGATAGACCGTATCGCCGTGGGTCACGGCCTGGCTCAAAATATCGCCTGAATCGAGATGCTGGATGCTCATGATTGTCTCCTTTGGTACAGCTCGTCGTTTGTCTAATCGGTCGCGACGCCCTTCAGGAAATCGAGAACGATTCCATTGAACGCGTCCGGTGCTTCCCAATACGGTGCGTGACCGATGGCCCGCATCAATGCCATCTGCGGTTCCGGTATATGCGACGCAATAAGGTCATGTAGCGGCGGCGGCGCGTATAGATCCGCTTCACCGGTAACGAACAGCACGGGCACTTGCAGATTTTCCAAAGTGTGCCAATTCACCGTGGCGCCCAGGGATTGTTTTACCGGTGTCGCCGGCTTCGCTGCCGCGGACAGCGTGGCGAACCGGTCCGCACCTTCCGGGTTCTCCGCGCGGTAGGCAGGTCCGAGTTCGAGGAACTCGACAGGGACAACACCGCGCAATTCCGCGATACCCAGCCGGCCGTAGAACTCACGCCATTCCTCCTCGTCCGGTGACACAATGGTTCCAGCGAGGACCGCCGACAGCGTACGGTGTGGGTGTGCGACGGCGAAGCCCGTTACGGTAATGCCGCCAGCCGCCGCGCCAAGGAGATGCGCACGCTCGATCTCTAAGCAATCCATCAGATTAGCCAAATCTTCGACCAATGTACCGGGCTGGTCCGGCGGGCCGGTTTCCGACTGGTCGCAGCCGCGTCTCGCATAGGCGACGACCCGAAACCCTGCCGCCGCGAAACTGTCGCGTTGATGCTCCCAGATGGCGCAGCCCTGCGACGCCGGATGGCAGAGTATGACCGCGTCGCCGTTGCCGCCCGTATCCCAGTGCCACAGTCTCGCGCACGGCGTATCGGCAAATCCTTCAAACATATCGATCGGCAACCCCGCTCAGGAATCGTCCGCGAAGGGGTTGGCGCGAACTGCCGGCCGGTCCAGGAAGCCGGCATGCCACGCCGTCAGGCCCGGTCTACCCGCGCGCCAATCTTCGCCCGTGAACCGGAAATCGAGATAAGCAAGGGCCGTTCCGATGGCAACATGGCTGATGTCGTAAGGCCGGTCCGTCAGCAACGCGATATCCCGCTCCAGCCGGTCGGCCGTCTCCCGGGTCTTGCGTTCGTTTGACGCCACGATCTCCGGCGTTTGCCGTTCGGCCGGCTTATTGCGCTCATGCAGACGCACCAGGAGGACATCCAGAAATCCGATGCCGAGGGCTTGATTGCGCAGCGTCAGTAACCGTTCCGGGCCGGCTGCCGGGTACAGCTTCTCGCCGTAATGCAGCGTATCGAGATACTCGCAGATAACGCGGCTGTCGTAGAGCACCATCCCGTCATCCAGAACCAGTGCCGGAATTTTGTTCAGCGGGTTGTCGGCGAAGAAGGATTCCACCGGCTGCAGCGCCGAAACCGCCGTGCGCACGCATTCGATCTTATCCTGCAGGCCCATTTCGTGGGCCGCGATCATCACCGTTTTGACATAGGGTGAACGGGGAGACCAGTGCAGTTTCATGTCGAATAATCCAGCGTTTCAGAGTGCGCAAACCTTAGCGGTCCGGCGGCTTGCCCAGCAACCGGAAACGGAGCCGAATAATGCGGGGCCGGCTTTAAATCTAAAGAAATGGTGCCGGGAGAATTCGGCCAGTAGCCCTTTTCGTTGGTCCATGATTGCCGAATGGTGCGGAGCGTCATCGTGTGATGTTGCCGAAGAAGGACGAATGATGACCGAAAGTATGTTTCCGGATGGTATCGTCTATGTCGATGGCCCGGGACCGAATGTATCGGTAGCGTAAGACCGGAATGGAGCACACTGGCAATGGCTGAAGCGGTAAATGGAACCCGACAACTGAAGGGGGACGAGGATGCGCCTGAGGCGGGCCGCGAGCGGTGGACGCTGAGCCTTATCAGTCTCGGTCATTTCTTCAGCCACTATTACGGGCTGGTGTTGCCGCCATTGTTCCCTTTCCTGAAGGCCGAATTCGGCGTCAGCTATATCGAGCTCGGCCTCGCGATGACCGCCTACATGCTGCTTGGCGGCATCATGCAAAGCCCGGTGGGATTCCTGGTTGACCGTATCGGTCCCCGCACGGTGCTGCTGGCCGGGTTGGCGCTGAATGTCGGTGCCATTTTGCTCATGGGCTTCGTGGGGAGCTACTGGATGCTGTTGGCGCTCGCGGTTTTCGCTGGCCTCGGCAACAGCGTGTTTCATCCGGCAGACTACGCAATCCTGAACGGCACGATACGGGAGAGCAAGCTCGGCCGCGCGTTTGCGATCCATACTTTTTCGGGGTTTCTCGGCGGGGCCTGCGCACCGGTCTCGGTGCTTGTGCTCGCGCAATGGACCGATTGGCGCACGGCGGTGATCGCGACGGGTATCGCCGGCCTGATCGCTCTGGCGATCATGGTCTGGCGTCGTGACCGGCTGCAGACCGCAGACACGCAAAACGCCGCGGCCGACTCTGATAGCGCTGGTTCGGTGGAAGCGACGCCAGCTCTGAGCGGAATCCGTCTGCTGCTCAGCGCGCCCGTATTGCTCTTCCTGCTGTTCTTCATTCTCTACGGAATGTCGAGCGGCGGGCTGATCGCCTTTACCGTCTCCGGGCTGGTCGAACTACATGGTATCGGGCTGGAGCAGGCCAACACCGCCTTGTCCGCCCATCTGTTCGGTGTCGTCGCCGGCATATTGCTGGCCGGCCTTGTTGTCGACCGGTACCCGAAGCATCTGGTGACGGCGGCCGTTTCGCTGCTGATCGCGGCGGCGGCCGCTGCCTTGCCGCTGGTCGTGCCGTCATCCGGCGTGTTGCTGATCGCCCTGATGGCACTTTGCGGGGTCGGGCTGGGCGCGGTGCTGCCGGCGCGCGATCTGATGCTGCGCAACCTGACGCCGCCAGGCGAGGTCGGAAAGGTCTTTGGGTTTGTCTTCGTCGGCTATTCGATCGGATTGAGCCTGGCGCCCATCCTGTTCGGCTGGTTCCTAGACGAACAACAGCCGTCGCTCATCTTCCTGTTTGCAGCCCTGTTCGCGGTGGCGGCGCTGTTTTCCACCGCGGCGGCGCAACAAATGACGTCCGGACGGCAGACGGTCAGCTGAACGCCTTGAACACCCGGCCCCAATCCTCAATAGCATCTTCCTGGCCCGGAATGATCTGGATCGTGAATTGGGTATAGCCTGCGTCCCGAAGGTCGCCGATGCGGGATCTCAGTTCGGCTTCGGTCGCGGTGAAGGACGTGTCGCGGATCAGTTCGGCGGTAACATATTTCCGCTCTTCCGGTTTCACGAACATGAGGTGACCGCGATGGTTTTCGAGATATTTCGCGTCTGCCGGTTCATAGCGCATCGCATGTTCTACATAGCCGGCGATCGCATCGGCTGCGGCCGGCGGAATGCCGCTGGAGTTCAGCAGGCCCGCGATCGCTTCGTCCGCGGCACGATGCAGGATGACTGCGGCGCGTGGCCCCGCCTGTGCCATGGCGCGGGGCGAGTCGAAAGGTTCGCCGTCTTCCAGCACGCACCCCAACGCAAAGGTGATGGACGAAAGGTCGCCGGTGCTGCGCCCGGCCGCGGTCCAGGCGTCGCGCATGGCCGCCGCGTTCGTGGCCGCGGTATCGACATCGCCTGCGAAATACAGCCAGCCCGCGCCGAGCTTCGCGGTCAGGGCTCGCGATCGTGGCCCGTAGGCGGAGACGTGCAGTGGGATTGGATCAGCCGTATTGATCAACCCCAGATCCGGATTGAGGAACCTGATCTTGCGGGTTTTGCCTTCGAATTCGGTCTCCAAGGTCTCGCCGCGAATGAGACCCTCGACAATTTCGATATAAGCCTCCATGTCGGCCAATTTCATGGCACCCAGCCCCATGGCCCGGCGTCCGGTAAAACCGGTGCCAACGCCAAAATCGATACGGCCGGGCGCCAGCTTGTTCAGGCTGGCCAGCGCGTTGGCGGTGACTGGTGCGATCCGGTTGGTCGGGATCAGTACACCTGTGCCCAGTCGGATGCGGTCGGTCTTCACAGCGGCGGCGCCCATCGCCACGAAACAATCCGCGCTGAGCATCTGGGTGTCGTAGAACCAGGCGCTCGTGAAACCGAGCTCTTCCGCTCGGCTAACGAGCTTCCAGGCGTCGGCATCCGTTGCCATCGCGATTCCGAATTCCATCGATCAATGTCCTTCCGCGGCGAGAGGTTCCGATACAGTTTAAGGCCTCGGCGACGCGATGCGAACTGGACCGCTCCGCGCGCTGCTGCGTAACTTGCGCCTTGAAGTAATCTAACGTGCCTGGAAATTCCCTGCTTGACTCCGAACAAAGCGGCGATCGCGGTTTTTATCGCGGTTGGTGGATTGCCGCGGCCTGTTTCGTCATGGCGTTTTTCGCCTGGGGAATCGGTTTCTACGGCCACGGCTTTTATATCGTGGCACTCGGCCGCACGACCGGGTGGCCGACCACGACCTTATCCGCCGGTGTTGCCAGTTTTTGGCTGGCCAATGTCGCCGGCAGCTTGCTGCTGGGGCGCCTGATCGACCGCTATGGAACGCGCCCGGCAATACTGTATGGGGCGCTGGCTATGGCGAGCGGATGTTTCGGACTTGCCGCGTTCGAAACCGGTTTTTTCACGTCGCCATGGCAACTCTTCGCCATTTTCGCCGTGATGGGGACGGCCTATCCGGGACTTTCGGCGATGGCGATCAGCGCGTCGCTTATTCCTTGGTTCAAGCGTCGCCTCGGCCTGGCACTTGGGATCGGACTCACCGGTGCCAGCGTTGGCGGCGCGGTCATGCCGCCGCTGATGAATTATCTGACCGCGGCGAAGGGGTTCGGCGCGACCATGGTAACGATTGGCGCCGTCCTGCTGCTGTCGGCCTTGCCGATTGTTGCCTTTGTGATTCGGTCCCCGAAGCAAGCGGAAGCGGAGCGGGAATGCGTCGATATCGACACCAGCGATTCCTCAGTGCCGTCGCCCGGTCTCAGCCTGTTTCTCGCCGATACGCGGTTTTGGCTGATTACGCTCGCGGCAATGCTGTCCCTTGGGGCGCAGGTCGGCTTCCTGATGCACCAAATTCCGCTGCTGCAGGACAGTCTCGGCCTGTCCGGCGCCGCGATCGCGGCCGGTCTCGCGGCGGCCAGTGGCGCCATCGGACGGTTCGTTCTGGGCCTATTGAGCAGCCGCTTTCCCTTGGCGTCTCTCGCCGCCGGTTGTTACCTCATCCAAGGGTTTGGCCTGTTACTGGTTTTGCTAGGCGATACGCCGCTGTTGCTGTACGCCGCCTCCTCCATCGCTGGCTGCGTAATTGGCTGCATTACAATGCTGCCGCCGCTGCTGCTGGTCGATAGTTTCGGAGCGAAAGGATACGGCACTGCCTACGGTGCAACGGGAGCCGCCATGTTCGCGATGGGTAGTGTGGCGACGGTGGTGAGTGGCTGGCTTTTCGACGTTACCGGGGACTATCAGGTCCCCTTGTGCATAATGCTGGCCCTGCATCTGGCGGCCAGCATGTTGATCCTGTGGCATGGCCGGCGACGCAGGACGCAGCGAGTCTGAGGCTAGTTCCTCAGCAACCGCCATAGGGTCGTCTGATCGGGAAATCCGGTTGTCTCGAAGTCGAGATCGGATTGGAAAGCGATCAGGGCGGAACGGGTCGCGTTGGTAAAACGGCCGTCGACGGCGCCCAAATTTCGTCCCCAGGCGAGACCGTAGGGGCTGGCTCCCGGGTTGCTCAAGCCGTATCCAACGCGGATGTTGTAGGTGAGCACCGTCAGCGGGGCATCCGCGCTGGGCGGTGGCAAGGGCGCATTTCGGACGCTTTGTGTCGCTTGACAGCCCAGAGCCAGGAGCCCCGAAAGCGCGATGACGATGAGCTTGCCAAATCGAATGATGCTCCCTCCCTACGAATTATCCAGGAGCCATGACATTAAAAAATAGGGCGATCAACACGCACTCGGTGGACAGCCAAGCATCGCTTGGATGATCATTGCAAAGCGGTGACTTCGCCGAAAAAGCGAAAACGAGGAGGGCGTTCCGATGAGCGAAGAATTCAAATCCCCGAAGATCATGCGTGAGGCCGAGGTGCCGACCTTCGGCCCCGGTCATGACGAATCGCATTACATATCGGTGCCCATCAAGCAGTTCTACAGTCTGGAGAACATCGGCAATGTTGGTGTTTGCATGATGGCGCCAGGCGATGAGACCGTCGTATTCGCCATCGAGGCGGAGGATGATGGGACAGCACCGCATCAATACGGGCCGTGCGACGAGTTCTATTACATCCTGGAGGGCGAGTTCACCCTGTGGTGGGGCAAGGACGCGGAGGCGCTCGACAATTCGGCTGTCCTGAAACCGGGCGACTGTACCCATTACCCGACCGGCTGGAAGTACAAGGTAAAGAATACCGGCGACGTGCCCGCGAAATTCGTCTATTTCCTGACCTCGCCGCCAGGGATCGTGCGCCGCTTCGACTAACCGGTGCCGCGGTCAACGTAGTCGCCGAGGATATTTCTTGAATACCGTTCCGCAATCGCTGCCCGGCGCCGTTGTCTGGATGCTGGGCGCCGTCGTCGCTCTGACGACGATGGCCGTGGCAGGCCGCGAACTGGCTGCCGTGATTTCCGTCTTTGAGATCATGTTCTTCCGCAACCTGATCTGCCTGATCATCATCGTGGCGCTGGTGTGGCGGTCCGGGCGACATTTGTTCGCCACCCAGCGGCTGCCGCTGCACGGGTTCCGCAATACGATTCATTTCGCGGCACAGGCCGGCTGGTATTACGGACTGATCTATCTGCCTTTGTCCGAAGTCTTCGCCATCGAGTTCACCGCGCCGATCTGGACGGCGATCCTGGCGGCATTTTTTCTTGGGGAACGCCTGACCGCGGTCCGTATCGTAGGAACCTTGCTTGGTTTTCTCGGCGTATTGGTCGTAATCCGCCCCGGTATAGCGGTCGTCGATCCGGCCGCGTTGGCGGTGCTTGGCAGCGCCATGGGCTTCGGGATGATGTTTGTCATCACCCGCTCAATGGCGTCGACTGAGGCGGCGCTGACCATTCTGTTCTACATGAATCTGGTGCAGCTGCCGCTCAGCTTTGCCTTCATGCTGCCCTTCTGGGTCACGCCGCCGCAGGAATTATGGCCCTGGATCGCGTTGACCGGGCTGGGTGGGCTCGCATCGCATTACTGCTTTGCGCGGGCGTTCGCACTGGCGGACGCCGCGCGGGTGGCCCCGATTGACTTCGTCCGGCTGCCGGTCGCGGCCCTGGTCGGTTATTGGCTCTATCAGGAGCCTACTAGCCTATATGTTTGGCTCGGCGCGGCGGTGATTATCGTCGGCAATATCATGAACTTGCGGGGCGGCCGGTCCTGACCCCGCAGCCGGGGCCTTGCGTCCAGCCGGCATTCGACAGAAAATTCGGCCTATTCGGTCAATTCATTGCGAGAGTCCCATGAAACAGGTCAGAATTCCGGCGGCGTTTATCCGCGGCGGAACCAGCAACGCGATCGTCTTTCATCAAAACGATTTGCCGGAGGATCGGGCGCAGTGGGACGCGATCTTTCTTGCCGCGATCGGCAGTCCGGATCCGAATGGGCGGCAGTTGAACGGCATGGGGGGCGGTATCTCGTCCCTCAGCAAGATCTGCATCGTCGGGCCGTCGACCCATCCCGAGGCGGATATCGACTACACCTTCGCACAATGCGCGGTGCGTGACGCGGCCGTCGACTATGCGGGCAATTGCGGCAACATGTCGTCGGCCATGGGGCCGTTCGCGGTGGATGAGGGCATCGTGACCGTAGAGGGCGACGAGGCGCTGGTCCGCATCCACAACACCAACACCAAGAAAATCATCCATGCTCGGTTTCCCGTGGATGACGGCATGGCGGCGGTTGACGGGGTTCTGGCGCTGCCTGGTGTCTCCGGGACCGGTGCACCGGTGAGCATGGAATTCGTCGAGCCCGGCGGCGCCGGTACAGGCAAGCTCCTGCCAACGGGCAATGTGGTTGATACGCTGGAGGTAGAGGGAATCGGGATGATAGAGGCGTCGCTGGTCGACGCGGCCAATCCCGGTGTCTTCGTCGCCGCGGAATCGCTCGGCATTGCCGGCAACGAAATGCCGGCCGACCTGGATGCTGATACGGATTTGATGGCGCGCCTGCAGGCGATCCGCAAGGCGGGTGCCGCGGCGATGGGGCTGAAATTTTCACCGGCGCTGCCGATGGTCGGCTTCGTTGCGCCGCCTATGGATGCGAGTTTGCTGTCCGGCGAGGCGGTGCCCAAAGGGGATGGTGATCTGCTCGGCCGAATGGTGTCGATGGGCAACATTCATCGCGCACTGCCGCTGACGGGCACTTTGTGCATGACCGTCGCCGCGCGGATCGAGGGCACCGTAGTGCATCGGGCCGCGCGGACTGTCGCCGACCCAGGCGACGCACTACGAATCGTTCAGCCTTCCGGCGTGATCCATTGTGCTGCCGACGTCGCGCAGCAGGATGGCGCTTGGCATGCGGCCAAGGCCGGCGTCATGCGCACGCAGCGGCGTCTGTTCGACGGCTACGTTTACATTCCCGCCTCGGCGGTGGCAGCATAGAAGCAGAACAGGCCTGATTCAGGAGAAGGACCGGACCATGAGCAGCATCGAAGTATCCCCTATCGCAGGCGCGCTGGGCGCCGAAATTCAAGGTGTCGACCTGTCGCAGCCCTTGGATGAAGCAACCATGGCGCAGGTCCGAAAGGCATTCGCCGATCACGTGGTGATTTTCTTCCGCGACCAGAAAATTTCGCCGGAGCAGCATCTAGCGTTCGGCGCCCATTTCGGCGAATTCGATATCCATCGTTTTGCCGCCGGCCTGCCCGACCATCCGGAAGTAATGCCTGTCGTGAAAGAGGCGGACGATAGCGGCGGCAATTTCGGTGGACTGTGGCATTCCGACGTGACGTTCTACGAGAAGCCGGCACTCGGTTCGATCCTCTATGCGCTGGACGCGCCGGCCTATGGCGGTGACACGATGTTCTCCAGCCAGTATCTCGCTTACGAAACGTTGTCGGACGGGATGAAGGAAATGCTTGAAGGCATGACCGCCATGCACAGCGCCAAGCGCGTCTACGGCAACCAAGGCACTTCGATCAATCGTTATGGCCCTCAGGTCAAATCGATGGAAATTCGCACTGGCGACGATGCCGAAGCGGAGATGGAGCACCCCGTAATCCGATATATTCCGGAGTCCGGGCGCCGCTGCCTGTTCGTCAACCCGGTCTACACGATCCGCTTCTCGGGATGGACGGAAGAGGAAAGCAAGCCGCTTCTCGACTTCCTCTGCACCCATGCGGTGCGGCCGGAGCACACCTGCCGCTTCCAGTGGGAAACAGGGTCGATTGCCTTCTGGGATAATCGCGCGGCGCAGCACTACGCGTTGAACGATTATCACGGCCAGCGCCGCGAGATGCATAGGGTAACAATCGTTGGGGAACGCCCGATGTCCATCCAGGACGGTGAGCGGGCGAAGGCGGCCTAAACCGCCTCTGACAACTCGATAAATGCCGGTACGGCGAGTCCGGCGAATACAAGCGCGGTCGGGATATCGTCTTCGCTGTACCAGCCGGCTTCATGCAGAATGTTCAAAGTGCCCAGCACCATACCCTTATGGGCGACGGGAATGTTCAGGATCGCTTCGCAGCCCAGTGAGAAGATGATCTCGTGGTCGAAAAATACCTCGCGGATATCGTCCGCATCATAGCCGATATAGGGGTGGCCTTCGACCAATAGCTGCTGCGTCCAGGGCTTGTCGTTTGGTGGCTTGCGGCCGCCGACCAGATAAGTTTCGGGCTGGTTTGAATAGTAGCGTTCCACACCGACCTCCGGCCCGTGATACAGCAATCCCGTATAGAGCTTGTGCCCGAACACGGCGTCCAGCGCCGGGTCGAGGGCTTTAAGAATATCGTCGGCGCTGCCGCCCTGCGCGGATGCGGCGGCGACCGACTGGAAATGGGGTAGCGGGTCTACGGTGTTCACGTGACTCATGGGGAATGACTTTCTTGTTCGTTAAGTGTCCGACGATATCTTGGAGGGCGGCGATCCCATAACCTTTCCGAACGCGGCGGAGAAGGCGCTGGTGCTTAGATAACCGTGCTGTTTGGCGACCTGTGAAATCGGTTCCCCGCGTGAGAGCGCCTCAAGCGCGCCGTGCAGGCGGATCCTTTGGCGCCAGCGATTGAAGCCCATCCCGAGATCCCGTGCGAAGAGGCGCGCCAGCGTCCGGGGTGACGCGCCGGCGAATTCAGCCCAATCGTCCAAGGTGCGGCGGTCCGACGGGTCGGCGAGTATTTCCGCGCACAGGCGTTGCAGCCGCTCGTCCTTCGGCAGCGGCACATTCAGGGTTAGTTCATGGGCACGGCCGATTTCGTCCTTGATCAACTGCGCGATCAAGTCTCCGCGGCTGCCCGGTTCATAGACGACCGGTTCTTCGCTGAGGGCGAGGATCAGTTCGCGCAACAGGTTCGAAACCGAAAACACGCAGAAGACTCGAGGCAAATTTTCCGATGCCATTGAATCGATATAGAGGGTGCGCATGTCGACATCGCCATGCATGCCGACGGAGTGCCGTGTGCCGGCGGGGACGTATACGGCGTTACCGGACGGCACCACCCAAGCCTCACCCAGCGTTCGAAGCCGCATGATGCCGCGGTTCGCATAGAGCAGTTGATCCCGTTTGTGCTCGTGCAGCCCGGTATCCGAACCGTCAGAGAACAGCTTGGCCATTGCGCCGATATCTTGCGGTAGCGACTGATAGTCGTCCGGGTCCGTGCTGCGCGGCAGGGAAGAGCTCATGGCGTTGGTTCGATTCAGTTTGGCAGAATTTAGACTGAAATTGGCATGACATAGCATTATTGCCAAACGTAACCTGATAGTGATTACAAAAATGTCCGCGAAAGCGCGGGCTGAGCGTGGAGGAAACCAAGGTAATGGATCGGGATAAGACGTATTTTCTGCTGTTGAATATCGGGCATTTTCTCGATCACCTGTTCACCCTGGTCTTTGCGACCGTGGCGGCCTTGGTGCTCTACCGCGAATGGAACGTCGGCTACGCGGAGCTGCTGGCTTACGCGACGCCGGGTTTCTTCGCCTTTGGCCTCTTCTCCCTACCCATGGGCTGGATCGCCGATAAATGGAGCAAAGACGGCATGATGTGCGTCTTTTTCATCGGTATTGGCTTGGCTTCCATCGCGACCGGGTTTGCGGAGACGCCGCAGCAAATCGGCATCGGCCTGTTCGTCATCGGCATGTTCGCTGCGATCTATCATCCGGTCGGTCTCGCCATCGTTACGATGAAGTGGAAGAACACCGGCATGCGTATCGCCGTGAATGGGGTTTGGGGCAATCTCGGCGTCGCGGCAGCGGCGCTGATCACCGGCTATCTGATCGATTTCGCTGGCTGGCGGATGGCCTTCATCCTCCCGGGTGCCTTCTCAATCGTCATGGGCTTTGCCTATATGGCGTTGCGACGCGAGGGTATTCGGGAGGATCAGGAGGCGAAGAAGGACGCAGGCGCCGCGCCGGGTCCCGTCTCGGAATCCTACCGTTCGGCCATCATCCGGGTCGCTATCATCGTCTTCGTGACGGCGGCGGTCGGATCGATCATCTTCCAGTCGACGACCTTCGCGCTGCCGAAGATCTTCGACGAGCGGCTGCAGGGGTTGGCGGTTGAACTGTCCGGTCTTCTGGACAGCCTCGCCAAAGGCAATGAGGACGGCGTGGCGACTGTCATCGGGTCCCTGGCCTTTGTGGTGTTCGCCGTTGCCTCTCTTGCCCAGGTCGTTGTCGGCAGCATGTTGGACAAGTACGGGCCGCGGAACGTCTACATGGTTGTGGCCGCGATCCAGATCGTCTTCTTCGCCTTGATGCCGGGCCTGACGGACGGCATCGCGCTGGCGGTCGCCTTCGGCTTCATGCTGGGGGCGTTTGGTCAAATCCCGATCAACGACTATATGATCGGAAAGACGGCGAGCGGTGGCTATCGCGCACGCATCTACGGCGTGCGGTATGTGGTGAGCTTCACGGTGCTGGCGGCATCGCTGCCGATGATCGCGTTTGTCTACGACAATTGGGGCTTCGACACCTTGTTCTGGATCCTGGCCGTCGCCGGAATCGTGATCATGTGCGCCGTGCTCAGCCTGCCCAAGTCGCTGCCCCAACCGGACTCCGCGCCGGCACCGGCTGAGTAGGGGCGATATCGAAAGCACTGTGGTTTGGGCTATATTTCAGATCTCGTCGCAATAGATGATCTGAGTGATGTCACAAACTGCCGCAAATGCGCCTATGCCGGGCGGGCCCCTTGCCGGGCCTGCCGCTTGGTATGGCAAGGAGATGGAAGCATCGACAGCGTGGATCCATGCGCTTTCTGCCGGAGAAATTTCAGAACTTGAAAGCGCGCTGCAATCGGTTCGTGCTGCCGGCCTTGATATCGCTGACGTCACGCGGGACTCGTTTCCGCTACCGACCTTCGGCCCGACGCTCGACCGGCTGCGCGGCGACGTGTTGCGCGGGCGTGGCTTCGTCCTAATACGGGGATTGCCGCTTGAACGATTTACGCTGGAGGATGCGGCGCTGCTCTATTGGGGCATCGGTTGCTATTTCGGTCGCGCGGTGCCGCAGAATGGCAAGGGCCACCTGCTCGGCCATGTGATCGACATGGGCCGTCATGAGCACGACACAAATGCGCGTATCTATCAGACCTCCGCTCGGCAGACCTATCACGTGGATACCTGCGATATTGTCTCGCTGCTTTGCATTCAGAAGGCCAAGTCGGGCGGCCTCAGCAGTCTCGTCAGCGCCGTGACGATCTACAACGAGATGCTGAAGCGGCGGCCCGATCTGGTGCCGGTACTGTTCAGCTTGTTCGATGCGGACCGCCGGGGCGAAGTGCCGCCGGGCCGCAATCCATACTACACAGCGCCGGTTTTCGCCTGGCATGAGGGGCAGCTGACGAGTCAGCTTGTCCGGCGTTATATCGAGTCCGCGCGGCGATTCTCGGAATTGCCGGCGCTCACAGCGGAAGAGACCGAGGCGCTGGACCTTTTCGAGGCCTTGGCCGATGAATTCGCCATGTTCATGGATTTCGAGCAGGGCGATATGCAGTTCGTGCACAACCATCAGATTCTGCACGATCGTACGGCTTTCGAGGACTTTCCGGACAAGAAGCGGCATCTGCTCCGGCTTTGGCTGTGTCCCCCGGACGGCCGAACCTTGCCAGAGAGTTTCGCCGACAAATATAACGGTCGGATCGAGATAGGTGATCGCGGCGGCATGTTTATCGAAGGTGCCAAACCACACGTCTCGCTGGAACCTGTGTGACTCTTGTGGTCTTATAGCGCGCGTTTTTTGTGATGGAGAGTATGATGCAAAAACCTACCGGTTCATTTGTCGCCATGATCACCCCATTCAACCGGGACGGATCGGTCGACTATGGCGGCTTCCGGACCTTGCTGGACTTCCAGGAGCGGAACGGGACCAGCGCGGTCTTGATCATGGGATCGACCGGTGAGGTTTCGATGCTGAGCCAGGAGGAACGGCACCGCATTGTCGAGGAAACCATCAAGTTAAAAACCGGCGGGATGCAGTTCTATTACGGCTGTACCGGCAACAACACGCAGACGACGATCGACTATGTGAGCCATGCGGCGGCGAATGGTGCGGACGGCACGATCATCGCCGCGCCGGCCTATATCTGCGCGCCGGAGCCGGATATCGAGCAGTTCTTCTTCGATGTCGCGGACGCGAGCGATATCCCGGTCGGCATCTACAACAATCCACCGCGTGTGACGACGGACCTTTCAGCGGAAGCGATCCTGCGTCTGGCCGAACATCCGAACATCGTCGTCAACAAGGAATCAACCGGCCGGGTCGGGCAGGCGGCGAAGCTGGCTGCCGGAAACCCCGACATGTCGCTGATGTGCTGCGACTCGCCCAATCTCGGGCTCGTCGTGCCGACCATGTCCCTTGGCGGGCACGGTACCGCGAACATGTCGGGCAATATCATTCCGGCCGAGATGACGGTTATCTCCAAGCCTTGGGAGAGCTACGAGGACGCGGAGAACTTCAAGAAGATGTGGTTGCGGATGCTGCCGATGCTGCACTTCACCTATTCGGCGATCAATCCGGTGCCGGTGAAGTCGCTGATGCGTGCGGTCGGTCTGCCTGCCGGTGACCTGCGGCGGCCGTTGACCGGGTTCCAGGGCGAAGCGCTGCATCGCGGACTCGATATCCTGCGTGAGCTCGAACTCGATAAGCAGTATGGGTTTACCTTGGCCGCGGCAGCGGAATAGGGGCTATTCGCGCCCGATCATCTCCTGCACCATCGTGTTGAAGATTTCAGGCGTCTCATACATTACCCAGTGACCCGCGCCGTCGATGACGCGGAAGTCGATTTCCGGATGGATGCTGCGGAAGAGAGCTTGCCGCCGCTCCAGGCCGTCGCCAGTGGCGTCGTCCATTTCGCCGTAGATCGCGTTCATGTTGGCCGTGATGTTGGGTAGAACGCGCGCAAGCGTGTCGGTGCGCGCGATTAGTGGGCTTTTCACTCGGGCGCGTTTCACCGTTTCCTGCTGCAGGTAAAGCGCCAAATCGTCGATCTTTTCCGCGTGGTGGAACATGATGACGGAAAGATTGTGCCGGTGCGCATCGACGAGTTCCTGTTCCGACATGTGTGGGCGAATTTTGGCGAGCGGTGGCCGTTCGGTCGTTCGTGCGATGCCGAGCCCGCCCGGTGCGATGACCACGAGATTGCGCACCCGATCGCCCATCATCGAAGCCACATGACCGCCGAGCAGCCCGCCGAAGGAGAAGCCCACCAGGTCGAACCGCTCCGGCACGGGGATGATTTGGTCGATGCCTTCGACGATCACAGCGGCGAGCTTCTCGCCGCTGTGCGGCAGGGGCACGGAAGCGGAGTCGCCTAGTCCCGGGTTGTCCGCGACGAATACGCGGCGGCGCTGCGACAACGGGCCGATATTCTTGATCCAGTGGCGCCACGACCCGTAGCCGCCATGCAGAAGCACCAGCGGCGGCCCTTCGCCCCAGACCCGCCAAACCATGTCGCCGTCATAGCAGGGGGTTGTCATGCGCTCGCCAGACGCCTCGAAACGTCGATCGATTTCCTCCGGTGACAGGCCTGCGTTCAGTATGTCTTGCATGCGTAATTCCGTTTAATCCGTTGCAGTCTTCCCCTCACCCCAGCCCTATCCTTGGGGAGAGGGTAGGCTGAAGGGAGAACCGATTGAAGCCGTTTGCCTCTTTCGAACTTGCTCGTAACCGTTTAAGCCAGCGCCTCCGGATTGACCACGCAGTCCGGGTCGATCGGTTCACCGTTCAGGATCTTATAGGCGTTTTCCACCGCCATCGTGCCCATCCGCTCGAAGGATTCATGGGTGACACCGGCGATATGCGGGCTCAGCAGGACGTTCGACAATTGCCACAACGGGTGGTCCTTGGGCGGGGCCTCGACGTCGAAGACGTCTATTCCCGCCGCAGCTATGTCGCCGAACTGTAGGGCGGCGACCAGAGCGGTTTCGTCGACAATGCCGCCGCGCGCGCAATTCACCAGGTAGGCCGAGGATTTCATCTGCGCGAACCGCGCGGCATCGACCATGTTTTCGGTCTCCTGCGTGCGCGGGCAATGGATACTAAGAATATCGATATCGGCGACAAAATCATCCAGCGTGGCGGCGCGTGTTATGCCCTCGAAGAAAGCGTCGTCTTCTAGGTAGGGGTCGTAGGCCGAGATGCGAACGCCGAACGGCAATAGCAATTTGGCCAGCGCCCGCCCGTTGCCGCCGAACCCGATCAGCCCGACATGTTTTCCCTGCAGTTCAATGCCTTGATACGTCGCTTTCTCCCAATTTCCGTTGCGGACGCTGTTGTCGAGACGGCGGAAATCCTTCAGCAGCGCGATCATCATGCCGAGCGCGTGTTCGGCGACTGATTGCGAATTTGAATTGCGGCCATTGACGACCGGGATGCCTTTGCGCGTCGCGTGCGCGACGTCGACATTGTCGACGCCGATGCCGTTTTTCGACAGGACGCGCAGATTGGCCGAGGCATCGATCACCGTCGCGTCGATCTCGCCGATGCGTACGATGATCCCATCGATCTGCTCGCGCGCGGCGATATCGTAAATCAGCGAGTCTGGCGCACCGTCCGGGATGGTAAAGACGGTGGCTTCCAATGCGTCGAGCATCGCCATTGCCCTGTCCGCCAGGGTCGGCGCCGTGATCAGGATTTTGTAGCCCATCAGAGTGTCTCTCCGTCACCGAGCACACCGTTTGCGCGCAGAGGCGTGTCTATACCGAACGGCCACCGGTTGCCCGCTTCGATGGCCTCAAGTATCTCTTTCTCGGCCTCGATCCTTTTTTCAGCGCCGGCGATCGCAGCTTCGGCCATGTCTGGCGGGATCACGATCACACCGTCACCGTCCCCCAAGACAATGTCGCCGGGATTGACCACGATACCGCCGCAGGCGGTTGGCAAGTTTACCGCGCCCGGGCCGTTCTTTTCCGGGCCACGCGGGTTGGCGCCTCGGCTATAGACTGGCCAACCGAACTCGATCAATTCTTCCAAATCGCGGACGGGTCCGTCGACGACCAGCCCGGCAACGCCCTTGGCCTCTGCCGCACGCGCCATTAGATCGCCCCACTTTGGTCGCCCTTGGCATCGATGACGATGACATCGCCCGGTTGCGCAATTTTCAGGGCGACATGCGCCATCAAATTGTCCGCCGGTTTGGTGCTCACCGTGATTGCGGTGCCGCAGAGTCGTGTATCGGTGCGCACGGGTGCGATGCCCGCGTCCATGTTTCCTCGATGGGGGAGCGCATCGCCCAAGATGGATGCGGGAAATGCCGCAATCCGTTCCAGCAATTCTGCGGGAGGGCGCGAGATTTCAGTTGCGACGCAGAACCCCGGTCTGCCGAGCATGACCATTTTCCAACCTGCATTCCGTTGATTGTTGCCTGTAGCGGTCGAACCCGCCGCCGCGGCGTTTATACTGTGTGGGAACGAGAAAAGGAATTTTCGGGAAAGAAGAGATGACGGAAAAGGCGATTGAAGAAATAACGGCTGTCGCTCTGTTGGGCCTTGGAGAGGCGGGGACAGCGATCTCCCGCGGACTGGCGGAGCACTGGCGCGGCGACAGCGGGACGAGGCGTATTCTGGCCGTAGATACCGCGCAGAAAGACAATGTCCGAGGGCCGGCGATCACCGAACGGGCACACGAGATCGGCGTTGAGATCGGCGATCGCTATACCAAGGCGCTGGGCGCTGCCAATGTGGTGATTTCAGTGGTGACCGGCACCGACGCCAAGGACGCGGCGGAAGCGGCACGCGAATATCTCAAGCCCGGCACGCTGTATCTCGACGTCAACACGCTGACGGGCAAACAGAAGGCCGATATCGCCGCACGTGTCGAGGCGGCCGGTGTCCATTACGTGGATATCGCGGCGATGGGCGGATTCAGCACCTATGGCTATCGCGCGCCGTTCGTTCTGTCCGGCCCGATGGCCGAACGGGCGGCGGCTTGGATGAAGCCGCTTGGCTTCGACGTCACGGTGATGAGCGACCGCGCCGGCGACTCCTCATCCGTCAAGATCATCCGCTCGATCATGGTCAAGGGGTTGGAGGCGCTCGGCGTGGAATGCATGGTGGCCGCGCACCGGGCCGGCCTGACTGAGGAGGTCCTGGCCTGTTTCGCCGATATCGACGACCGCACGTTCCCGGGCATGGTCAAATCGCTGACCGCCAGCCACACCAACCACGCCAAGCGCCGTATGGAGGAAGTAGACAAGGTGATGGAGAATCTGGCGGAGCTCGGCATGGAGCCGATCATGTCATCGGCGACCCGCCGCTCGCACGCCCGAACGGTCGATGCGGAAATCCAGCCGGCGGACGGCATCAACCCGTCCTTCGAGGATGCCGTAAAGCTGCTCAGCGTAAAGGTAGTGAAGGGCCTGAAAGAAGAATGAAGGAGGGGAGACAGACATGACCGCCGATATCAAAATCTACAACCCGGATAGCCTGGGCACGCCACTGGGGCAGTACTCGCAGGTAACGCGGGTGAAAGCATCCGAATTCCTGTTCATCGCGGGTTCGCTGTCGGCCGATAAGGAGGGTAACTCCGTTGGTATCGGTGATTTCGATGCGCAATGCGTCCAGGTCTTCGGCAATATCGAAATGGCGCTGGCCGCCGAGGGCGCGGGGTGGGGCAATGTGGTGCAGTTCACCACCTATCTGGTGCACAGCCAGGACATTCCCAACTTCATGGAATTCCGTCTGCGCGAGTTCCCGAACTTCTTCCCCAACGGGGCCTACCCACCTAACACCCTGCTGATGGTCGACCGGCTGGTGAAGGAGGAGTTCCTAGTTGAGGTCCAGACGATCGCAGCGGTTTGACGAAACGGCGGAAGATCCGGGAAGACGTTTGAAGAGGAACGCTTTTTGCCGAGGAAAGGGAAAGCAGCGGTTTACGACGCGCCGAACCAGCCATTTAGGGTCCGGGAATACCCGGTCCGAGACGTCAAGTCTGGCGAGGTGCTGGTCCGGGTGACGATGGCGACGATCTGCCGGTCGGATATCCATTCCTATCAGGGGCACCGGCCCAATCCCTGTCCGGGCATTTTGGGCCACGAGATCATAGGCATCATCGATCAGATCGGTGTGGATGTGCCGGCCGATATGCGCGGCGAGGCCCTTGCCCCGGGCGACCGGATTACCTGGACCGAATACTTCCATGACGGCCCGTCCTACTACAAAGACGTTCACGACATGCCGCAGAAGGCGGAAGGCGTCCGTAAGTACGGGCATGACCTGGCCGAAGAGGATCCGCATTTTCTTGGTGGCTTTGCGGAGTATTGCTACCTGCAGCCGGGCACCGGAATTGTGAAACTGCCCGCAGAGCTGAGCGATGCGGAGGCGACGCCCTTGAATTGTGGTATTGCCACCATGATGGCGGTCGTCGAGGCGACAGAGGTCACCGAGGGTGACCGGGTCGTCGTCCAAGGTCTCGGGTTGCTCGGTCTGTATGGTTGCGCGATTGCCAAGGCACGCGGCGCGGCGATCGTGATCGGTCTGGATGTGGTGCCGCAACGGTTGGCGATGGCGAAGCGGTTCGGAGCCGATCATGTGCTGGACATATCGGGTATTCCCGCGCACGAGCAGGTCGCGGCAGTGCGCGCATTTTGTCCGCCGGACGGTGCGGATGCGGCAATCGAGGTTTGCGGCGTGCCAACGGCGGTGCCGACGGGGGTTCGCATGATGCGGACCGGTGGCCGCTACACAATCGGCGGGCTGGTGAATCCGGATGCCAATTTCACCGTTGATGGAAACGATCTCCTCAAGCGCTGGATTACGCTGCGCGGGGTGCACAACTACCATCCGCGGCATCTCGTCGAGGCGCTCGATTTAGTTATGGCAACCGAAACCGGTTCCCCTTTGCCGATATCGTTGATGCCGTCTTCTCCCTTGA
>CAJWOT010000011.1 GCA_913044215.1 uncultured Rhodospirillaceae bacterium | reverse complement strand
GGTTCAATGTCCTGCTGGATTTGGCCGTCGGCGCCATTCCGTTGGTCGGCGATTTGTTCGACTTCGGCTTTAAGACCAATCGCCGGAACATCGCCCTGCTGAAGCAGTATCTTGGGATAGATGAGATCCCGCGATAACGCGACTGACCCGCCCTGTATTTGAGCGGCCATCCGCTCATCAAGTTCGATCATACAGCAACCGGTTCTTCCGAATTTCCCGGAAAACCCTCATTGCTGCACCATTTCCGCCCAAATTCACCCCTATCGCTACAGCATCCGCCAAATCGGACTGTCGTTTCCGCCTTCTAGCATCGCAGTCCGATGCGACGATGGATACTTATACGAAAGAGGAATACGAATTGAAACATCGCGCTAAACTCGCTGCACTCTTTGCCGGGACACTGGTCCTAGCCGGTTGCGGTGTGGATTCTGAAATCGCCGCACCGAGCAGCACCGATACGTCCACCCCGTCGGCCACATCAGCACCGTCGTCGCCCGCGGCACAAGAACAAGCCAGCACTATTGCGCGGGCCGCGCCGGCATCCAAGGCGGCCCGTAAACTTCATTCCTCGCGGGCAAAACCTCATGGCGCACCGCCGGGACAGCGTGCCGAATTTTACCGAATTCGTCCCACGCCTGACCGAATGCCGCGGCATTTCCGCAGCACGGGTATGGATAAATTCCCAGAAGCAGGTGGAAACGCGATCAAACGCGTTTTCGAGCAGCCGGTGTCCAAATTCTCCGTGGATGTCGACACGGCGTCCTACAGTTTTGTGCGGCGCACCTTGAACCGCGGCACCATGCCGCCAAAGGGCGCGGTCCGGCTTGAAGAACTGATCAACTATTTCGAATACAACTACCCGCAATCGACGGACCGCAGTCGTCCATTCCAACCGTCGGTGACGGTCGTGCCAAGTCCCTGGCGGGAAGGCAATAAGCTGATCCATGTCGGCATCAAAGGCTACGACATCGACCGCACCGCGACACCGCGCGCGAATCTAGTGTTTCTGCTGGACGTGTCCGGCTCGATGAACGCGCCGGACAAGCTGCCCTTGATGGTCAACTCCATGAAGCTGCTGCTGGACACGCTGGAGGAGGACGACACGGTCGCAATTGTTGTTTATGCCGGCGCGGCCGGTACCGTGATGGAGCCAACCGAAGTCATCCACAAACGTAAAATCATCTCGGCGCTGAACAAATTGCGGGCCGGCGGTTCGACGGCTGGCGGCGAAGGCCTTCAGCGCGCCTACGATTTGGCGGAAGAAGCGTTCGACCCCGATGCGGTCAACCGCGTGATCCTGGCCACCGACGGCGATTTCAATGTCGGTGTCTCCAATACCAAAAAGCTGAAAGCGATGATCGAACGCCGGCGCAAAGCGGGCATCTATCTCTCGGTGCTGGCTTTCGGGTCCGGCAACCTGAATGACGAACTCATGCAGGCGCTGGCGCAAAACGGTAACGGTGTCGCCGCACATATCGACAATTTGAACGAAGCGCGCAAGGTCCTGGTCGAAGAAGCCACATCGAACTTGTTCCCGATCGCCAAGGACGTCAAAATACAGGTTGAGTTCAACCCGGCAACGGTCGCCGAGTACCGCTTAATCGGATACGAAACACGGGCCCTAAAACGCGAAGACTTCCGCAACGACAAGATAGACGCCGGCGATATCGACGCTGGCCATAGCGTCACGGCGATCTACGAAATCACCCCCGTTGGCAGCGATAGCGGCATGTTCTCACCCAACCGTTATAAGCGTCCGTCAAACAAATCGGAAAGCTCTTTCAACGACGAATACGCCTTCCTGAAAATCCGCTACAAGCTGCCAAACGAGGACAAATCCCGTTTAATCGACGCGCCGATTACATCGGCACAGGAAGTCCCGGACGTCGATGCGCCAGGCTACCAGGACACGAAATGGGCGACCGTTATCGCGGCCTTCGGCCAATTGCTCAAGGGCGGAAAGTACATGCAGGACTTCGGCTACGACAGGGTGATTGAATTGGCCCGGACGGCCAAGGGCGAAGACGAATTCGGTTACCGCGCGGAGTTTATAAACCTGGCGAGGCTCGCACGGTCTGCCGCACCCTCCAACTGAGGGCGACCGGCGGTCGAAGCGGCGCGGAAAAGGCGGTACACTTCCCTCCGCCTTTTCCGTTCGCCGTTCGAAAGGACCGCAGCATGACCGTCGCCGAAACCCTCGCCGCGTTTCTGATCAAGACCGGATATGACGACCTGCCCGAACAGGCGGTCGACCACGCCGCGATGATCGTGGCCAGTACCTTCGCCAGCGCCGCCTGTGGCACCAATATCGAATCAGCCGCGATTATCCGCGATCTCACCCAGGACCGGGGGGGCCGGCCCGACGCGTCGATCTGGTTCGACGGCGGTGCGAAACTGCCGATCGTCAGCGCGGCGCGCGTCAACGCGATGATGAGCGACGCGGCGGCATCCGACGACAGCGACCTGCGCAACATCGTTCATGCGGGCACGCCGCTAACGGCGACGGCCTTGGCGGTCGCGGAACGCACCGGCGCCAGCGGCAGGGAAATCTTGGCCGCAATCGTTCTCGGCTACGAGGCGGCGGGCCGCATTGGCGAAGCGATCATGCCGCACTTCAACTACCGGGGACATCACGGCTGCATGGGCGCCGCGTTCGGCGCCGCCACGGCGGCCGCGCGCCTGCTTGGTTTGGACGCGACGCAGACCGCGCATACCATCGCGCTGACCGCGACCTCGGTCGGCGGCTTGACCATCGCAGCGAATACCAGCGTCGCGCGCGAATATCATGCGGGCACCGTCACCTTGTTGGGTCTTGAAGCAGCGCTTGCCGCGCAACGCGGCTACACGGCTGAACTTTCGATCTTGGAGGCCAAGCGCGGCTTTTGCGACCTTTACGCGGGGACCGACGGCAGCAACATCACCGAGGGACTGGGCGACTCCTGGGACATCGTGACGGATATGGCGATCAAGCTGGTCCCCGGCGGCCACCCCTACCACGCGCTTGCGGAAGCGGCCGCCAACGCCGCGCGGGATAGCGATATCGACGCCGCCGACATCACGGCGATCACGGCGAGCCGGCCCGGCATGACCACCCTCACCGGCCCCCTGCATCCGAAAGACTTGATCGATATGGCGCACAGCCCCGCCTACTTCCTCGCCGCGGGCGCCGCCGACAAGCAGTTCGGCTGGGCCAATGCGACGCAGGAAAAGATTGACGATCCGGTCATCCATGCGTTGATCGACAAGGTCGCAGTCGGACCGGAGCCGACGGAGAACGCGGACGCCTATCGGCAAGGTGCGACGGTGACCATCGATACTTCAAACGGACGGTCCGTGACCAATACGGTATTGATCCCGACCGGTGCCGGTTGTCTCGGTATCGATTGGGTCGATATCGACGCCAAGTACCGCGCCCTTGCGCCGAGCGCTCCAATGACGGACGGTCAGGTCGATGCGAGCCTTAAAGCGATCCATGCTTTCCGCGATCTGGCGCACATCGCCACGTTGATCGACCTATTGCACCAATCCTAGGACACAAGATGACAGTATTTGACAACACGACCGTGCGGTGCGCCGCACCGTTGGACGCCAATCATCCCCTGGCGGCCGCCCTTGAAGGACGGAGCGACATCTTCGCCATGACGGAACAGGCCCAAGACGCGGCGCTGCGCCCCAAAAACCCCGGCGGCCTGTCGCACGACGAACGCGCCGCCCTCGCCATCCGTATGGCGCGGCTCAACGGCGAGGATGGATTGGCCGATCACTTCGCATCTCCGCTGGTCGACGGGGATGTGACGAAGATCGCCGACCCGACATTCGACGGCGAACCGGACCCGCGGCTCGCAGCCTTGATACGGCATACAGATCTGGTGACCCGCGACACGAAATCGGTCGCCGCCGCGGACATCTCAGCGCTCAAGGATGCCGGTATTTCGGAAGACGATATCGTCCGGCTCTCCGAACTGACCGCCTTCGTGAACTATCAGGCGCGTGTCAGCCGCGGCCTGCGACTGTTGGCAGGTTTGTCATGAGCAAGATCATCCACGACTTCACGACCACGGTCCCGTTCTGGCAACCGCGGGTCACCCCCATAGACCTTGACGATGCGACCGAGGAACAGCGCGACGCGCTGCAGGTCACACCATCGAACCAGAAAGTATCGGAATACGTGCTTGTGCTGGCGCGCGATGCGGAAACGCTGAAGGAACGGACGCCGCTGTTCAACGCGATCATGTACAATCGCGGCGGCATGTCCCGCGCGGAACGCGAACTGAGCGCAACAGGCGCTTCCATAGTCAATCGGTGCGTCTACTGCGCCGCCGTCCATGCGAGCCGCTACAACCAGCTGGCCAAGGACGTGACCGTGATGGAGCGTATCTTCGCGGACGGCGCGGCGGCGGATCTTGACGTTCGGCAGTCGGCGATCCTGCAATTCGCAATGAAATTATCGCAGACACCGCCCGAGGTGACGGCGGACGACATGCAGGTGTTGCGCGACGCCGGGCTGGAGTCGGACGAAATACTCGACCTCATCCTGTCCGCGTCGCTGTTCGGGTGGGCCAACCGTCTGATGCACACATTGGGCGACCCGATCGAGCGGTCGGAATAGGACACGCTCCCTTGTATTAGCCGTTTACCGTTGAATAATATTGCGCCATCCAAAGTGAAGCTCACGCGGCAAACGGTATGTGCCGACCGAGCCCGAGCGCTGGAGGGAGCATGACCGTCTATAAGGGCGCCTGCCATTGCGGCGCCATCACTATCGAGCTTGAGACGGATACGGATCCCGCGACGATCGATGTCCGCGAGTGCCAGTGCTCCTTCTGCCGCGCGCACGGCGCCGAATCCGCCAGCGACCCTGCCGGACGCATCCGCTATATAGAGCGCACGCCCGGCGATATCACGCGCTACCGGTTCGGGTCACAGTCATGCGACATGATCCTGTGCCGCCATTGCGGCGTCTATATGGGCGCAATCATGGACGACGAAAATTCTCCGGGATATTCGACGACGCAGATCCGGCATTTCGAAGACCGGGCCCTGTTCACAAAGACGGCCCGGCATCCCGACTATGACGATGAGCCGCTGGAGACACGGCTGGCACGGCGCCGCAAAACCTGGACGCCGATCGCCGGCACATAATCTAAAAACGATGGAGCCCGTATGACCGCCCCCGACCTCGCCTATGTCGCCCTCGTCGTCGACGAACCGGAGGCCAGCGCCGCAATCTTTGAAAAGGATTTCGGACTGCCGCGCCAGGACTTCACCTGCGGTAGTTTGACTGTGCCGGCCATTGCGGTCGGCCGCTCCGCCCTCGCGCTGTTCCAGCCGGACGACCCCTTCCTCGGACCAGATGCGAAAAAAGGGGTCCATCACATCGCCATCGCCGCCGCGGACCCGAAAGCCGCGGCAGAAGACTCCGGTGTAGCGACGGTCAACGGTCCTGCTAGCGGATTGGGCGGTAGGACGAGTATCGAGCTGGCGCGGGACGCCACCTGCGGTATCGGCGTGCGCTACACGGAATCACTAGGCCTTGCCCCGGCATCCTCCGGCCTTGTGGAACGGATCGACCATCTGGGTGTCGCCTCGGCCGACAATCAGGCCGCGCGCGAAGTCTTCATCGACAAGCTCGGCTGCGTCTATGAAAGCCAGCAAACCGACAGCGAGGTGGAGACAATCTCCGAAAACTTTACCTCGGACACATACAATTACATCTACCACACGCGGCCCTCGCAACTCATCGGCAGCATGCGGGTCACCTTCATCACCGTCGGTGACACGGAATTCGAGTTCATCCAAGACCTGACCACGAATGTCCAAGCCGATGAAGCACGCCACGATGCGGCCGGCACGACACGGGGCGACCGCAGCGCAATTGCCCGATATATCTCGGCACGCGGCCAGGGACTGCATCACATCGCCTTCAAGACGCCGGACGTGAAGGAGTCGCTGGCAAAGATCAAGGCGGCCGGCCATCGGACGATCGATACCGTCGGTCGGCCCGGCTCTCGTCGTGCCCTGATCGGTTTCATGCACCCCACGATGATCGGCGGCGTGCTGATGCATTTCGTGCAGCGGGAGGAAATCTAACCATGGCCGGCTACGCCCTAAACTATCTCGCTCTGGCCGCGCGCGACGTCGAAGCCGCCTGCCGGTTCCTCGGCGACTCACTCGAATTGCAGCGGAGAGACGTGCCGCTTGAGGGCCGCACAATCCCGTTTTTCGGTGTAGGTGAGTCCGCGATCGCGATCTTCGATTTCGACGACCCTTATCTCGAAGAACCGCGCTTTCCGGGCGTCCATCACATGGCTCTCGGCGCTACCGATCCCGCCGGCACCGCCGACAAGCACGGCCTAACCGTGACGGAAGAAGGGATCGGTCCGGACGGAAAACGTTTCGTGACCATCGAGCCGAAGGAGACCGTCGGCATCCGCACGCGATTCATCGAACCGCTGGATATTCCGTCGGCGGAAGGGCCAGCGCACAAGATCGATCATTTGGGCATCGCCACTGATGACAATGACGCGACCGTCCGGGTCTTCACAGACAATCTTGGCTGTCCTATCGATAGCACGCAGACCGATGTGGAAATCCGCAACGTCACCGAAAGCTTTATTTCGGACAAATACGGCGCCATCTATCACTCGCGGCCGCCTGAAATCCTCGGCGGCCTGCGCGACGTTTTCATCACCATCGGCGATTGCGAGTTGGAAATGCTGATGGATTACGATCCCACCATGAAGCCGAAGGACCAACTCGGAGAGGAAAAAGGCAACACGAAGGGTGACCAGAGCGCCATCGCCAAATTCGTCGCCCGGCGGGGGCCGGGCCTGGCACATGTGTCCTTTGCGACGCGGGATATTGACGCGCTGCTGCCCAAACTGGCGGATGACGGTTGGCGCATGATCGATCTTGAGGGCCGACCTGGCGGCCGCGGCTCGCTGATCGGTTTCGTCCACCCGTCGAATTTCGGCGGTGGCCTGCTTATTCACTTTACCGAACCGCAAGTGGATGGCGGGTTCGCGGCGAAGTCCTTTGGTTGAGATCGTCACACAGGAACGACGGGGCAGCGCCCTCGTCCTCACCATCAATCGGCCGCAAGCCGGCAACTCCATGAGCGCGGAGGTGAGCCAGGCTTTTCTCGATATCCTGGACGGGGTCGAGGGCGATACCACCTTACGCGCGGTTATCGTCACCGGCGCTGGTGACCGGTTTTTCTGCACCGGCGGCGACGTCAAACGCTACGCGTTGATCGAGACGAAGGATCAGCTGCGCGACATGATGCGGCTTGCCAGCACCGTCTTCAAACGGTTCGAGGCCCTGCCCGTCCCCGTCATCGCGGCAATTAACGGATATGCCATCGGCGGCGGTGTCGAACTGCTCCTGGGCGCCGACATCCGGGTCGCCGCGGCACACGCTGAAATCGGTCTGCCGCAGATCCGCCTCGGCATCATCACGGCGTGGGGCGGCTATGAGCGCCTTGTCCGCGACATCGGGTACAGCCGGGCGATGGAGATCGTCATGATGGGAGAACGGGTGAGCGCGGCAGAAGCCAAACGGCTGGGCCTGATCAACGCCGTCGCGGAAGACGGCGACGCGGTCGGCGCCGCCTTGGAAATGGCGGCAAAGTTCGACAAGGCCGCGCCGATGGCCCTTGCCGGCGCAAAAAGAGTGTTGCTCGGGGCCGCGACGCTCCCACCAGAGGAAGCGGAAGAACTGGCAATCGAAACGGTCGTCGAACTATGGTTCACGGATGACCACCGGGAGGCGGAAAAAGCCTTCGCCGAGAAACGAGACCCGGTCTTCAAGGGAAAATAGAGGGAAACGACAATGATTCTGGTCCAAATCTCCGACACCCATATCGATGAGCCGGGGACGCTCGTCTACGGGCATTTCGAAACCTCGGTCGCGCTGCGCAAGACGGTTACGGCGATCAACGCCATGGATCCCGCCCCGGATCTCGTACTGCACACTGGCGATATCGCCTCGCATGGCAGCGTGCCGCGCTATGAGGCATTTCGGGAGATCATGGATGACCTTTCGGTTCCCTACGCATTGGTCACGGGAAACCATGATGACCGGGACGCGCTGAAAAACGTATTCGGTAACACCGACGCCCTGCCAACACAGGATCCGTTCCTGCAGTACGTCATAGATGGATTTCCGGTACGTATCGTGTGTTGCGACTCGGTCATCGCAGGCGAACCCGCCGGCGAAATGTGCGACGAGCGCTGCGCCTGGCTGGATGAGACGCTCGCACAGGCCCCCGACAGCCCGACCATCGTCGCGCTGCATCACCCGCCCTTCTATGGAGGCATGACCGGGACCTCGGCGAAGGGGCTTTTGCGCGGCGGCCCTGCAATGGCGGCGATCCTTAAAAAGCACGATCAAGTCGTCCGGGTGCTGGCGGGCCACGTGCACCGGCCGATCACCGCGCCCTTTGGTGGCACAATCGCCTTTGCTGGACCGACAACCTGCTACCCCTTTGGCATGGATATGGGGTCGGAACGCGTGCTTAACATTGTGCACGAGCCGCCCGCCTTCGCCGTTCATGCCTGGCTGCCCGATGCCACGCCGGACGGCGCCGGGCTGATCACTCATGTGCTACCGGTCGGCGACTGGGATGCGCCGATTACGCTGCTGCGGAACGGCGAGAACGTTTTAGGACACTGATCAAGCCGGACGGTCGCCAGCGATCGTCACGCGAAACATGATGCGCTCGGCCTCGTCGCCATGATCGTGCACGGCGTAGTGCATGCTGCAGCGGTTGTCCCACATCACCACGTCACCCGGCTGCCAGATATGCCGGTAGGACCGGTCCGGCTTTGGGCTATGGGCGTACAGAAAATCCAGGAGCGGGCGGCTTTCCGCTTCCGTCATGTTTTCCAGCGACGGCACCGTGTCCGCATGGCTGACAAACAGCGCCTTGCGGCCCGTCTCCGGGTGGGTCCGTACGATCGGGTGATAACAGAACGGAACCTCCCCTTCATGGCCGGTGCGCCGCGCCATTATGGCGGCGGTGAACTTTCCACGCAGCCCTTCCAGATAGGATTTCATGCCGTCCGACAAGGCCTCGTAGGCGAGATACTGGTTGCAGAATATCGTATCGCCGCCGACCTCCGGCAGGTCCTGCGCCGCGAGGATTGAAATCGCCGGCGGCCGTTCCAGATAAGCTGAGTCCGGATGCCAGTACTCCGTCGGCGTCGCCGCCTTGCCCCGGTTGAAAATTCGCAAAATACCGGGATAGCCATCCAGATAGGTGAGCATCGGCGTCTGCATGATCTCGCCCCACCGTTGGGCGAAGGCCGTCAAATCCGCGCCGTCCAAATGCTGATCCGGGAATGTGAGCATGCAGCGGTCCAGGAAGGCGCGCTGAATCACGGCGAACTGCTCGTCGGTCAAATTACCGAGCGGGGCGCCGCGGATCGCCGCGCCAGTCGATCCCGTCAGGGGCCGGACCTCGATACCGTGTTCAACCGTCTTCTTCATCAAGCGGCTCAGTGCAGGTCTGCGATGCGCGGGCCGACTTCTTCGGCCAACAGCGTCAGGCTCTCGTGGTCCCAGGACGCATCGTCCGAATCCGCAGTGATGGAGAGTAGTGTCCCGAACCCGCCGACATGCTCGTAAAGGGCACGGACCTGATCGGCGACCTCCTGCGGATCGCCGACAATCCAGACATTCTCCATCAGATAATCGGTGTCGATCGCCTCGTCCGGCATCTCCGGATCGATCTTCATCATGCCCATTTGCGGCGTGCCGCGGCGGCTCGCAAGCTGGTGTTGCTCGTAGTTGCGGCCCAACGTGGCGCGCGCCCGTTCGCGGGCGATCTCCGGCGTCGGACCGACGAAAATATCACGAGCGATCTTCCACTGGCTCCGCGAGACAGACTGACCGGCCTCCTCGGCCGCCGCCGCAAAAGTGTCCCAATGGCCCGGCAGATGCGCGGAAGACAGGACCGAACTCGACATCGGATCCCAGCCGCGCGCGCCGGCAACCTTCAGCGACCCCGACAACGACGTGCTGGCCGCGAGCGCGATGGGCGGATGCGGCAGTTGATAGGGTTTCATGTGCAGACCGCGCTCGGTCTCGGGATCGAGATCCGGCGCCTCGACCTTGAAATGCTGACCCTGGTGGTTGAAACCGCCCTCACCGTGCTGCCACAGATCGAGTATGAGATCGAGCGCCTCTGCCGCCCGGCTGCGCGCCTCCGATGGGTCCAGCCCCATCAGTTTCATGTCGGTCGGAATGCCGCCGAGCCCGATACCCCATTGAAACCGGCCGCGCGCCATGTGATCGAGCATCGCAAGACGGTGCGCCAGATAAACGGGCTCATGCATGCCCAGCAGAGTCACCCCGGTACCGAGCTTGATGTTCTCGGTCAGCGCGAGCGCCTTGGCGAGCAACAGATCGGGGGCCGGCGCGTTCTCCCACTTCTCCGTGAAATGTTCGCCGAGCCAGGCTTCGGCGAAACCCACCTTGTCCGCCACCACCAGCTGGTCGATATCGCGGTCATAGCAATCCGCGACCGGCCGGTAAGACGGGTGTAACGGCATCATGAACAGACCAAGCTGCATGGCGGGTTCCTTTGGCTGAGTTCGAATGTGGCTAAACGATATCCTGCGGATCGACTTCCGCCAAAATCGGCTCGCCCTTCACGAAACGCGACAGGTTGTCGAGGAAGAGTTCATCCCAGCGGGCCCGGCCGCCGCTGCCCGCAAAAGAGGTGTGCGGCGTCAAGCGGACCTTAGGGTGCAACCAGAGCGGGTCGTCCTCCGGCAGCGGCTCGGTGTGGAAGACATCGAGGACGGCGTGCGCGACCCGGCCATCGTCGAGCGCGGCAATCATGGCCGTATCGTCGATCAGCTTGCCGCGGGCGATGTTCACCAGAATCGCGCCCGGCTTCACCGCGGCGAAGAAATCCTTGCCCGCAAAGCCGCGTGTTTCGTCGTTCAAGGGACAGGCCAGCACGATGACATCGGCATCGGGAAGAAATTCTCCCAAATCGGCCATGGTCCCAGCCCGGTCAACGACGTCAGAGGTCGCGGGCGAACGGCGCACGACCGTAATGTTCGCGTCGAACGCCTTGGCCCGTTTCGACAATTCCTGTCCGATCGGGCCGTAGCCGATGATCAGCCAGTTGGTGCGCCAGATCTCGCGGAACGGCGCCATTTTCCATTCCTTGCGCGTCTGCTGGTCGCGCTGTTCGTCGATCGGATGTAGCAGGCTCAACACATGCGCCATCGTGTATTCGGAAATCGCAACCGCCTGCGCGCTGCTGTTGCAGATACGCACGCCCTTATCCGAGATCTTCTTGTAGACCGGATTGTCGAGACCGGCATTGAAGGTCTGCATGACGCCGACCGATTTGCAGTTCTGGGCCAGCTCGAAGGCTATGCCCTGCGCGTTGTCCGCATTCAGATGCGTGCTGAGCCAAAGATAGTCGACCCCGATGTCGGCCGGCGGCACCGCCTTGCCATCAATCTGAAACTGGCCGTCCCCACCGAAGGTCAACACCTCGATATCGAGACCGAGCGCGTTCAGCCGCTCGCCGATATGGGCGTAGGATTTGTCATACATTGCGACCGTGACGACCATGCTTCTCTCCCCTGATTTAGGTTGACCGGAGAGGTATACAAGGCGGAACCGCGCAGTGCCAATTCACCCGTGGGAGAAGAGATTGCGCAGCCTTCTGTCGCGCGGCTTTCTCAATATGTGTTCCTGCGATGGCCGACATGCGCGCATTGATTTTTCGCGCCACCCATGACAATGCGAATGAGGGGCCGGAGTTGCTCGGATTCGGACATTTTTCGTATGGTCCAGATGCCGCCGACCGCTATTTAGAAAGTAAGCCGATGTTGACCGGTTCTCAATCGAAGGACGCTGCCGAACGAATTTGGTCCTGTTGGCGCGACGGCACCGTTATGGCGGCGCTACCCGAGGCGATCAAGCCCACTGAGCGCGCAGACGGATACGCGGTGCAGGCGCATTATGAGTCGTTCAGCGGACGCCCCATCGTCGGCTGGAAGATCGCCGCGACCAGCGTTGCGGGCCAGCAGCATATCGGCGTCGATGGTCCGATCGCGGGCCGGCTGCTCGACGAGCACGTTTTTTCGGATGGCGACACGCTCACCTTTGGTCACAACCGCATGGCCGTGGCCGAGCCGGAATTCGCCTTCCGTATGGGACACGATCTACCGTCCCGCGATGCGGAATACGGCATGGATGAGGTCCTCGCCGCCGTGAGCGCATTGCACTCCGCGATCGAGGTGCCGGACTCCCGTTTTGCGCGTTTCGAAACCGCGGGCGCGGGGCAACTCATCGCGGACAATGCCTGCACACACGACTTCGTCCTCGGCCCGGAGATGCCGGATCTCTGGCGTGACATGGATTTGTCACAGCACGTGGTCGAGATCACTGTCTCCGACCACGAGACCGTCGAGGGAGTAGGTTCGAACGTGCTCGGTGACCCGCGTATCGCCCTGACCTGGATCGCCAACGAACTATCCCGCTTTGGTCCCGGTCTCCAGGCCGGCCAGGTCGTGACCACGGGAACCTGCGCGCCGCCGCAGACAATCGGTCCCGGCGACACGGTCATCGCTGATTTCGGTGCGCTGGGGTCGGTACGCTGCACTTTGAAATGACCGGTCCGGCTTGCTAGAAAGCCGCCAAATATTGAGGAGTTCAAGAAGCATGACCGTACAAGCCGACCGTCCCGCCGAGGAGACCAGTTTCGACGCCGTCATCGTCGGCGCCGGATTCGCCGGCATGTACATGCTGCACTGCCTGCGCAAACTCGGCCTGTCCGCCCGGGTCTACGAAACCGGCGGCGATGTCGGCGGGACCTGGTACTGGAACCGTTACCCCGGCGCGCGCTGCGACATCGAAAGCATGCAGTATTCCTACTCCTTCGACGCAGAGCTCGATCAGGAATGGCGCTGGACGGAACGCTACTCGCCGCAGCCCGAGATCCTCGCCTATGCCAGCCATGTCGCCGATCGCTTCGATCTGCGCCAAGACATCCGTTTCGACAC
The DNA here is from genome assembly GCA_913044215.1 of uncultured Rhodospirillaceae bacterium. Taxonomy (GTDB): domain Bacteria; phylum Pseudomonadota; class Alphaproteobacteria; order UBA8366. The sequence goes on along the minus strand of CAJWOT010000011.1, from coordinate 18,566 downwards.
AAGCGTGACCGCCGCGACCTTCGACGAGTCCACCAAACGCTGGACTGTACAGACGGACCGGGGCGACAAGATCAACGCCCAGTTCTGCATCATGGCGGTCGGCTGCCTGTCGGCCGCGAACACACCGCCCTTCGAGGGCATGGACGATTTCGCGGGCCCGATCTACCACACCGGCCATTGGCCGCATGAAGGCGTGGACTTCACCGGCCAACGGCTCGGCGTGATCGGCACCGGTTCCTCGGCGATCCAGTCGATTCCGGTGATGGCGAAACAGGCCAAAACGTTGACGGTTTTCCAGCGCACGCCGAACTATTCCGTCCCGGCCTGGAACGGTCCCATGGATCCGGAATTGGAACGTGAGGTCAAAGCGGATTATCCCGGCTTCCGGGCCAAGGCGCGCGCGCGGCCGACCGGCTTCTATTTTCCGTTCAACATTGATCCAGCCCTCGACTCGAGCCCGGAAGAACGCGAGCGACAATACGAAGAATTCTGGGCCCGCGGCGGCCTCCCCTTCCTCGGCGCCTATGGCGACCTGCTGTTCGAGAAAGACGCTAATGACACGGTGGCGGAATTCGCACGCCGCAAGATCCGCAGCGTTGTCAAGGACCCGGCCGTCGCCGACCTGCTATGTCCCGAAAATGTGTTCGGCTGCAAGCGACTCTGCGTCGATAGTAACTACTATGAAGTCTATAACGAGCCGCATGTGAAGCTGGTGGATGTCTCGAAGAAGCCCATCGAACGCTTCACCAAGTCGGGTATCGTGACGGACGGTACGGAATACGAACTCGACGCCGTGGTTTGCGCCACCGGCTTCGCGGCGATGACCGGTTCTTTCGACAAGATCAAGATCACCGGCCGCAACGGTCTACCGCTGACCAAGAAATGGGAGGCCGGACCGCGCACCTATCTCGGCCTTTCGACCTTCGGCTTCCCGAACTTATTTATGATCACCGGCCCCGGCAGCCCTTCGGTGCTGGCCAACATGATTCCGTCGATCGAACAGCATGTGGACTGGATGGTCGATTGCATCAGCCATATGCGCGATGTCGGCGCGGCGACGATCGAACCGACCCTGCCCTATGAGGATGATTGGGTCGAGCATGTGAATGCGGTCTCGGAGGTCTCGCTGCGGTCGACCTGCAGCTCCTGGTATGTCGGCGCCAACATCCCCGGCCGGCCGCGGGTATTCATGCCCTATATCGGCGGCTTCCCGATCTATGTGAACCGATGCAACGAGGTGATGGCAAACGGCTATGAGGGTTTCGATATGGATGCCACACAGCCCAGTAACGAAGCACCCGAAGTGCGCTTCACCCAGCGCTGGCAGGTCGAGCTCGATATGGACGTGATGACGCCGGCCATGATCGCCGCAAAACGTGTACCGGTGGTATAGAGCGCCCCAGCCTCCCTAGTCGCCCCAGGGGCGGACGCGCAGATATTTGTTACTGAGGCACACGCGTTCGCCGAGCGGCGCGGGCGCGGCTTCGCCGGCGGACGCACCCGACACCGCCTTGCCGCTGGCCCGCGCCTTTGCGCGGCGGGCGATCGAGGAATTCGGGTGCGGTTTGTCGGCCCGTTCGACCCAGACGACATCGTCGCCGATGAAGCGGACCGTGAGCGAACGGCGGCGCATGCTCGGGTGAGTCGCCCCGCCGCCATGCAGACAACCCAAGTGAAAGGCTAAAATGTCGCCCGGCGCCATGGCATCGCCAACGATATCCCAGGCGCTTCTGTCGCTTTCGATATCGGGCAGGCGAGGCAACGCGCTATCCATGTAAACCGGTGCGGTATCGTCGCCCAGTTCAAACCGGGACCCGTTATAGGTGACGCCCACATGGGAGCCACGCACAACCTCCAGACTACATTCGCGGGGCAGCGGATCGAGTGGGATCCATAAGGCGGTCATCTGCCGGCCCAGGATATTCATGTAAGACGTATCCTGGTGCCACGGCGTGCGACGGGTCCCCCGCGGTCCCTCCTTATGGAAGATCTGCTCGCCCAGATACCAGACGTCGCTCTCGCCGCCGAACAGGCCCGCGGCGATGTCCGGCAGTTCGGTTTCGCGCAGGAGTTCGAGATAGACCGGCTCCCGAATCGAATATCCGGTGTCGGCGATGAACCGCTCGTTGGAGTCCGCAGCGAAGTCCTGCAACGCGGCACTCAAATGGGCACAGCTCCAATCATAAGCCGCTTCGACCCGTTTCATCGTCTCCGAACCGAGCGCCTGTTTCAGGACGACGACACCATCGTCGGCGAAGGCTTTTGCGTGATAGGTTGTTTGGCCTGCACACATGAAGGGACACCCTTGGCGCGAGGTTGGGGACCGCAGTTTGATACCGGGCAGGATACAAATGATCCGGGCTGTTGCGAATGCGGAATCGTGCCGGACAACCGCCCGGGAACGACGCGGATTACTATCCCAACACGTCCAGTATCGGGCAGGCCGGCGCCCCCCCCCTTCTCACAGTACGACGATTTCGGTCAGCAGCTCTTCCTTACGTCGGTGATCATCGATCTTTTCACGAATGCGCGCGGCGTGCGCCAGGGTCAAGGACCGCACCTCGCCGCAGCTCCTCCCGGGCGCCGCGAGCCCGAACATGGCGCGGATATCATCGAGCGAGAAGCCTAGTTCGCGGCTGCGCCGGACGAAACGCAGACGTTTAACGTCCTCATCACCATAGACACGGCGACCACCGGCGCCTTCGTCGGCTGGCTCGACATCGTCCTGCTCCTGATCCTGTTCATCCTCATCACGGGATACGCCCTATGGAAACGACGGACCTCAAAATCGAACTGACATCGATCCTCACCTGTCCGGCCTGCGGTCACCGCGAGACCGGGACGATGCCGACGAATGCCTACCAGTATTTCTACGACTGCGAGGGCTGCGGCACGATCTTGCGGCCGAGGCATGGCGACTGCTGCGTCTATTCCAGCTTCGGCACCGTTCCCTGCCCGCCGTTTCAGCTGGACAAAGGATGCTTCGCCTGAATTCTGCTGCTCGCGCATCGCCCTGCGCAATCGCGGCACCTTCACTGATCTGCCAAGTGTCATCCCAGACAAGGCGCGTTGCGCCGTAGATCCGGCATCCAGTATGCATCCCGTCCGGCATCCCCATAGATTCCGCATCAAGTGCGGGATGATATGTTGGGTTGGTTTCCCCCTACTCCGCGGCCTTTCCGGCAGCGTTTTCGGCGCGCAAGATATCGGCCAGATGCTGTAGATGCTTGGTTGTGTAGGTCGGCTCGATGCCGATCTGCAGCTTCGGCTGCTGCTGCCGGTTGGTCCAGGCGACCCGCAGCCCTTGCCGCACTGCGCCATAGGCCTCCCACTGATGCCCGGTCACCCATAAGATATCCTCTTTCGGGCAGCCGGCGCGCGCGATGCCGAGTTCGTAGACCTTGGGCGACGGCTTGAAGGCCTTGGCTTCCTCACCGGAGCTGATGATCTCATCGATATGTGGCAAGGTGCCGGCAAAGCGGCTGTGGTCTTCGATCATCTGTTTCGTCGGATTGGCCACGATCTTGATGACATAGCCCTGATCCTTGAGATCTTTCAGCGCCTCGACGACATCAGGATATGCGCGAAGCTTGTGGTATTGTCCGTTGATTTCCTTGATTTCTTCATCGCTCAGCGTGACGTTGTGGAAATCCAGTGCCCAGCGCAGGCAGGCCTCGTTGAGACCCGGATGCGGCACGAAATTGTCGCTCAAGGTTACATGAAACATCGCCCATTTATGCTGGAACCGCCAATCCTGTGCGACGTTCTGTGCAATATGGGATTCGAACACGTACTGCTCGATGACATCGGCGATCGAGTAGTTGTCGACCAGAGTTCCCCAGGTATCGAAAAGCAGCGTTTTCGCCATTGAAGCCGCCCTCATCTCCTGCCGAATACGAGTATCGGAGGTAAGCGAATCGCAATTTCGGTCCCGATACAGGGAAAATACGGATCACGTTAACGGGACGAAGCCGCTTAGCGGCACGCCGATAGCGTGCAAGGGATGGCCGCGCTGAGCGAGTCGAGGACGACGGTCGCCAACGGCGCGTCGTCGATCGCCTGCCAATTCTCGCGAACCTCTCGACGGATCTCCCACGCCTGTTCGACATGCAGGAACCGACCCGTGGCCGTTTCCGCACTGTCGTGACATGTATCCTCGACACCGTTCAGATCACGGCCCTGCACGTTGGTCCGCGCGCAAAGCTTCCGATAGCTAATCCGATCGTCCTCCGGATCCTGGCAGCTCACCGCGCGTTCCGTCTTTCTGAACCAAGCCCGGATACCGTCGCGAACCTGGCCTGTCAATTCGGTATCGCCGGACCGCCTATCGTGCGACGTGTCGGACAGCACGACCCATGCGTCGGTGTTTTTGACGCCAAAGCCATGCAGTTGCACCACCACGGCTTTCGGCCAAACGTCCGTCAAGATGAGATGCGCGGTATGAAAGCGCGTGTCCGGATTATGCGCCGTGTCGGATGTCCGGTATGGGTTTCGCCCATCGCCGCAAATTCGCGTGCGGCCGCTGCAACTCGACTCCGACCGCGATGCACAACGGTGGGCGCCTGCCAGGATCAGCGCCCGTGCACCGAGCCGCGTCAACGCGATCGCCGATTGGATATCCGTCGCCCGGTCTGCGATACCGTGCGGCGCCTCTATGATCAGGTCACGCTGCGGCGCCTTGGCTAGCACAATTGTGGGGCCGACGGATTGCAGCAAATCGAAAAGCACCAGATAGTCGCGCCCCGCCTGGGTGATAGAGCGCACCCGGTAACCGGCTGCTTCGGCGGCTTGGCGGGTCATTTCAATGTCGCCGTTCACAGCGGTGTCCAACATGGCGGTAAAGGCGAGTCCGGTCTGCTGCAGGCCCGGCATGGCGCGCATCGAGTTCTTGCTCGCATGGTCCAAGTCGACGATGAAGGCCGTCAGCGGCAGGTGATCAGCCGCGTGGGCCGGAATTCCTGCCAGAGCCAGCCCCAGCAACCAAACGGTTTTGCGCAAAAAGCTCATAGGATCCCATCAATTGCGGCACCGCGGAAACACGTCACGCCCCAAGGTCTCGATCAAATCGCGTCGATTTTCCACGAAACCGGTAAACAAAATCTGATGAATCCCGGCGGCGCGGATGTCCATGATTCGGGCAGCGCAGGCCTCAGGCGTGCCCAGCACCGCGAACCGGTCGGCCATATAGGAAAGCAGTTTCGGGTCGCTCATGAGTTTGGCGTTCGGCGACTCGCCGAGATCTTCATGATGAGACGGCTGATAACCGGACTGCACCGCCCGGATCGACTCCGCCATATCCGCTGGAACGAGCTTGCCTTCGAGCGTGAAGCGGAAGGCATGGTGGGCGGTCGAGGCCAGCTCCATGCGCACCTCGTTCGTCAGCGCTTCGAGATCGTCGCCGACATTGACCCGAGCCAGGGTCCAGATATCGATATCGTCCAAGGTGCGGCCGGCCCGTTCCGCGCCGATGCGCAGATGTTCCAACGACAATGCGACAACGTCCGGCGACAGGCCCATACCGCAGAACACACCGTCCGCCACCTCGCCCGCCAGCTCCAGCGTCTTGGGCCCTTCCGCGGAGATGTAGATCGGCACCGGGGGTTGATCGAGTCCGCCGGTCCAGCACGTATGAACGTCTCGGCCGCCGAATTCCGCCGTTTCCCCGGCCAGCAGCTTGCGCAAGGTCAGGATGTAGTCGCGCAGGCCGGCGAGACCGCGCGGCCGTTCGTTGATGTTGTAGATCGCGCTGTCACCGGTACCGATCCCCAGCATCGCCCGGCCGCCGGAGATTTCCTGCACCGTCGCGATCGCGCTCGCCATCACCGCCGGGTGGCGCGTGATCGGGTTTGTCACTGCGGTGCCGATCATGACCTTTTCGGTCGCCTGTCCCATCAGCCCAAGCGTGACGAACGGTTCGCGGAACAGCGACTGCGAGTCGGCAACACCGACCAGGTCGAACCCGACCGCCTCCGCCAACTTGGCGTAGGCCACCGCGCCGTCGCTACTGCGCGGTATCTCCAGAATGCCGAACTTTGCTTCCATATCCGCCTCCCAAATTTACAAGCAGTGAGACTAGCGGCTGCCCACGCCCTTCCCAAATCCCGGCTGGCGGCGCTAGCATCGGGACCCACATTTCAACGGAGCTCGTCATGCGCATCAGTATCTTCGCCCCGGTCATCAGCCCCTATAACGACGGTGCGTATCTCAAGGCGCTTGCGATCGGCGCGGAAGAACGCGGATTTCACGGAATCTGGCTGGGCGAGCATGTGGTGCTGTTCGACGAGTATGACGCGGAATACCCCTATGCGGAGGACGGCCGCATCCCGGTCGGCGGCGAGAACGGGCTGTTGGAACCGATCACCGGCCTGGCCTACATGGCCGCCTGCACCGAGCGGATCCGCCTGGGCACCGGCGTCTGCCTCGTCCCGCAGCGCAACCCGGTCTACACCGCCAAGGAAATCGCGGCCGTCGACTACTTGTCGAACGGCAGAGTCGATTTCGGGGTCGGCGTCGGCTGGCTGGAGGAGGAATTCACCGCGCTGCAGGTACCGTTCGAGCGGCGCGGCGCGCGCTGCCGGGAATATCTCGACGTGATCGCCAGCCTGTGGCGCGACGATGTCTCCTCATTTAGTGGGGAATTCTACAACCTGCCCCCATGCCGGCAGTATCCCAAGCCGGTACAGCAGCCCGGCCCACCGATCTATTTCGGCGGCGAAAGCAAACCGGCCCTGCGCCGGACCGCGGATCTGGGCCAGGGCTGGTACGGCTTCAACACCAGCGTCGAGGAAACCCGCGATTGCCTCGTTCGTCTGGACGCGATGCTGGAGCAGCGCGGGCGGAAGCGGGAAGACCTCGACATCGTCATCGGCCCCTATCGGCACAAGCTAACGAAGGATACGGCCAAGGAGTATGAGGAGGCGGGAGTCGACACGCTGGTGGTGATGATTGTCGGGCGTGACCTGGACGAAATGTATCGTTGGCTCGACCGGTTCGCCGAAGATTACGTCGCTTAGGGTGCAGCCGCTTTCGCCTTAGCCGTAATCGCGGCCCAATCCTTTTGCCGGATGTCGGCGCTGCTAGCAACCCAGCTGCCGCCAACGCAAGCCACGTTCGGCTGGGCCAGATAATCCGGCGCATTGTCCGGCCCGATCCCGCCTGTTGGGCAGAACACGATATCCCGAAAGGGCGACGCGAACGCCTTGAGCATAGGTATTCCGCCCGCGGCCTCCGCCGGAAAGAACTTCAGAAAGCTAAGACCCATTCGCTGCGCCCTAATAACCTCCGATGCGGTGGCCACACCCGGCAAGTAATCCAGTTTCAGCGATCGGGCCAAACCGGCCAAATCCGGATCGAAACCCGGGCTGACAGCAAACCGCGCCCCCGCCGCTTTGGCGCGTTCCATCTGGCTGCTCTCGAGTACCGTCCCGACCCCGACGGTCACGTCCGGATACCGCTCGATGATCGCCGCGAGCGCCGCCCAGGCCGCTTCAGTCCGCAGAGTGACTTCCAGAGCGGTCAACCCGCCGGCGATGAGTGCGTCCGCTGTCGGGACCGCATCCGTCGGGTCATCGAAGATCAACACCGGGATCACTTGTGCGGCTTCGAATGTATCTTTCATGTGGCGTGCTCCGGCATCGCGCTGCGCGGCATGATCGCGCCGGGATACATGATAACGGCGCCGGCGAGCCGATGGGCGCGCCGGGCCGCTTCGGGAGCCTCCGTACCGCCCATCCGCCCGGCGAGATATCCCGCATTGAAGGCGTCCCCAGCGCCGGTGGTATCGAATGGCTGCGATACTTGTGCGGTCGGTATCAATTCGCGAATGTCTTGGGTTGCAACGAGACATCCATTTGCATCGAGTTTCACGACGACTTCATCGACACCGGCCTCCACAAGCCTGTCGGCACAGGCCGTCTCATCTGGGTCACCGAAAACTTGACGGTCGTCATCGAGCGTCGGCGCCGCCAGGTCAGTCCGTTTCAGTATCTCTTCGAAGACCGCGCGCGCCTTTTCGGGGCCCCGCCAACCGCGCGGGCGGTAGTTGCTGTCGAAGGCAACCCGAGTCCCATTCGTGCGCGCGCGGTCAAGCAACTCGAACAGTTTCTGCCGCCGTTCATCGTCGTAGAGGGAAAGCGTAACGCCCGTCAGATAAATCCACTCATACGCGATCAAACGGTCTGCGATCGCTTCGCTCTCCGGAAAAGCGAACAGATCCCGCGCCGGCGCCTGATCCCGCCAATAGTAAAACTGACGCTCACCTTTGGTATCGGTCCGGATCGCATGAATTCCCGGCAGACGCCCGGCGGCGCGCACGACGAGGTCCGTGCCGATTCCCTCCCCGCGCCATTGCTCGACCATCCAATCGCTATAGGGGTCGTCGCCCAGGGCCGTGACGTAATCGACGGCGACTCCCAGACGGGCCAGATAGGTGGCCGTGTTCAATGTATCGCCGCCATACGACAATTGCATGCGGCTGGTATCGGCCCCGCTAAGTTCCAGCATGCATTCACCGATACAGGCGACTCGTTCCATCAGGTTGTCTTCCCTCACAAGGGTCTGGCTCAGAATGCCGCGCGTTTCAGAATCCTGGCAATTCGGTCGATTTGCCATAGTGGGCCCCTACGCTAAGCTCTCCGGTTGATAAAGCCAATCGGGAGGAACGGACCATGAGCGGCAGCACCGACATCTTCGAGATTTTACATACGACGCGGGCGATGCGCCGCCTCAAGCCCGATCCTGTACCCGATGCGTTGGTCCGTCAAATTCTCGACGCCGGCATCCGCGCACCCAGCGGCGGCAACAATCAGACCTGGCGATTCCTGGTGATCAAGGACATAGAGATCAAAAAGCGGGTTCAGGTCATCTACAAAAAGGCCTACGAAACGGTCATCGGACCGCGCTATTCCAGTGCGACGCCGCCGCCCGGTTCCGACAAGGCGAAGTACGACCGTCAGCATAGCGCGGTCGAATATTTGACCGACCATTATCATGAGGCACCGGTCTGGATCGTCGCCTGCATCGAGCATGGCGACGACACGCCGAACCGGATGTCCGGCGCGTCGATTTACCCCGCCGTGCAGAACATGCTGTTGGCGGCTCGGGCGCTGGGGTTGGGCGCGACCCTGACGACCCGCCACATGATCTACGCTGACGAGTCGGATGAGGCGCTTGGCCTGCCGCCGGGCGTTCGCTCCTATGCGATCCTGCCGATCGGGTATCCGATGGGGAATTTCGGTCCCGTCGGCCGCGGCGACCTGGGCGATTTCGTCTACCAGGACCGTTGGGGCGAGAAAGCCGACTGGGCATAGGCGGCACTCATCTTATCCAACATAGATTTCATTGCTGAACACGCGGCGCGCCGTCCGGCCAGCACCGCGCTCATCGTCAATGGCGCGGCGATCACCTACCAGGCTTTCATCGCGACCTCTGTTGCTTCGTTTGGGCGTTGCGAGACTTGTCTCTGGAATCCGGCCAGACCGTCGGCATCGAACATCCACACCCCTATCTCCACTGACTTGCCGTTCTGTCGGTAGAAGCATTGGGAGCGATCAGTTTTTCTTACCGGCCCGAAGACAAAGAGATTCTTCGAGAGGAGTTGGAGAAACCCGATCTCATCCTGTGCACGGCAGGAGGCAAACCTACGCGGTCGCGGCGAACCTAGGTGATAACCCGCGAATGGGCGGATAGCGTCCGGCAAAGCACGCCCGAATACCCAATCAGAACGGCGCCGATTACGCCCGACACACCGCTGCGTATAACCAGAAGTTCCGGCACAACCGGCGGTCTGAAGCGGATGTACCACACCGGCCGGATCCGTGAGTTCTGGATCGAAAATTATTTGCGGTGTTCCGGTTTGACCCAAGACTCCCGATATCTCATGAGCGTCGGCTTTAAGATCGAGGTCGGGGACTTGTGCCTTGTCGCCCTGCCCGCCGAAGGCGCGCCAGACAAGCTGTGCGTCGTCGTCGTTCCGCTGCCCGGTGCCGACCCGAAACGCTCCGGGATTCGCTATCGCCACTGCTGCCGGCAGACCTCGAACCGATCGATCTGGTTTTCGCAGACCATATCCCGCACACGGAATGGGCAAGGCACGGCGTTCAGAACTCGTCCAGGCCCTGCAGTTACGGGACCAAACCGCTTCGTGAACCTATTTCACGGTAATCGTGATCCGCTGCGACTGCACCGGCGGTTTATGCGGGATGTGGTTGTGGTCGCCGAGGACAAGCTGCAGCGTATGTTTGCCGGGACTGAGCGTTACTGTCGTTTCTGTCTGACCGCCACCGAAATGCCGGTGCATCTCGTCCGCCGGCACGGCGTTCTCGTAATCCTCCAGCGGCGTATCGATCAGCAAATGGTGATGGCCGGTTTTCGCCTTCTCGACGCCGGCAGGTGCCACACCCATCCCCTTCAGTCCGAAGACCACCGTTACTGGGTTCGAGACGGTCGCCCCATCCTGCGGCGCGATGAAATAGACGGCCGCCCCCTTTGGCGAGGCCGTCTGGTGATCATCCGCCATTGCGGCGGACGATCCCGCCCAGGCCAGACAAATGCCAATCATGAGACGTCCAAACATTGCTTTGCTCTCCTTATCCAAACCGAGCAGGCCCCTCATCGATTGTAAGGGTAGCAATCCTCGCGCTTGAGCGTCATCCCATAATGCTTCCCGAGAACCTCGATCGCCTCGCCATGTCCCACGTAAGGGCCGCGATTGCCCCTGCCCACGATGATGATCTTGAAGTTCGGATCGTTCTGTCCACCCGGCGGCAGGATCGCCGTCGCGAACCCGTCGCCGTCATTGTCGCGCAAAGTCAGAAACAGCGGCATGGCTCGCTGTATATGCGCCTTCACCCCGATTTTCTGCTCGATATACACGCTCGAGGTCGGCTGATAGCTGGCGATAGCCTTTTCCTGTTCGCGACGGAAATGCTTGGCGATGGCATAATCCATGAGTTCGGATTCCTGATCTGCCTCAATCTCCGTCTCGATGCGGAACTACGTTTTGCCGTCGCGCACTTCGAAAAAATAGTCCATGTCTCCGTCACCGCTCCCTTCAGTCCCGACAGAGATGAAGTGCCGTGCACCGTGCCCGATTTCAAGATACCCTGGCCACACAAATCCCGCTGCGGACACTATTTGCCGCCGCTGAACCGGGCTTCCAGTGCGTCGAGCTGCGCCATACCGGTGATCTCGTTCAGTTCTTCGAAAGAGATCATCAGGTCCGCGCGGTCCGGCGTACCGTTTTGGCCGATCACGTCTTCCTTGAAAGCGTCCATCGCGTTCATCATGCCGCGGAGGGCGGCCGAAGTGAGCAAACGCGGATAGATCACCGCCGCAACCCCCATCGCTTCCAGATCCTTCGGCCCGATCAACGGCGTCGTCCCGCGCGCGCGAATGCCGAAGCCCATATTAACCGACAGCGGTTTGGGGACACTGCGCGCCACCTTCTCAATATCCTCGGGCGTCAGCAGCGCATCGGCGAACAGCAGGTCCGCACCGGCCTCCGCATAGAGGTTGAGCCGCTCGATCGCTTCGTCGACACCCAGCACGCCCGCCGCATCGGTGCGCGCCTTGATGACGAATTCATCATCACGCCGCGCATCGACGGCGGCCGCGATTTTGTCACGTGCTTCCTCCCGCGAAATCACGTCCTTGCCAGCCATGTGACCGCACCGCTTGGGCCAGGTCTGATCCTCCAACATGACCCCGGCGAGGCCCGACTGCTCGAAGGCGCGCACCGTGAAATACACATTCATCGCATTGCCGTAGCCGGTGTCGCCATCGCCGAGCAAGATCAGGTCCGTACAGTTCACCATGTCGCGGCAGGCGGCAACGTTCTCCTGCAGCCCCATGACCCCACGATCGGCCCAGCCGAGATGGCTCTCCGAGATGCCGGCCCCGGAGATCCAGGCGACGTCGAACCCTGCCAGTTCCACGATGCGCGCGCTGTAGCCGTCATGCACGCCCGGCATGATCGTGATCTCCGGCGCGGCAAGTCGTTCTTTCAATGTCTTTGATGTGTCGGGCATAACTCACTCCTAAGATTGCGAACCGATATTAGGAGCACAGCGCTAGAGGCATAAAGCCGCAAGCTTCAGCCGTTCCCATAAAGAAAAAGGGCGCGCCCGAGAGGCACGCCCCTGCCCGTGGTATGTTGCAGCGCTACGCCCTCATCCGAAGGCGCATCGCGGCAGGACTGCGATTGGACCCAGCTATCAGGTCGTAGCACAATGGTTGCATCGAAATGGGTCGACGGGAGGACGTGATGGGCAAACTGGACGGCAAGGTTGCGCTGATCAGCGGCGGGGCGCAGGGGCAAGGGGCCGCGGAGGCCGAGACCTTCGCGGCCGAGGGTGCCAAGGTGGTGTTCGGCGACATCATGGATGATGCCGGCGAAGCGGTCGCCGCTGCGGTGCAGGCCAGCGGCGGTGACGCCCATTATCGGCATCTCAACGTGACCGACGAGGCCGACTGGCAATCCGCTATCGCCTTCGCGACCGAGCGATTCGGCGGCGTGAACATCCTGATCAACAATGCCGCGGTGCTGGTCCCGCGCGTGGCCATCGAAGAGCGCACGGCCGCGGAATGGGACAAGGTGATGGCGGTCAACGTCAAAGGGGTTTTCCTCGGCACAAAATACGCCATCCCGGCGATGCGCGCGCAGGGCGGCGGCTCTATCGTGAACATCTCATCGATTGCCGGCATCGGCCAGTCGACCCATCAGGAGCCCGCCTACGCGGCGAGCAAGGGCGCGGTCAGGATCTTCACCAAGGTGACGGCGGCACAGCATGCGGCGGACGGCATCCGCTGCAATTCCGTCCATCCCGGACCGATCGACACCGAGATGTTCCGCGCCGCTTTCCCGACCAATGACGCCCTGTCCAGCCGTCTGGCCCGCGTGCCCATGAACCGGGCGGGTACGATCGACGAGGTGGTTGCCGGCGTCGTTTTTCTGGCGTCGGACGACTCCTCCTATATCACCGGTACGGAGATGGTGATCGATGGCGGTGCGTTGGCGATGTAGTCACCCGCAAGACGCGATCAGCCTGACGGCCCCGGATGCACGAAAGAACGTTTCGAGATTTTCTATTTCGACGACCGCGCGGCTGCACCCGACTTCGAGGCCAACCGCGCCGCCGACCGCGAACTGTGGTAAACCGTGTTTGCCGAGGACCGCGAGTCGGTCGAGGGCATGCAACGCGGCCGCCGGTCACCGGGTTACGATGGCGGCCGATTCTCACCGGTGATGGACACGCCGACGCACGCATTCCACAAATGGATCGCCAACGCCCTGCTGCTCGGCAGACGGGGACACTGAAAGGTCGAAGACACATGGCACTGCCGGAACACAGCAAGTTCATCATCATCGGGGCGGGCATTCACGGGCTCAGCACCGCCTATCATCTAGCCGTTGCGCTGAAGGATGCGGGGCAAGGGTCCGGAGAAGATATCCTGGTGATCGACAAAACGTCGATCGCCGCGGGCGCCTCGGGCATCGCCTGCGGCGTGGTGCGCAACAACTACTATCAGCCGGCCATGCGCGAGCTGATGGCACACTCGGTCTCGGTCTGGGAAAGCGATCCCGAGGCCTTCAGCTATCACGCCGTCGGCTATATGCAGATCAGCCACGAAGGGATGCGCGCGGACGTGGCGACCATTCATGCGCAGCAGCGCGACATCGGCTACCCCTCGGACTTCATCGAAGGCGCCGCGCAATGCACCGCCTACATGAAGGAACTGCTGCCGGATTGGCAGGCGCAAGGCATCACATCAGTCCTGCACGAAAAGAAGGGCGGCTATGCCAACAACACCAAGGCGCTATACGGCCTCGCCGGGAAGGTAGAAGCGGAAGGTGTGCGGATCCTGACCGGCATTGCTGTACAGGAATTTACGCTGGAAGGCGGTGCCGTCAGCGCCGTCGAAACCGACTGGGGATCTATCGCGACGGACTATGTCGTCGTCTGCCCCGGACCCTGGGCGAAGACCATCTGGGATATGCTGGATCTGCCGGACACGATTTCCATCACGGGACGGGACGGCGTACGGCATGACGGCATCCCAATGTGGACCTATTGGTCGCTGCAGGAAGGCACGCTGGGCGTTGATCCCGACTTTCAGATGATGGCGGACGGACGCATGCCGCCGGTCATCCATGTCGACACCGACGCGCCGCTCCTGTCGGATGTGGATGGTTCCGTCATATCCGAGGCGCCCTGGGGTATCTACTACAAGCCGGATTTCCATTTCGGCGGCATCCAGGGCGGCGCCATGCCCTACACAGTGGACACCGACCCGGATCATGTCGCGGTCGATCCGTACGGCGTCGACTCGCCGGACTTCGTCGTCGGTGACGACTTCGCCCATATGTGGTGCTCCGCCCTGGCGCATTGCCAGAAGCGCTTCGAGGGCCAGACCGGCAAGTACAAGAAGGAGCCGTCCGGCGGGATCGGGTGTTTCACGCCGGACAGTTTCCCGGTCTTCGACGTCTTTCATCAGAACTGCTATCTGGTCGCCGACTCGAACCACGGCTTCAAGATGATCGGCGTCGGCAAGCTGGTCGCGGAGGAAATTACCGGCGGTCCGTCAGCGCTGCTCGACCCCTTCCGACTGTCGCGCTACGCCGAGGGCAAGCTGCACCCGGTCTCGAACAGCCCGTTTCCCTGGAGCTAGAAACGACTGTCGGCCTTTCGGGCCGGATGGGTCTCCGGTGACGCGGCGATGAAGGCGGGATGAATGGCACAAGCTTCGGCGATCCGCTGCATCACCGGGAAGCCGGACAAGTCGACCTCGCGACGGCGCAGGGCGCCAATTTGCGGATAGAGAAAACAGTCGGCCAGCCCCGGCCTGTCGCCGTGACAAAACACCCCCGTATCCGGGTGGCCGGCGAGCAGCCCCTCGACCCCCTCGCAAGCGGCGCGCCCCCAGTGACGGTACCAGTCGCGCATGGTCGCGGCGTCCCAGGTCTCTTCGAGATACTCCCGCACCCTGGTCCCCGTCCGGCCCTGGATCTCCGCCGCGACGGCGACTGCGATCGCCCGCACGCGGGCCCGTCCCGCAGGGTCAGCGGGCAAAACTGGGTTCTCCGGAAAGACCTCCTCCAGATACTCGATGATCGCCAGCGATTGCGAGATGACCGCGCCGTCATGCGCCAGAGTCGGCACGATCCCCTGCGGGCTGACCTTCAGGTAATCGGCCTGGCGATGCGCGCCGGCCGACAAATCCACCATCACCTCGCGCGCCTCGAGCCCCTTTAGCGCCAGCGCCGCGCGCACGCGATAGCTCGCCGCAGAGCGCCAATAGTTGTAGAGCACAAGCTCGCCCACCGGTCCCTCCTCTCTTCTTTCGCGCTAGTATAGGGCCATGAGCTTTGACATCCGCCCCCTCTCCGATGCGATCGGCGCCGAAATCATCGGTCTCGACGCCGGCCAACCGCTCGACGATGCGGTCTTCGCCGCCATCCACAAGGCGCATCTCGATCATCAGGTTCTGGTGTTCCGCGGCCAATCCCTGACGCCGCGACAGCAGATCGATTTTTCCAAGCGCTTCGGCCCGCTCGACGCGCACCCGACGCAGGCGACGAACCACCCCGACGGCTATCCCGAAATCCTGACCGTCTCAACCAGAACCGAAAACGGCAAGGATGTCGGGCTGCGCAACGCTGGACCGCAATGGCATTCCGATTTGGCCTACCGCGAACGGCCGGCGCTCGGCTCCATGCTCTACGCGCTCGAACTGCCGGACAGCGGCGGCAATACCGGCTTCGCCAACATGATCGCCGCCTACGACGCGCTGCCAGCGCCCCTAAGGAACGCCATCGACGGAAAACGCGCCATCTTCAGTTCGAAACGCGAGGGCACCGAACGGCCGCACCCGGCGATCCGCACCCATCCCGAAACCGGCGCCAAGTCGATCTTCGTCAACCCGCAGCTCACCACCGGCATCGAGGGGATGGACGACACGGACGCCGCGGCGCCGCTGGCGGACATCTACGCCCATTGCGCCGAGGAACGGTTCATCTACTGGCATTGCTGGGAGCCGGGCGACCTCATCTTCTGGGACAATCGCTGCGTTCTGCACATCGCCGACCACAGCCGCCTCGACGATCCGACTTACATCCGCCACATGCACCGCACGACAATTGCCGGCGACGTCCCGTATTAACCACTAGGCCGCGAGCTTCGGGAACCGCGCCAGCAGCAACTCCAGCCCGTCCGGCCCTGCCTCGATCGTCACCGCGCCCTCGCCGGGCGAGGCGAACTCGATAGAAAGCGGCGGTAGGTGCGCGCCGTTGCGCGCCAGCGAACCGGAAACCACCACATGGTATTGCCCGCCGCCCTCGGCGCAGTCCGGGAGCGTGTAGGTCCCACCCGCCGGAAGCGTGACGGTCTGCGCTAAAAGCCCGTCCTCGGTCGCTTCGATCAACACGTCCAAGGTCGCATCGCCGTCCCGCTTCTCGGGGCCGTTCTGTCCCTTGACACCGACGACCTGCCGCTGCTGCCCCTTGACCAGTAGGTCGCGATTCGCCGGCAGATACTTGGCCCCGCTGTCCCAGGTCTGCCGAAGGGTGAAGTAGTCGACACCTTCGGCTTCCGCCTGGATCGGGCCGTAGGGCGTGTTGCCGCCCGCATACTGAACGGTCAGCGGATCGACCCGCACTTTTCCGACTGTCCCGCCGCCGCTGACGAAGACCTGAAACTGGTTGGTCTGATGGAAATGCGGCCGCGTCACCGAATGCGGCGGCTGCATGACCAGATAGCCCTGCGGCACCGCCTCGCCGGCGATATCCTCGCCATAGCCCGGCGCACCGGGTTTCGGCGCCACGCCGATATACTCCCAGCCCTTGTAGGGCTGATCGTCGACCATATAGGTCGTTTCCGTGCGCTTGGCGGTATCCGTAGAGGTCGAGACGAGCATATCGGTCCTTCGTGATCGGTCGGGTCGCGCGGACTATACTGCGCCGCAACCGGGGGACCAAACGGAGGGGTATAGGGATGGAAATCGGGATCGATGTCGGGGTCTATGGCAGCCTGGCGACGCCGGAGAACATTACGGGCCTCGCTCAGTTTGCCGAGCAACGGAACTATCACTCGATCTGGCTGGCCGACCATGTGGTGTTCCCGGCCAACATCGAGTCGCGCTACCCCTACAGCCCGACCGGCGCCTTCCCCGCCCCCGACACGGACCCGCTGATGGAGCCAATCGCGACCATGGGCGTTCTCGCGGGAGCGACGAAGAGTGTGATGATCGGCACCTCGGTCCTGGTCATGCCCTACCGCAACCCGTTGCTGCTCGGCCGCATGCTGGCAACCATAGACAATTTCTCCAGCGGCCGGGTGGTGCTCGGCGCCGGTAGCGGTTGGCTGGAGGAGGAGTTCAAGGCTCTCGACACGCGGGACTTCAAGCATCGCGGTCCGGTCACCGACGAATGCCTGGAAATCTTCAAGGCGGTGTGCGGCGGCGGCGCCGTCGAATATCAAGGCGAGCACTTCCAATTCGAGGCAATGCAGTGCTACCCGGCCTCCGTACAACGCCCGCACCCACCGATACTGATCGGCGGCATCTCCAACCGCGCTCTGCGCCGCGTGGCCGAACACGGCACCGGCTGGATGTCCGTCTCGCTCGACCCGGAACGCATTCCCGAGCGCCTCGACCGGCTCGGCCAGCTCTGCGAGAAGAACGGCCGCACGCTCGACGACCTCTGGCTCGTCCACAAGCTGTTCATCTCGATCGGCGAAGAACAACTGGATGTCGGCGGTGGCCGTAAACTCGGCACCGGATCGGTGGAGACTGTCACCGACGACATCAAGCGCTTCCAGGACTACGGCTACCGCTCGATCATCTTCCGCTACCCCGGCTTCGACGCCAACGAACAGACCCGCCAGTTCGACCTGCTGGCGGACAAGATCATGCCGCGGGTATAGGGCCGCCCTCTGCTAGACAAAACCTGTCATCCCGGACAAGGCGCATCGCGCCGCCGATCCGGGATCCAGGGAAACACCGAGCATGGCATTGGGACTGGACCCTGCATCAAGTGCGGGGTGACACAAAGAGTGGGTTTGGCGGTCTGCGGCTCAGTTGATCGTCAGCCCGCCATCGCCGTCGATGGTGCCGCTGCGGCCGCAGAATTCCTCGCGCATCATGGCGCCGACCGTGTCCAGGTCCGTGACGTTGGCCCAAGTACGGCGGCCGTCGTCGAGCAGGCAGGCGGCGTGCGCTTTCTCCGGGCTACCGGCGGCGTCGTACATAACCACATAGGATTCCACCGTGGCGCTGCCGTCATGATCGACCGCGACGTCGCGGCGCGGCATGGCATCGACCTCGGCCTGCAAGTTCGCCCAGGCAAACGGCTTCTCCGGTGGGGTGGTCGAATAGATGCAGAGCGCATGCTTGGTCAGCAGTCCGCCATTGGCGGTGACCAGCCCGATGCTGCCCGGTTTGTCGCGCATCAGATCGACCGTACGGGCGACCGAATGCATGACATAGTTGTTGAGCGGTCCGCCCGCGAAGGTCAGCCCGCCGGTGACGGTCAGCGCCCGGTCCTGCGTCAGGCCGATCTCGTTCGCCGACAC
>CAJWOT010000010.1 GCA_913044215.1 uncultured Rhodospirillaceae bacterium | reverse complement strand
CATATTCCAATCGAGCAGGATTGCGTCCGGCATCGCGTTGACGCAGTGATCAAGCGCGATCTGGCCGTCTGCCGCCTCATCTACGGAAAAATCGAGTTCTTCCAGTATCTTTCGGGAAACGCTCCGCACTACTTTGGAATCGTCGACAACCAAACATGACTTCATACCTGATTACCTTGTGTTCAGACCTGGCACCGGTACCCCGAAAGCACAAATTCGGGACCTAGTCGGAAAGACGACAATGTGACGGTATAGAAAAGCTCTGAAACAAAGATTAACGGCATGCTAAGACACATCGCCGACAGGCCAAGCTCTAAGGAGTGTGCAGGCTTTCTGCGAGACATAGCCTTGGACACTCCCCGGCTGCCCGATTAAACTCACGGCCTCGCGAGAACATCAGACCTGGATAACGATATGAGTGGCGTCGGCAAAGACATCGAAGCGTTGGGCTTCGAGGATGCGTTAAACGAATTGGAGCAAATTGTCCGTTCGCTGGAGTCCGGTGAAGGCAAGCTCGACGACGCTATAAAATCGTATGAACGAGGCGCGGCGCTTAAGAAACATTGCGAGACAAGATTGGCGGAAGCCAAGAACCGGATCGAAAAGATCTCTTTTACGAACAATGGTGGCGCGACAACGGCGCCTGCGGATATTGGCTGAAACCGCGACGCTGGCGCTCGAAAAAGCGCTGAGGGACACCGCGCGGGATGTCGAGGAAGTTCTCGAAATGGTACTTCCTGCGGATGGCGGTCATGAGGCCCGCCTGTTCGACTCGATGCGGTACGCCACATTGGGCGGCGGCAAGCGGTTCCGCCCCTTTCTCGTCGTACAAAGCGCCGCACTCTTCTCGGTTAGCCGATCGTCCGCGTTGCGCGTTGCCGCGGCGGTGGAGTTGGTTCATTGCTACTCGCTGGTACATGACGATCTTCCGGCGATGGATGACGATGACCTCCGGCGCGGCCAGCCCACGGTCCATAAACAATTCGACGAAGCGACGGCCATTTTGGCTGGCGATGCACTGCTCACTCTTGCCTTCGAGGTCCTGGCCGATCCGCGAACGCATGAAAATGGTAGCGTTCGAGCCGAGCTCGTGGCTGCCCTCTCCAAAGCGGCGGGCGCTCACGGCATGGTCGGCGGCCAGATGCTGGACCTGGCGGCGGAGACCATCGAACTCGACATGGGTGGCATTACGCGCCTGCAGCGCTTGAAAACGGGCGCCTTGATCGCATTTTCATGTGAAGCAGGAGCGATTCTCGGCCGTGCCTCGACAGAACCGCGTGAAGCACTCCGGGGATACGCTCACGATTTGGGACTGACCTTCCAGATTGCGGACGACTTGCTTGACGTAGAAGGGACAATAGAGGAAACAGGCAAGGCGGTTGGCAAGGACGCTGACGCAGGCAAGGCCACATTTGTGTCCATCCTGGGAGTCGAGCGGGCAAGGGAACAGGCAAGACTGCTCGCAAATCAAGCCGTTGAGCATCTTGCCATATTCGACGACACGGCCGATCCGTTGCGAGAGGCGGCCAATTTTGTCGTCGAACGAAAAAGTTAGAGCAAGAGGGAGACCGAAGGTGAGCCTCGAAACACCACTTCTGGACACAGTTAAAGTGCCAGCCGATCTGCGCGAGTTGGAAGAGTCGCAATTGCGCCAATTGGCTGATGAACTGCGTGCCGAATTAATCGATGCTGTGTCAATGACGGGCGGTCATCTCGGCGCCGGTCTGGGAGTCGTAGAGCTTACCGTCGCGATCCATTACGTTTTCAACACACCGGACGACAAGCTGATCTGGGATGTCGGCCATCAGTGCTATCCGCACAAGATTTTGACCGGTCGCCGCGACCGCATTCGAACCCTTCGGCAAGGCGGTGGTTTGTCCGGATTCACGAAGCGATCGGAAAGCGAATACGACCCCTTCGGCGCGGCTCATAGCTCGACATCGATCTCATCGGGCCTCGGTTTCAAGGTTGCGAGCGATTTGCTTGGCGAACAGCGAAACTCGATTTGCGTTATTGGCGATGGGGCGATGAGTGCCGGCATGGCTTACGAAGCCATGAACAATGCTGGCTCAATGGATACCCGTCTGATTGTTATCCTCAACGACAACGACATGTCGATTGCGCCGCCAGTGGGCGCGTTGAGCGCCCATTTGTCGCGGCTTATTTCGTCCAAGCAATTCCGATCGCTGCGGCATCTCGGCGGCGTCATCGCACACAAATTCCCGAAGTCGGTCGAAACCGTCGCAAAGCGGGCGGAAGAGTACGCCCGTGGCATGGTTACGGGCGGCACCCTGTTCGAGGAACTCGGCTTCTATTACGTCGGACCGATCGATGGTCATAATCTGGACCACCTATTGCCGATACTGAAAAATGTCCGTGACGATGAAATGCAGGGTCCGATCCTGATTCATTGCGTCACTCAGAAGGGTAAAGGCTACGACCCCGCTGAGAAATCGGACGACAAATATCATGGTGTCTCCAAATTCGACGTTATCACAGGCGCCCAGCATAAGGGCACGTCGAATGCGCCGGCCTATACGAAGGTTTTCGCGGAAAGCCTGATCAAGGAAGCGCAGGAAGACGACAAGATCTGTGCGATCACGGCGGCGATGCCCTCGGGCACCGGACTGAACCTCTTTGAGAACGCATTTCCCGACCGCACCTTCGATGTCGGTATTGCCGAGCAGCATGGTGTGACATTTGCCGCGGGACTCGCGGCACAAGGTATGAAACCGTTCGCAGCGATCTACTCCACCTTCCTGCAGCGCGGCTACGATCAGGTCGTACATGACGTGGCCCTGCAAAGCCTGCCGGTGCGATTCGCGATCGACCGCGCCGGCGTGGTCGGCGCCGACGGTACGACCCATTGCGGTGCCTATGACATTACCTATCTCGGCTGTCTGCCAGGCTTCGTCGTCATGGCGGCGGCGGACGAGGCCGAATTGGCCCATATGGTCGCAACGGCCGTCCAGATCAACGATCGCCCCTCAGCGTTCCGCTACCCGCGCGGTGAAGGCGTCGGCGTCGATATGCCGGAACGCGGCGTACCGCTGGAAATAGGTAAGGGCCGGGTCATCCGCGAGGGGACGACCGTGGCGATCCTGTCCTTCGGCACCCGGCTTGGCGAGTCGCTGAAAGCCGCGGACGATCTTGCGGCGCGCGGCCTGTCGACGACCGTTGCAGATGCACGGTTTGCCAAACCGCTCGATGAAGAACTAATCCGCAAGCTGGCGAGCGAGCATGAAGTGCTAATCACCATCGAAGAAGGTGCCGTCGGCGGCTTCGGCAGCTTCGTGCTGCAATTCCTCGCCAATGAAGGGCTGTTGGACAACGGTCTCAAGGTTCGGCAAATGTGCTTGCCGGACTTCTTCATCGATCATGAAAGCCAGTACAATCAGAATGATGAAGCGGGCCTCAACGCACCTCAAATTGTCTCTACGGCCCTCACCGCACTGGGCCATGAGACTATCGAAGAGCCGGCGCGCGCCTAAAACCGCGTTCGGCTGCCTGTTGCAAGATGGGCGCGACAGGTAAACGGCCGCGCAAGCAACGCGCCGATCTGCTGTTGATCGAACGCGGTTTGGCCGACAGCCGAACTAAGGCCCAGGCGGCGATCATGGCCGGGCAGATTTATTCCGGCGAACGGCGTATTGAAAAAGCCGGCGAGACCCTCGCCATCGATGCTCCTTTAGAAGTGCGTGGACCGGACCATCCGTGGGTTTCCCGCGGGGCGCTCAAACTGGTTCACGGTCTGGATCACTTCGATATCGATCCCGCCGGTCTGAATTGCCTCGATGTGGGCGCCTCGACCGGCGGCTTTACGGAAGTGCTGCTGGACCGGGGCGCAGCAACCGTCACCGCTGTCGATGTCGGCCGCGGTCAATTGGCCTGGAAGCTGCGCGAAGACCCCCGGGTGATCGTATTGGAGGGGCGGAATGCACGCAGCCTCACCGCGACGGACCTCCCCACCCCGCCCCAGCTGGTCGTCTGCGACGCCAGTTTTATCGGACTGGAAAAGGTTCTGGCGACGCCGCTCACCCTCACCGCCCAAAACTGTGCATTGATTGCACTCATCAAGCCCCAGTTTCAGCTAAACCGGGATGCGGTGGGAAAGGGCGGTATCGTTCGCGACCCGGCGCGTCACGCGGAAGCCTGTGACTTCGTCCGCAAATGGCTGGACACGCAGGACGGCTGGGTTGTCGACGGAATTGCCGAAAGTCCCATAACCGGGGCTAAGGGGAACAAAGAGTTCTTGATCGCTGCACATCGCAGCGGGCCTCGATAACCGCCCTACGGTGCAAGACGCAGGGGCGGCAACTGCAGTACCCCGGCAGGCGGGCGCAGAACGCTGGTGTCGCCAAATACTGGTTCCAGATAGCGCCCAACAGCAGCCATTGTATCCGGACGCGCTTCCGAAAACTGAGACACCAGGATCTGCATCAGCGGAACGCCGTCATTCAGTGCTTCGCGTACGCGATCGAGCGGCGACAATGGTTCCGGCAACACAACGAAATTGATTGGCGCCTCTGCGTCGAGTTTCAATGCTTCGCGCACCAGACTGGCAGCGGTAGCATAACCGCCCAGCGCGTCGACGAGACCGACCCGCCGCGCACCCGTACCGCTCCATATTCGCCCGCGTGCGACCGCATCAACCTGGTCATCGCTCAGACGCCGATCCTCTGCCACCTTTCTGGCGAAATCGTCATAAACGAAATCGATGACCGCACGATGGCGCGCGGCGGCAGTGGGCGAAAACGGAAATATTTGGCTCCACATGCCCGCATGCGCACCGACATTCAGCCGGTTCCAATTGATCCCCAGCTTTTCCCATAGATCCGCGGTGGCCAGCTTTCCGCCGAATACGCCGATCGAACCGGTCATGGTTCCGGGCTGCGCGACGATCTTGTCGGCACCCATCGCGACAAAGTACCCGCCCGATGCGCCATAGCTTCCCATGGAGGAGATGACGGGTTTGCCTTTCTTGCGTGCCCGCAAAACAGCCCGGCGCACCGTATCCGATCCGATATAGGACCCCCCTGGACTATCAATGCGCAGGAGGATCGCCTTGATCGCTTGATCCTTCACGGCATCGTCGATCGCCCGCGCGACACTGGCCGCTGAGAAGACATCCGAATCCCAAGGGCTATTGTCCGCGTCACCGGACTGAATGGGTCCAACGCCATAGATCAATGCGACATCCGTTCCATCCGGACCCGGCGACTCAACGTGTGCAGCATAGGCGGAAAATTTCAGTCCTTTCGCTTCCTTGCCGGCACGCGCTCTGACCGCATCGGTAAATTCGTCCCAGTAACCCAGCCGATCGACAAGCTGAGCATTTTTGGCTTCCTCTACGAGTAGCGGAGAACGGTCTACCAGTTGTCGAAGGGTTTCAGGAGAAATTTTTCGGTCTTTCGCGATATCGGCGACGATACGGTCGAACCAAGCGGTCACGACCTGCAACAAAGATGCCCGTGCCGGCGCGCTCATCGCATCGCGCGTCAGCGTCTCAATCGCCGACTTGAACTCATGCCGTTGTTCGAACTCCGCCTGCACGCCAACTTTGTCCAGCGCATCCTTCAAAAACGGTGTCTCGAGACCGATCCCCAACAATGACAACTGGCCCGACGGCGGCACCCAAATTTCGTCGACCGATGAAGCAAGATAATATTCGGTCGTGCCGTTTCCGAGCCCGCCAAAGGTTTGCGCAAAGGCCATCGCAAACTTGCCCCGAGACCGGAATGCTTCGATCGACTGACGAAGTTCCTGCGCATGCGCCAAACCGATGCGCGTGGCACCCAAGCGAATTACTAGACCAACGACCCGGTCATCCTTCTCTGCCGTGGCCAAGGTGTCCACTACATCATAGAGATGCACGGTCTTGTCGCCCCGCAGCTGACGCCACGGATCATCGGACCGGCTATCCGAAATCCCGCGATCGAGATCGAGCCGCAGAAAGATCTGCTCCGGCAACTCCGGCGCAGCTTTTTCATAGGTAACCGCCAATACGATCACCGACACAAAAGCGAGTGTCACCAACGCGCCAACCGACGCGAACATGTAGAGGAAAAACCGGCCTATGCGCCGCATTGCGCACGATGCCGCAGCAGATGATCGGCCAAGACGCAGGCCAGCATCGCTTCACCGACCGGAACCGCGCGGATACCGACACAGGGATCGTGACGGCCTTTGGTGGAAATCTCCGTTTCCTGACCGTCCGTCGTAACCGTCCTGCGCGGCGCCAAGATGGAGCTGGTCGGCTTGACCGCGAAGCGAACGACGACATCCTGGCCAGTGGATATTCCCCCGAGCACGCCGCCAGCCGCATTCGACAAAAACCGCACCGTGCCGTCATTGCCGATCCGCATCTCATCCGCATTCTCCTCTCCGGACAATGCGGCGGCCGCAAATCCCGCGCCGATCTCAACGCCTTTAACGGCATTGATGCTCATCATCGCAGCAGCGATATCGGCATCGAGTTTGCCGTAAATGGGCGCGCCCAACCCAACGGGGACACCAGACGCCGTGACCTCAATCACCGCACCGGTCGACGAACCCGACTTGCGGACCTTGTCGAGATAGCCTTCCCAACTCTTTGCCATGGCAGCGTCAGGACACCAGAACGGGTTGCGCTCGACTTCGTCCCAGTCCCAAGCGGCGCGGTCGACCGAAAGGTCGCCAATCTGCACCAACGTCCCACGGATCGTAATCGAATCGCCCAATATCTTGCGCGCGACCGCGCCGGCAGCCACCCGCATCGCCGTCTCCCGCGCCGAAGAGCGTCCGCCACCGCGATAATCGCGGATACCGTATTTCTGCCAGTAGGTGTAGTCGGCATGCCCTGGGCGGAATTTGTCCTTGATCTCGCTGTAATCCTTGGAGCGCTGATCCACATTGTCGATGATCAAGCTGAGCGAGGTTCCCGTGGTAACCCCTTCGAAGACGCCCGATACAATCCTCACCGCATCGGGTTCGCGCCGTTGGGTCGTAAAACGGGACTGGCCCGGCCGGCGCCGGTCCAAATAGGTCTGAATTTCCGCTTCATCAATTGCCAGGCGCGGCGGCACCCCATCGATGACGCAACCAATGGCCGCACCATGGCTCTCGCCCCAGGTGGTAACTCGGAATAGCTGGCCGAAACTGTTCGACGACATGATACCGGCCGTCTCTTACGACTTGCCTTTGATCCCCGCCAAGAGCTCGGAGACCTCCTCTGCCGCGTCAACGGCAACCATGCCCACCGTATTGTAGCCGCAATCGACATGATGGACTTCGCCGGTGACACCAGCACTCAGATCGCTAAGCAGATACAAGCCCGCACCACCGACTTCCTCAATACTCACGTTGCGCCGTAGGGGCGAGTTCAACTCGTTCCACTTCAAGATATAGCGGAAATCGCCGATTCCCGATGCTGCCAAGGTCTTGACCGGCCCCGCAGAAATCGCATTGACGCGGATGCTCTGGTCTCCCAGGTCTACGGCGAGATAACGGACGCTCGCTTCCAAGGCAGCTTTGGCAACGCCCATGACGTTGTAATGGGGCATGACCCGCTCGGCACCGTAATAGGTCAATGTGACCAAGCTGCCGCCATTACGCATCAAAGGCACCGCCCTCTGTGCGATAGCCGTGAACGAATAACAGGAAATGTCGAGCGACCGATTGAAATTCTCGCGCGATGTATTGACGTATTTTCCCTTCAATTCATCCTTGTCGGAGAATGCGATGGCGTGAACGACGAAGTCGAGATCACCCCACGCTTCGGCCAGGGTCGCAAATGTCGCGTCCACACTGGCATCATCGGTGACATCGCACTGCATGACATGGGCCGATCCGAGTGATTCGGCAAGCGGCCGAACCCGTTTCTCCAACGCCTCGCCTTGATATGTGAAGGCGAGTTCGGCACCATGCTCTGCTACGGTTTTCGCAATTCCCCAGGCAAGCGACCGATCGTTTGCGACGCCCATGATGAGCCCTCGCTTGCCGGCCATGATTGATGTCGCCTCGGACATGCCCTCCCCTTCCTACGTAATTCGGCCGGGCGTCATCCTATCAACACGCGGCATTACCGTCCAAAACAAGCTCGCCGATTCGCATCGCGATTGCACTAGATTTTTCTGCGGTCCCGGCTATTCGAAACCCGCTTTCTTTCGCGGATCGTAATCGCCCTGCTTGGTCCAGGATCGAACGAATTCCTTCAGCTTCGGATCCATTTTTTCCGGCAATTGGATCATCAGGCGAGCGAACTCATCGCCCTTTTTCCCGCTCTTAGCTATCCCTCGTCCTTTGAGACGCAGAACTTGACCGCTGCTGGAGCCCGCCGGTACGGTTACCGCCACCGTGCCATGGATCGTGGGCACGTTCACCTTGGCACCCAGCACCGCCTCCATCAGCGAAATGGGCACATCGACCCGGATGTCGAGGCCGTCGCGCGCGAAATAGGCGTGCGGATCGACCTGTATCTCGACAAATGCATCGCCGTTCGGACCGCCTCCCGCCCCAGGCATGCCACGCCCTTTCAGGCGCAAGCTATCTCCGTCACTCGTTCCGGCAGGAATGTTCACGTCGACGGTCGTATCGTCATGCAGTCGAACGCGCTGCACCCCACCTCGAACTGCCTCGAGAAAGGGCACGCGGACCGAATAGGTTATACTTTGGCCCTTGGTTTGGCGCGGACGGCGGCGTCGACCGAACAGATCGGCGACCAGATCTTCAAAGTCAGCGCCTCCTCTGCCGCCTGCCGGATTGAAACCACCGCGAAACATGCCGTCCATGCGCGGCGAGCCGTCAGGATTAATTTCGCCGCGGTCGAACTGAGCACGCTTCCCTTCGTCCGACAGCATGTCATACGCCGCCGTCACTTCCTTGAAACGCTGCTCCACGATGGTGTCGCCCGGATTCATATCCGGGTGCAGTTCCTTCGCGAGTTTGCGATAAGCCGCTTTGATCTCGTCTTGAGACGCAGACGACGCCACGCCCAAAACTTCGTAAGGGTTCTTCATTATCTCTTCAGCGGGCCCAAATGCCCACCAGCGCTATTTTACAATTTTCCAGCTGCCATCCGGTTGACGGCAAGCCGTTCCATACGCCTGTTCCGATCGACCGGCGACGGTAATCGTCTGCTGATATTCACGGCAGAATTCGCCGGAATCGCGCCGAACGGCAGGTTCAGGGGTGATCGTACCCGAATTTCCACTATCCGGGTTACGCCATGCGACGGTCTGTCCGGAGGGCGCAGTTTCCAAAGCGCGCTGCGTCGAGCGCTCCATCGCTGCCTTGTCGGCACGGTCAAGCGATTTACCGACCTCATTGCCCAAGAAAGCGCCCGCCAACGCGCCGATGGCGACCGCGGCAAGTTGCCCGCTGCCGGAACCGATTTGCGAGCCGGCCAGCGCCCCGAGGCCCGCGCCGATCAGCGTTCCGCCTGTCTGCTTTTGCCCTTGCCCGTTATTGGCACACGCGCCCAGCAAGAACGCGGCGGCAACGATCGCAACAACCTTTTTCATGATGACACCTCGCAAACGTGTTCAGGTCGCACGCCCTAAACCTCGGACGATAACCGGAATCGGCACTTTCTAATCCCCTGCACCAACACTAAATTAGACCATGCACGCTCCTTACGGAGCCCACACGACGTCGCTTAATACATGCTCTTTTACCTATATATTTACTAACGATGGCAAATACAAACTTGGATGAGCCTTTTACGCTATTTCAGCGATGGTATGGCGAGGCAATTGAGAAGGAGATCGATGTCCCGTCGGCGATGTCGGTGGCCACGGTGGATGCGCAAGGCCGCCCCTCCTCACGGATGGTGCTTTTGAAAGAGCACAGTGCAAGCGGCTTCGTCTTCTATACCAATCTTGAAAGCCGGAAAGCCGGGGAAATTGCACAGAACCCGAATGTTTCGCTGCTGTTTCATTGGAAATCGCTGAAAAAACAGGTCCGCATCGAAGGCACGGCTTCAAAGGTGGATGACGCAACGGCGGACGCCTATTTCGCGAGCCGCGACCGCGGTAGCCAGATCGGCGCGTGGGCGAGCAAGCAATCGCACCGCATGGAAGGCAAGCACGATCTCGAAAAGCAGGTTGCCCTGCACGCCGCAAAATTCGGTGTTGCCAAAATCCCCCGTCCGCCCTTTTGGTCCGGCTATCGCGTCACGCCATCCCATTTCGAATTCTGGGACGATGGCAAGTTCCGACTGCATGAGCGCATTGTCTACGATCGCGCAGCGGAAGGCTGGCAAACACATCGGCTATTCCCATGACCGCAGCCGATGATCTGCCCCTCGCCGCGGAACAAGAAGGGGCATCGGCGCGCCTTATGCGCCTTGCAACCTACGCATCTGTCAGCGTCGCGGCGATCTTGATAGGCGCCAAATTGGTCGCCTGGTCGTTGACCGGCTCCGTCGCAATGCTTTCGACATTGGTCGACTCGCTACTCGACGGGCTCGCCTCGATCATCACGCTGATCGCCGTCCGGCACGCGCTGACTCCGGCAGACAGGGAACATCGCTTCGGGCACGGAAAGGCGGAAGCCCTCGCAGCTATGGCTCAGTCGGCATTCGTTACCGGATCCGCGATTATTGTTTTGTTCCACGCCGGAACCCGTCTGTTTCAACCGCAACCCGTCACCGCCACGGATGTCGGGATCGCGGTCATGATCGGCTCGATCGCCCTCACCCTCGCCCTGGTGATCTTCCAACACTACGTGGTCAGGCGCACCAACTCATTGGCCATCACCGCCGACACGCTGCACTACAAAGGGGATTTGCTGATCAACCTGGCGGTCCTTTTGGCGCTGGGGGCAACGTATTATGTAGATTTGCCCTTTATCGATCCGCTGGTCGGTGCCGGAATCGCACTTTACCTGCTATACGGTGCCTGGCGTATTTTGAACGGTGCCTTGGATATGCTGATGGACCGGGAACTTCCGGAAGCCGACCGGGAGCGAATCCGCGCCATTGCCCAACAGCACAAGGATGTGCGCAGCCTACATGACCTCCGCACACGGCGGTCGGGATCCGATGTTTTTATTCAGTTACACCTTGAGCTTGATCCCGACATCACCTTGATGGGCGCGCACCTGATTTCGGATGAGGTCGAACTCGATATCGCACAGGCCTTCAAAGGCGCTGAAGTCCTGATACACCAGGATCCGGAGGGGTACGAGGAGTACCATCCGCATATCCCATGACCACAGCGGCTAGGAAAATGGATGGCTGAGCAGCGAAAAACCGTCGTCTTGACCGGCGCCAGCCGCGGTATTGGCCATGCCACCGTACAGCGCTTTTCCAATGAAGGCTGGCGCATCATCAGTTGCAGCCGGGACGACATTCCGGAACATTGCAAACGCGATCCGAATTGGGCGTATCACTTCCCGACGGACCTGTCAGATGTCGGGTCGGTTGACGCATTTATTGCCGAAGCCAACGATTTCCTCGGTGACGACGCTTTGCACGCGTTGGTCAACAACGCCGCGGTCTCGCCAAAAACGCCCTATAAAGAACGCCTTGGATGCCTCAACGGCGATATCGAGCGCTGGCGAGAAGTCTTCGAACTGAACCTGTTCGCTCCGCTCATACTGGCGCGGGGCTTCGCTGGCGCCCTGGGCCGCGGCGCCAAGGATACCGGCGCCGGCGTGGTCAACATCACCTCGATCGCCGGTCACGCGATCCATCCGTTCGCCGGATCGGCCTATTCGACCTCGAAGGCCGCCTTGTCTGCCCTAACCCGCGAGATGGCGGTGGAATTCGCACAGCTTGGCGTGCGGGTAAATGCCGTCGCTCCCGGCGAAATCGAGACGGAAATGATCGGAGCGGAATACGAACCGCTAATCAACCGTATTCCCATGCACCGCATGGGCACGCCGGACGAGGTCGCGGGCTGCGTTTACCGCCTTTGTACCGAAGATTTCGGCTACGTCACCGGTACGGAAATATTCGTCACCGGCGGGCAGCACGTATTCTAAAAGGAGACTAAGCGTCGAGCGTCTCGAACCAGTCGAGACGCTGCTGCAGTTGGCTTATTTCCAAATCCAGCCATTGCGCAAGAGGTTCCTGACTGTATCCACTGCGCAACTCGTTGAGCCGCGCCAGTTCGGTCTCACACATTTCGGACAGCATATCCGCCTGATCGCGGCGATCCTCTTCCGACAGTAAATGCAGGAACCGCATCTTCAGCGCGATCACCAGCTTGCTCACTTCATTGACGGGCGCGCGGACATTGGAGGTCATCAAAGTCTGGAAGGCCTCCCGGCCTGCTGGCGTTATCTGCAGGATCGCGCTGTCTTTGACGGATCCGCCATCGGCGGGAACCGCCAAGCCTTCATAATTCAGCAGTTCCAACGAACTACCCAGAAGGTCGAGCGATGGCCCGGTGATGCGTGCCACGAAATACCTGATTCCACTCGCCAATTCGGCATACTGCTTGTCGCCTTCCGCGAGGCTGCCAAGCGCCGCCAAGCGAACCGCTTCGGTCGGTATGAGGGTATTATCCCGGTACATGCCCAAGACCTTTGCCGCTACGATGACCCATTATATGGCCCATCGCCGACAATTTTCATCACCCAATTGCGCGATCTACAAGGGGGGCCTGAAAGCGATTTAGGCCGCCCACTTCAATGATAAATCGCCCCAGATATCGACCAGCGCTGCAACCAGGTCATCCATCATCGCGTCGGTATGCTGCGGCGTCGGCGTGATGCGCAGCCGCTCGGTACCGCGCGCCACCGTCGGATAGTTGATCGGCTGGACATAGATGTTGAAACGGTCCATCAGCGCATCGCTCGCCAGCTTGCACAGCCGTGGATCGCCGACCAGCACCGGTACAATATGGCTGACGGAGGGCATCACAGGGATGCCAGCTTTCCCCAGCTTGGCCTTGAGGGTCGCTGCCCGTTCCTGATGCTTATCGCGCAAATGCTGCGCGTCCCGCACATATTTGACGCTGGCGAGCGCTCCGGCTGCCACGGATGGCGGCATTGAGGTCGTGAAGATGAATCCGTTGCCAAAACTGCGGACGAAATCGATCAATTCCCGGGTCGCGGCAATATAGCCGCCGACCACGCCAAAACCTTTCGCGAGGGTTCCCTGCATCACCGAAACGCGATCCATCACCCCGTCGCGCTCCGCGACGCCGCCTCCAGTCGCACCATACATGCCGACGGCATGAACTTCATCCAGATAGCTGAGCGCGTTGTATTTCTCGCAGACATCGAGAATTTCGCCGATCGGCGCGATGTCGCCATCCATCGAATAGACCGATTCGAAGACGACAATCTTCGGCGCATCCGGATCGTCGGCGCGCATCAGCCGGTCGAGATCGGCCGGGTCGTTGTGCTTGAAAATTCGTTTCTCGGCGCGGCTATGCCGGATGCCCTCGATCATCGAGTTGTGATTCCAGGCATCTGAATAAAGTAGGCAGCCGGGCATGCGCATACCCAGCGTCGACAAGGTGGTCATGTTGGCCACATAGCCCGAGGTGAACAGAAGTGCCGCCTCGCGCTGATGCAGGTCGGCCAGCTCCTGCTCCAGCAGGACATGGTAGTGGTTCGTGCCGGAGATATTGCGCGTACCGCCGGCACCGGCGCCGCAATGGTCCAGCGCTTCGTGCATGGCCGCGATGACGTCCGGGTTCTGACCCTGGCCCAGATAATCGTTCGAGCACCACACGTTGACGGGCGATTCCTGCCCGCCTTCACGAAAAACCGCCTTGGGATAGGCGCCCGCTTCGCGCTCCAGATCCGCAAACACCCGGTAGTCACCGGAATTTCTGAGTTCGGACAGTTTGTCAGAAAAGAAGTCTTGATAGTTCACGCTAGCAACTTCACGGCGTCCAAAGCCTCATTCTCACAGGTATTTGCTTGGTTAACCTTAAAACTAGCTTAATTGCAAAACTCCGCCACAGCCAAAATGCCACAGGCACGCGGTGTCGCGCCGAGAATCTTCCAGCCTATTCCGCCGCCTGGGTTAATCCCGCCGCCATTAAGGTACCGGCTTCCAGTCCCTTTTCGAACCGATCGAACATATCGTCGATCTCTGCCTCGCTGATGATCAGCGGCGGCGAGAAGGCAACGGAATCGCCCATGGCACGGACGATGAGACCATGGTCCTGCGCCTGAGCGGACACGTAGGCGCCAACGCCGTGAGACGGGTCGAATGATTCCCGCGTTTCCTTGTTCCGAACAAGCTCGATGGCACCGACAAGCCCGACACCGCGAGTCTCACCGACCAGCGGATGATCGCTATAGCTCCGCAGCCTGGTCTGGAAGCGGCCCATCACGCTTCGGACATGCCCAAGGATATCGCGATCCTCGTAGATCTTGAGTGTCTCGACCGCAACGGCGGCCGGAACCGGGTGCCCTGAATAGGTGAAACCATGCCCGAAGGTCCCGATCTTGTCGCTATTCGTGCTGATCGCGTCGAAGATCTTCTCGTTGATCAATACTGCCGAAATCGGCAGATAGGCAGACGATAGAGCCTTCGCCATGGTCATGATGTCGGGTTGTATGTTGAGCGTCTCGGACCCAAACATGTTCCCGGTTCGGCCGAAGCCGCAGATCACTTCATCGGCAACCATAAGCACATCGTACTTCTTGAGAACCGCCTGGATCTTCTCGAAGTACGTTTTCGGCGGGACAATCACGCCGCCGGCGCCCATCACCGGTTCCGCGATGAAGGCGGCAACCGTCTCCGGCCCCTCCTCCTGAATCTGTTTCTCAAGGCTCTCCGCAAGCCGCGTGGCGAAATCCTCTTCCGACTCGCCGGACGCGCCGAAGCGATAGTGATGCGGACAGTCGGCATGGATGATGTTGGCTATCGGCAGATCGAAATCCATGTGGTTGGCCGGCAGGCCGGTCATGCTAGCCGCAGCAACGGTGACACCGTGATAGCCCTTCAACCGGCTGATGATCTTCTTCTTCTCCGGCCGGCCCAACGCGTTGTTGTAGTACCAGACCAGCTTGACCATGGAATCGTTGGCTTCCGAGCCGGAATTGGCGAAGAACGCCTTCGACATCGGCACCGGGGCAAGCGCAATCAATCGTTCGGCCAACTCGATCGCCGGATGATGCGTTTTCGAAGCGAAAACGTGATAAAATGGCAATTCCCGCATTTGCTTGGTTGCCGCTTCGACCAATCGCTCCTCGCCGAAACCAAGCGACGTGCACCACAGCCCCGCCATACCCTCGATATAGTCCTTACCGCTATCGTCGTAGACGCGGATACCCTTGCCCTTACGGATCACCATCGGACCGGTTTCCTGGTGGGTCTTCAGGTTCGTGTAGGCGTGCAGAACCGTCGCGATATCACGGCTTTCCGGTGAATTCGGCAGATCCTTCATGGCGTTTCCTCGGATTGGTTTGCAGTTGCAGAGCAACCGGAGCGGCATTCTACACCGACCCGTTGTTCAAATGAAACGACCGTGCGGCCCTTCAAGTCCGACTGCTCACAAACTGGTGACACCGAAAACCCTTTACATCGGCAATTTCCACACTACCTTTCGCCTTAACAAATTTAATACACAAAATTTTCGTATTAAACGAATGG
Source organism: uncultured Rhodospirillaceae bacterium (assembly GCA_913044215.1). Classification (GTDB taxonomy): domain Bacteria; phylum Pseudomonadota; class Alphaproteobacteria; order UBA8366. The sequence goes on along the minus strand of CAJWOT010000010.1, from coordinate 19,990 downwards.
CCACACAGGGACAGTGTTATGAATAAGGTGTATATCATCCACGAGAACGGTGCCTGGTTGCCGCCCCTGCGAAATGCGCTGGAGGATTTGGGTACGCCCTACACCGAATGGCATCTCGATAGTGGATTCTTCAACTTCTCCAGCCCGCCGCCCGATGGTGTTTTCTACAACCGAATGAGTGCCTCCTCGCACACCCGCGGTCATGTCCATGCGCCGGAATACACCGCCAGCGTTTTGTCCTGGCTGGGCGCACATGGCCGGCGCGTCGTGAACGACAGCCGGGCCCTGGAACTTGAGATCAGCAAGGTCAAGCAGTACGCCGCACTGGAGGCGTTCGGTATCCGCGTACCAAAGACCATGGTTGCCGTCGGTCCGAAAGCGGTGCGCGACGCGGCAGCCCAATTCGGGTTCCCTTTGATGCTCAAGCCGAACCGCGGTGGCAAAGGTGCGGGGGTTCAGCTCTTTCAATCGGTCGAGGCTCTCGACAGGTATCTGGAGAGTGCAGACTACGACGCCGGCCGTGATGGCACGACGCTGATACAGCAATTCATCGAGTCGGCCGACAAGTCGATCATTCGGTGCGAATTTGTCAGCGGAAAATTCCTCTACGCGGTCAAGGTCGATACCTCCAAGGGCTTCGAGCTTTGCCCCGCCGATGTTTGCCAGATCGAAGATCAGGCCTGCCCTGTCGGTGAGGTTCCGGGTCCGATGTTCGAAATCCTGAATGACTTTTCGCATTCAAACATCGGGAAGTACGAACAGTTCCTCGCTGCCAACGGTATCGAAGTATCCGGCATCGAAATGATCGTCGACAGCGACGGGATGGCGTGGACATACGACGTCAATACCAACACGAACTACAACGATGACGCCGAAGCCCTTGCGGCGATTTCTGACACGCCACGGGCCGGCATGCGCGCGCTCGCAAAATTCTTGGACCAAGAACTCTCCCAGCAAGCACCCGCAGTCGCCGTCGCGGCAGAGTAAGGCTCTATTCAGGAGGCTAGGTCACGCCTGTGACCAACGGCCCTCCGACGAACCCCGGTGCAAATCCCCCGCGCCGGGGTTCCGTTTTTCCACGCTCGTGATATCGTGCCTCTTAGTAAACCGGTACTAAATTTATCGTTTCGTTTGTCGGTCAATCTGTTACTAGAAAACAGTTATGGGAGGTATCACGATGAAATCGGGCTACATGCTTTCGGCTGCAGCTGCGGTCGCACTCTGTTTCACTGCCAGCGGCGCGTCCGCCGAGTGCAGCGCCGAGAACTGGAAGGATTGTAAAGGTGCCCCTTGGGTCGATGGCGACGTCATGGAGACGCCACTTGGCTCGAAATGGTGGCCGCATCCGATTTGGGGTGAAGGTGATGAAGCCGGCTCGACGAACTGGTACAAGAAACCCGCCGTCGTGCTGCGCGCCTTCTCCATGGTCCAGCATGGCAAAACGATGAAGATCGGTCACGCATATACCGCCGACATGCCCCTGTTCGGCGCGCGCAAATTCAGCATGCGCATTCCGGGCAACCCGACCGGCGGCCCCTTCGGCGCCAGCAAGCTCATGTATAACGACGAATTCCTGGCGACAGAAATTGGCCAAGTTGGCACCCAGTTCGATGGTCTTGGGCATATCGGTGTGCAGCTCGGCGCCCCCGGCGACCTGAATAACATGCGCTGGTACAACGGCTTCACGGCGGCAGAAATGGGCGGTGCCTACGGGTTGCGCAAGCTCGGCACCGAAAAGCTACATCCGATCATCGCCCGCGGCATCCTGATTGACCTTGCCGGCGCGCGCGGCGTCGAATCGATGGAAGCCGGCGAAGTCGCCACCATGGCCGACGTCCGCAAGGCGCTGAAACGCCAAGGCATGGAAAACTTCAAGTTCCAGGAAGGCGACGCAATCCTGTTCCGCTATGGCTGGGAGAAATATTGGATCGTCGACAACGCCAAATACAACAATGGCTGCCCCGGCGTCGGCATGGACGTCGCGCGCTGGATCGCTGAAGAGGTCAAGGCCGGCGTAACGGGCGGGGACACCTGGCCGGCGACCGACCCGGTTCCGGGCAAGGGCACAAAGAACGAAGTGCCCGCTGGCTGCATCTTCTGCGTCCACAACTACCTGCAGACCCGGCACGGTATCGTCAACCAAGAGAATCTGAAGCTGAAGGCGCTGGCCGACGCGGGTGTCTACACCTTCATGTATGTCTACTCGCCGGTGCCCATTAAGGGCGCGACGGGTTCGATCGGCGTTCCGGTCGCAATCTACTAATCGGATTGCAAATCGAAGCGATAACGGGCGGCGGCGACCCCGCCCGTTTTGTTTGCAACGACGATCATGATGGCTCGAAGGTGGATAGCTTTCGCTTCAGATCGACACTCACGTTGGGTGGACGGCGGAGCGTTTCGAAATGGTCGTAACCTTGCTTAAGGTTCAGCCAGAAATCTTTCCATACCGACACCGCGTGATTGCTCATGTTGGCTTCTGTCATGCGGAAGGGGAAAGCGTGAACACGGAAGAACGGCTGGCCACCGCGCAAAGCCGCTTCCACGATCGTATAGATCTCCTCGATCTCGGTTTCACCCATCGGGTAGCAGCCAATCGATACGCAATCGCCATGAACCATGAGAGCGCTGCCTGTCCGCGCGTGTAGTCGATCGTACCGGTTAGGATAACCAAGATTGAAGGACAGGTGGTAACGGCTCCACGGATTGAGGCTTGCCGGTGTGACGAAATAGAACCCTTCTGGCGATTGATCGTCACCTTCTTTCTGCTTGGGACCGAGCTCACCGGAAAAATTACAAATCTTGTATGCCTTGAATAAGGTAAATTGACCGTTTCGGCGCTCCAACCAAATTTCAAGCTCACCCTCTTTCTTGAAAATTCGAACGAACACCGGAGCACCCAGCCGAAATCCAGCCGCAGCCAAACGCTCGGCGATGACCGACGCCACACGATTGGTGACCACAAGCGCGCAGCCCTTGCCGATATTGCCCTGCGCCGCCAGATCGCTTGGCAGGGCAACCACTATGGTTAGGAAAATGGCAAAGAACGCCTACATGCCCCGAATCTCCAACGCGATAGCGCCACCCAACCTGTGTGACCGGACGGTATCGTTCTCCGCGACTGTGGCAGCATTATGATACTTCCAGAGGCGTTACCCTGCGTGTATGCCCGCGACAGCGCCCAACACGGTCATCAGGCTCACGGCCAGCAGAAACCAATGCATCCGTTCGATCAGGCGGAATGTTTCGATTGGTTTCATCCGCGCCCGCGCGAGGAACCAGCGATGCACGAACAATGGTTCGGCGACGAACAGCATCACGGTGAAGACCACCCAGATCGCGACCATCGCATGAATCCACCAGAAAACTGGCTGTGCGAAGCGATCCCAGAGGTCCCAGGCATCGGCCATGTAAAACCCAGTTGCCTCCACCAACAGCGTGGTGAACCGGGCCTGCCAGGCGAAACGACCCTCGAACGCTTCGAAAAAGGCGACGCGCTCTGCCGGATCTTTCATGCGTCGGACCGCTGGCAGCAGGACCGTTGTCACGAAGCCGACGCCGCCGATCCACAACACCACGCCGAACACATGCAGCGCCCCGGGCGATTGTTACGTCGTCCCACATGGCTTCCCTCGCTCTGTCGATCGATCGACCATCGACCGAGTCCGCGCGGCAGGTCAACCGCCAGGGATGGCGAGGCCGCGGGTTCCGCCGCTATACTGACCGAATAACGGGACAGGAAGGAACCGTCATGCACCGCTTGGGCGAGATCGAAATCAGCCGCGTCGTTGAGAGCGAACAGCCGTTCGTCAATCTCTACGATTTCATACCGGACGCCACCGAAGATGTGCTGGAGGCGAACCGGGACTGGCTGATCCCGAAATATATCGACCCGGCTTCGATGATGATCATCCTCAACATCCAGTCCTACGTGTTGAAGACGCCGAACCACACGATCCTCGTCGATGCCTGTGTCGGCAACCACAAGGACCGGCCGGGCCGGCCCATGTTCCATCAGTTGAACACGCCCTATCTGGACACGCTTGCCGCGGCCGGCGTGCAGCCGGAAGACATCGACATTGTCATGTGCACGCACCTGCATGTCGATCATGTCGGCTGGAACACCAAGCTGGTCGATGGGCGCTGGGTCCCCACCTTCCCGAACGCGAAATACGTTTTCGCCCGCAAGGAGCACGATTTCTGGCTACAGCGCGAAAAGGACGGCAGCCAGGGCCCCGTGCCGAACGTCTATGACGACAGCGTGCTGCCCGTCGTCGAGGCCGGTCAGGCGGTGCTCGTCGATTCGGACTACGAGGTCGATCATGGCATCTCGCTAGAACCGGCGCCTGGTCACACGCCGGGCAATATCGTGCTCAACCTGTCATCCGGCGGCGCAAACGCGGTGTTGACCGGCGATGTCATCCACCATCCGATCCAGCTGGTCCGCCCGGAATGGTCGAGCCGCGCCTGCGAGGACCGGGTTCTGTCCGGCAAGACCCGCCGCGCCCTGATCGAACGCCACGCGGATACCGACACGCTGATCGCCCCGGCGCATTTCGCCTCGCCCACCATGGGCCATATCTGCAGCCATGGCGACAGCTTCCGGTTCAACCTACTTGGCGACAGCTGATTTGAAGTCTGATTGTTAGCCTATCCGCCAATTGGACACTCAACAGCGATAAGTCACCGCATGTCACCCCGGCCTTCACAGCCGCTATGCAACCCATACCGTTTCCCCTGAACGGTCCTGATGGCCGTTCAGCCCGGATTTGCGGCGCAAGGCGCCTTGTCCGGGATGACAGTTTCCGCAATTTAAACAAGCAATCCTAAAACCGAGCAATCAGCCTTGCCTAAAACGGCGTATCGCCGGCAATCGTGATGCGGTGCATGCGGCGGCGTTCATTGTAGTCCGCGACGGCGAAATGCTGGACCGACCGGTTGTCCCAAATCGTCAATGTGCCCGGCCGCCAGCCGACCCGGCAGGTGAATTCCGGCCGCACCGAATGGGCCCGCAAATAGTCGAGGATCGGTTCCGCCTCGGCTTCGTCGAACTCGTGCAGGCTCTTCACGTGATTGCCCATATAGAGTGCCTTGCGTCCCGTCTCCGGATGGGTCCGGAACAGCGGGTGCGCCGACTCGGTTTGCAGATTGCCGGGATCGCGCAGTTTCGCCAGCATCTGGGCGTTCCCCGCGTAACGATCCTTGCGCTGCGGTCGGCCGCCCTGCTTGAACTTGTCGCCGCTGCACCAGCTCTTCACGTCAGCCAGCATGTCCTGCATGCCGTCCGACAGCGCGTCGTAGGCAAGGTGCATGTTGGCGAAGATCGTGTCGCCGCCGCAGCTTGGCGTTTCCTTCGCGTATAGCATGGTCGCCTTGGCCGGCTGCGGGTTGAACATCTGGTCGGTGTGCCAACTCGACCCAAAGGTGTACTGATCGCCAGGCTCCTTGATGATCTCAAGGATTTCCGGATGGTCGTCCATCCCCTTCATGTAGGGGTGGTAATGGATCTCGCCGAAGCGCAGCGCGAAAGCGAGCTGCTGGTCCGGTGTGATCTCCTGATCGCGCAGCACGACGACATGGTGGCGCAGCCAGGCGTCGTAGAGTTCGTCGAAAACTTCATCTTCGAGCGCGGTCAGGTCCACACCCTGTATTTCCGCCCCCATCGAGCCGGCAATCGGCGACACGGTGATGTGTTTGTACGCCGTCGTCGATCCATCCATCGAGCCCGTCCTCACAAACGTTAGCAACTGTGCGATTTTAGCGTTTCAGCACCGGCTGAGGCAAAATGCGCCAGTCTATTCTTCTGGCACCTTCCCCATTTCCGGTGGTCTGGATTTGATCATGGTGATCCCGACAGCGGCGATGATCAGCACACCCACGGCGACCACGGCGGCGCCCACGAAGGCCCAGACCTCACCGATACTGTCCGCCAGCGTGGTGTAGAAGCCGTAAACGCCGAAATAACCGACAAACGTCAGCAGCGCGATGAGAAGGGCATAGGCCTTGATCTTGAACATCGCGGCAAAATAGGCGAAGGGCGCCCATCCGTCACAATCAATCGAGAGATCACGAGCGGTGCGATCGGTTATTGACACTTTTTACGAACAACGTAATTTCGCGATTCTAATATTTGGCTCGGCGCACATTGCGAAACGGGCTAAGAAATCAGGGAGAATATCCATGCGGAAAACACTCACCGCCATCGCGGTTGCGGCTGCCTGCAACAACGGCTGGGCCTGACCTGCCTGTTCATCAGTCACAATCTCGCCGTCGTCTACAATGTGTCGGACCGGATCGGCGTCATGTATCTGGGACGGCTTTGCGAAGTTGCAACCGCGCGCGACCTGTTCACCAAACCGCAGTACCTCTATACGCGGCTGTTGCTCGACACGATTCCCGACCTGGAGATGTCGGGCCGCGACCGCACCCCTGTGCGCGGCGAAGTGCCCAATCCGATCAATCCGCCAAGCGGCTGCGCCTTCCACCCGCGCTGCCCCTTCGTCGAGGACCGGTGCCGCCAAGAAGCGCCCGTCTTGAAACAAACCGAAAGCGGTCTTGCAGCTTGCCACGCTGTCAAGGAAGGCCGCATCCCCGCAGCGGCGGCAGTGACACCGCCCGGCCCCTGACACGCTAACCGAGGAACCTGCCATGCCCCGGGTCACGCCCTTGACCATCGACGATGTCGCGGACGACGCGAAAGACGATTTCGCCCGGTTCAGCAAGCTGTTCGCCTATTTCGAGAACCAGGTTCCGGTGTACGCGCATTCACCGGCCGGGATGAAACACATCTTCGGCATGGCGACAGACATCAGGAAAGCCGGCAACTTCCCGCAGCGTCTGGTCGAGATCGCCGTGATCGCCGTCAGCCAGACCAACGCCTGCCCCTATTGCGTCGCGCATCATTCGGCGATGGCGGTCGATGAGGGCGTCGATCCGGAGACCATCGACCGCATCCTCGAACCCGACCCGCCGGGGTTGAGCGAGGTCGAAAAGCTGGTGCGGGACTACGCCGTGCTGGTGACGGAGCGGGCCTGGGGCATCCGGGACCAGGTGTTCGAGGATCTGCGCAAGCATTTCAGCGAAGCGCAAATCGTCGAGCTGACCATGCGCATCACGCTCACCGGTATGTTCAACCGCATCAACCAAGCGCTGCAGATCGACATGGAGGACGGCGTGATGCCCGCTTTCGAAGCGCGTGGGTTGGATGCGAGCGCCCTCCCCGATCCCAGTTAGTTACGGCGGTCCTGCCACTGCATCAGCAGGATTCCGCCCAGCACCATGGCGCCACCCAATATCTGCACCGAGGACAGCAACTCGGCGAAAAGAAAATAAGCCATCAGCACGCTGGTGACGGGCTGCAGATTGTTTAGCATCGCCGCCTTTTCCGGCCCGATCCTCGGCAGCGAGGCGTAGAAGAACGGGATCGAGCAGCCCTGGCACAACACGACGCCGAACGCACCCCACCATCCGAGGCTGCTCGTCGGCAGCGTGATCCCGCCGGCACCGGCGGTTGCGATCAGGAGGACCACCGCCCCGACCGCGGACATGTAGAAGGTCAATACCAGGACGTCCATGCCGTGCATCACCCGGGCGATCCACACCGCATTCACAGCGGCCAAGACCCCCGCAGCCAAGGCCAGCGCCACGCCGCGCCAATCGATCGTGTCGAGATCGACACCCAACATCAAAATCAGGCCGACGAAAGCGCCAATCAGAGCGACCGCTTTCAGCCCTCCGACCGGGCGGCGGTCGAGTATGGCGACGAAGACCGCCACCAGCGGCGGATAGACGAAGAACAACAGGGCCGCCAAACCGATCGGTATGTATTGGACGGCGCCGATATTGCCGTAGAACATGTAGCCGATCATCAGACCGAGGCAGAGCAAATGCGGCCAGAGGCGGCGCGGCACGCGCAGCGAGCGCCCAGACAGGACGCAAAACAGACCGACCAAGCAGGACCCGAACACGGCACGCACTGTCGATACGGATAGCGGGTCTGTACCCCCATCATAGGAAGCGCGTGAGAAGGCGACAGCCGAACCAAGCCCGACGGAGGCGATAATGGCGAAGAGGTATCCTGCGCCGGCGCGCCGGTTTTTATCGGTTACTGTATCTTGAGCCATTGACTCATCTTGAGGCGGCGATCAGCAAAACGCCAGGGACGACCAGCAGGGTTGCGATGATCGTCCGCCGGTCGAGTACTTCCCTCTTGAACACGAACAGTGTGAGTGCCAGGGAAAAGAGCGGAAAGGTAGAGATCAGCGGCAACACAATAATTATCTGACTGATCTGCAGGGCGAGATTGACCAAGGTCACCGCGATGGCATGCACGACCCCCGCGGCAGCAAACCACCAAAGGCCTGGCGTTGTCCGGAAATTCGGGACCGGTTGGCGCCGGACTCCGTGCACGCTCAACGCCAGAAAGAACGAGATCGTAAAGGTAACCAGGCCAGCAAAGAAGGGACTGGGGACCATCTCCAGTCCAATTTTGTTGAAGGTATTCGCGCCCGCCCGCACGATCGCGGCACCGAGCGGAAACAACAGCGCCCAAAGCGGCCAGGCGGTCTTGACCTGCCCACGATAGGACAGCAATGCCATCCCAAAGATTATCGCGGCGGTCCCCGCTGTGATGGGCAATGTCAGATGCTCGCCCAGGAGAAACACACCGAACGCGGCGCCGAACAGCGGCGTCGTGGCGCCGACCGTGCTGGTCAAGGTTGGTCCGAGAAAGCGCACGCCCCAGGCGCCGAGACTGGCTGATACGAAGGGCCGGAAACATCCGACGGCGACGAACACGGCCGTCGCCGCCGTCAGCCAGTAGTGCCATTCGATATAGAAGGGCAGCAGCAGCCAGAACAGCACCGTGGAGGCGCCGATGTCGATCAACGCGCCCGTCTGCGGGTCGCTGTAGCGCATGCCGAAGCTGAGCAGATGCGCCCCCAGCGCGAACAGGAAGCCTGCGCCCAGCGAGTAGACGACCGGGAGGAAATGTTCGAACAAGTGGCGTTTTCGGTTCTAAAGCTGGAGCGCCCCGTCGGCGCGACGGGGCCGCGTTACATCATTGACGCCGGCCAGCATTTCTTCGGCCGTCCAGCCGAGCTGACCGTGACGGCCAATGCCGTAGCGCACGATCGCTTCGTCGGAAAATTTGCGAAAGTCCGGCATGTCCAGCCAGATCCGCATCAGGAGCCGTTTGCGGTCCTCCTCCGGAACAACGGCATGGGCCGCGCGCCCGTGCAACACGGTGTAGTTGCTGCAGAACTGTACGTCGCCTGTGTGGAAAGGGAACTCGAACCGGACGTCGTCGGCCACCGAATCGACATAGTCGAGAAGCGCCGCGTCGGAATCCGGCATTTCAGCGCCCTTGTAACTCAAACCGTTGTTGATCCAACTGCGATTATACTGACAGGAGACATGCCCGTCCTTTTCGCTGAAGAACGGCACCTTATAGCCGGAAGCCGGCGTCTCGCCGTCGCCATGCTCATCCTGCCGGCCCCACTCGAAGCCCTCAAAAAGCCGCGGCAGCGCCTCCGGGCGTTCCGCCAAGACCCGGTTGTAGATCGCCGTCGAGCTGGCCACGCGGCTTGGCGGATCGTCGGGCGCCTGCTGCACGCACAGCAAGGTGACGATATCCATCAGATCGACATGCAGCTTCGATTCCTTGGGAAACCCGACGCCGCGCTTGCCCTGTCTGGGCCGCAGTGCACCATCGGTGACGTAGTGGATGAATCCGCCCTCGCCGTTCTGCGTGATGCCCATCCCGATATGACTGCAAAGCCCCCAATACATCAGGGCGATATCATCGTTCTCGTAACCTTCGACCGGAAAGCGCCGCAGCAACGCGAAGCCCCGCCCGTCCCGCAGATCGTCACCGACACTTGTAAGCACAGGACCCAGACTCGGCAGCGGGAAACTGTCTTTCGAAACCGCCGGAATGCCGAGCCCCTGCGCCTTGACCGCGCCAAGCGCGGCATCGAGCTCGGCACGGTGCGCGTCGCTCAGCACGTATTCCCAGGACCGGTCAGCATCAAGCTCGGCGCCGGTCCAGACGCTGGCATCGGTTACGGGTTCCCTACGCATTGCGGCCTCTTGCCTTTCCCACTCACCGAGCCAGCATTACAGGTGACCCGTGCAAGGGCAATGGCCTCATTCGACCGACGGTTTTGGCACTCGACATCACCGGACTGGCCTCGCATAACCTGCGCCAGTGAAGAAGGAGACGATCGATGACAAACACGACGCCTAGTCAATCCGAAAAGGCCGACCGCTTCCGTGCCTTACACGCAAACAGCGACTCTTTCATCATCGCGAATGCGTTCGATGCGGGAACCGCCCGAATTCTGACCGGCATGTGATTCGAGGCGCTGGCAACGTCGAGCGGCGGGTTCGCCGGCACATTGGGCTGGCGCGACGGCGGGGTGACGCGGGAGGAAGCGTTGACCCATGCGCGGGCGGTGGTCGAGGCGACGGATTTACCGGTGTCGGCGGATTTGGAGAACGGTTTCGGGCACGAACCGAGCGCTGCGGCCAAGACCGTGCAGCGCGCCGCAGAGGCCGGTCTCGTCGGTTGCTCGATCGAAGGTTTTTCCGGCGATCCCGATCTGGGCTTCTACGATCCCGACAGCGCGGTCGCACGGATCGCGGCGTCCGCCGACGCGGCGCGCGCCGTCGGTTTCGCCTTCACGCTCACCGGGCGCAGCGAGAACTTCATCCGCGGCAACCCGGATCTGGACGACACCATCGCACGTCTGAAAGCCTATGAAGCCGCCGGCGCCGATGTGTTGATGGCGCCGGGCCTGCCCGACATCGCGGCGGTGAAGACGGTCTGCGACGCGCTGTCGAAACCGTTCAATTTCATGGTCGGAATCCCGGGAAAGTCCTTTACCGTCGCCGAGCTCGCCGGTGCTGGCGTCAAGCGGATTAGCCTTGCCACGTCGCTCTACCGCGCGGCGATGAGCGGTGTCGTCGCCGCGGCGACCGAAGCGAAGGAAAACGGTACCTTCAGCTCCGTCGACTCTTCGATGCCGACACCAGAATTCGCCGGCTATATGCGGGGGTGACACTCACGATATAATTGACGGCCGCCAGGTTGTGTGACGCCTGCGTCGTACGGCGGCCAGTCAATGAACGAGTGCGGTTGTGCGCGCCGAAAGTATCGAAACCCTCTTCGACCGTTACGGTCCCGCCTATAAATGGCTGGCGGCGATCACCGGCATGATCGGCGGTATGACGGCGATCCTGGCCAGTTCAACGGTCAATGTCGCCTTTCCGGACATCATGGGCGCGTTCGGTATCGGGCGCGACCAGGCACAATTGCTGTCGACCGGCTATTTCGCCGCGACTACGGCCGGCATGCTGATCAGCAGTTGGCTGATCGAGTCCTTCGGCGAAAGGAAGACCTATACCGGGGCGCTCCTCGTTTTCATCATCGGTGCGGCGATGAGCGGGCTTGCCCACAACACCGAGACGCTGATGATCGGCCGCGTGCTGCAGGGCGCATCGTCGGGAATCATCATGCCGCTGGGCATGACCGTGACCTTCAGCGTCTTCCCGACGAACCGCAAAGGCAGTTCGATGGGCTTCTACAGCATGGGCATGGTACTGGCGCCCACCCTGGGGCCAATGATGGGCGGGCTGGCGATCGAGTTCTTCAACTGGCGCTACGTCTTCCTGCTAACTCTGCCGAGCACCGGCGTGGCGCTGCTCATGGGACTGCTGTTCATGCCGAGCCGGGCCATGCCGAAGCGCCTCCCGCGGTTCGACTTCATCGGCTTCGTCTTCTTCTGCATCGCGATGAGCGGATTGCTACTGGGCTTCAGCTACGGGCAGCGGCTCGGCTGGAGTTCAAACGAGATCATCGGGCTGTTCACGCTCGGCGGCGCCGCGACACTCGGTTTCGCGTTCCGCCAGATCTACGGCGATGCCCCGTTCATCAATCTGGCGCTGTTCCGCAACATTCAGTTCGTCGCCGCCAGCGCGATCGCCTTCTTCGCCGGCTGCGCCTTTCTGTCATCGACATTTCTTGTCCCCCTGTTCGTCCAGCAGATTCAGAACTACACCGCCTTCGATGCCGGCCTCATCATGATGCCGGGCGGCCTATCATTGCTGATCATGTATCCGCTGACCGGACGGTTGGCGGATAGCTGGCCACCGCATGTGCTGATCTATATCGGGCTGATCGCATTCGGGATCGCCTTCCTGGCATTGGCCACGGCGGACGTGAACACACCGTTCTGGACAATCGTCGCTTTCACCATCTTCATTCGCGCCGGCACCGCCTTCACACGGCCGGTCACCAACGCGGCCGCTTTGCGATCATTGCCGCCCGAACTGTTGAACCAGGGCTCCGGCGCGGTCAATCTGATGCGGCAGCTCGGCGCGGTGATCGGCACGAACGGCCTGGTCGTCTTCCTGGAACTGCGCATCCCATTCCATGGTGACGCCTTCGCAGCCATGCAGACCGCCGCGCACCACACGAGCCAGGAAATGCGCGAAGCCTTGATCCGCTTGCTGACCGAAGCCGGTGTGCCGCAAACGGTGCGGGAACCGGGCGCGCTGCATTTTCTCGGCGACGTCATCTACGCCCAGGCGAGCACACTGGGATTCCAGGACGCCTTTGCCGCCCTGGGCATCGTCACCCTATTCGGCCTGGTACCCGCCTGGATCATGGCCATCACGCGCAAGGGCGCGCCATTCCGTTTTCGCAGGAGGTTGCAATGATCGTCGTCTTCGGATCCATCAATGTTGATTTGACCTTCCGCGTCGATCACCAGCCCGCACCCGGCGAAACCGTACTGTGCCCCGGCTATCTCGCCTCCCCCGGCGGTAAGGGGGCTAACCAGGCCGCCGCCGCCGCCCGGGCCGGCGCGAAAACCACCATGGTCGGCTGCGTCGGTGCTGACGGCTTCGCTGCGCTAGCGGTCGATACCATGCGCAACTCAGGCGTCGAAACGAATGCCGTCGCGACGGTCGACGCCCCCACCGCCTGCGCGGCAATCAGTGTCGACAAGGACTGTGAAAATTCGATCGTCGTCGCGAGCGGGGCGAACCTGTCGACACGGGCCGCGCAGGTGCCCGACGCGCTGCTCGGCCCGGACACGCTTCTGTTGCTGCAGATGGAAGTGGACCTGGCAGAAAACTGGGCGCTGCTCGAACGCGCCCGTGAGCGTGGCGCTCGGACGGCCCTGAATGTGGCACCTGCCGCACCGGTACCCGCGTCGGCGCTGGAGCGGCTCGATTATCTGATCGTCAACGAAATCGAAGGCGCGGCGATCGCAGCCGCGACGGGTATCGATACACACACACCGGAAGACATCCCCGGGCAACTCGCCGAACGCTTTGGGCTGACCTGCGTTCTGACCTTGGGAAAAGCAGGCGCGGTGTTGCACGGTCCGTCCGGCGGCTACGCGATCCCGGCGCTAAACGTCACGCCCACCGACACGACCGGCGCCGGTGACACCTATGTCGGCTATCTGGCCGCGGGATTGGATGCCGGCCTCGATATTGTGGACGCCGCACGCCGGGCCAGTGCCGCTGCGGCGCTCGCCTGTACCAGGGAGGGAGCACAGATCGGTATCCCCGTCACGTCCGACGTCGACCCTGTGATGGTTCAGCTGGGTGCGGCTGAAAAAACGACCTAACGGGCCGTTGCCAAGCGCGACAATTCGAGGTTGGCCCGCTCGCGTTGCTCGTCGCCCTCACGGTCGGGATCCTGCTTCACGAGTATGTTGGGCTCGATGCCGCCATCAACCGATTTGCCGGATGGTGTGTAGTAGCGCGCGGTCGTCAGCTTCAACCCGTCGTTATTCTCAAACGGAATAATGGTCTGCACCGACCCTTTCCCGAACGTCCGGCCGCCGACGAGAATTGCGCGGCCATGGTCTTTCAATGCGCCGGCCAAAATCTCCGCGGCCGAGGCGGAACCGTCATTCACCAAAACGACGATGGGCAGCCCCACTGCGATATCGCCGGCACGCGCGTTGAAAAACCGCTGATCGACCCGGCTCCGCGTGGAAACGATCGTGCCGCGCTCCAGCAGCTCGTCGGAAATCAACACAGATTGCTCAAGCAAGCCGCCCGGATTATTCCGCAGATCAAGCACGAGGCCCAGCAGCGTATCGCCGCCCTGGCTGCGCATGGTCTCGACCGCTTCAACGAACTCCCGAGTCGCTTTCTCGGTAAAACTGGAGATACGGATATAGCCGATACCGTCCTGGAGCGACCAACGCACCGCCTTGATGTGGATGCGGGCTCGGACGATTGCGACTCCGAAGGGCTCCAGATCCGCCCGTTTCACCGTGAGCAACACCTCACTGCCCGCCGGGCCCCGCAGCCGCAACACGGACGCCCGAAGCGTCATGCCAACCAGCGGGTGTCCATCGGCATGGGTGATCAAATCTCCCGCTTTTACGCCTGCTTGCGCGGCAGGGGTCCCGTCGATGGGGCTTATGACTTTGATGAAGTCGCCTTCTTTGGTGACCTGTAATCCGATCCCCCCGAACTCGCCCCGTGTCTGGTCCCGCACCGCGCTATAGCTGCGATTGTTCAGATAAGCACTGTATGGATCGAGCGCCGCCAGCATGCCTTCGATCGCAGCGCCGACCAGCTTATCCTCCGCCGCGCTTGCCGGTTCGGGAAAAGCCTTGCGCATACCGTCGGCTGCCGCCGTCAGCAGCTTCGCATCGTCGACCTCGTCAACATAAAGGGTGCGGACTTGATCGAAGACTTTGGCAAAGAGCTGAAACTGCGCTCCTGAACCATTCTCCGATGTGCCTACCTGCTCTGCCAGAGACTTGGCCGCGACACGGGCTTCTGGACCAGGCGAATGCTGCGCGATACCGCAACCGACAACCAACCCGGTCAGAAGAAGGAACAGAGCAGCGCGAATAACGTTCATGCGGCAAGCGGTCCAACAATGGTTCGTCCGGTAAAGTGCGCGGATTATAATCAAGTGCCGACACCGCCACCACCCGTTTCAGCGGTCTCGCGGCACGGCGAAACAGTGACAAAGGCTTATTTTACAAACCGT
The DNA here is from genome assembly GCA_913044215.1 of uncultured Rhodospirillaceae bacterium. Lineage (GTDB taxonomy): Bacteria > Pseudomonadota > Alphaproteobacteria > UBA8366. The sequence continues at coordinate 4,965 of CAJWOT010000010.1, read as the reverse complement.
TAATGCTATGCAAGGGACCGAAACCGGTTGCCCGTTCACCGAAAGTTGCGCGGCCCTGTGTCCCCATCTGTGCTATCGCAGCGGATACTCCTGGCGAATGAGGTTCCAATGTTTCGAATTGTGGCTGTTCTTGTCTCGTTGCTGGTTTGCGTCAATGGTCCGGCGCTGGCGGATCGATCTGACAACGAGGACGGTATGACGATCGCCCGCATGAACGATCTGATCGATGCGGTCGGATACACCGTCACTCGGCCAGCGGACGGACAGTGGCGGTTCCGCATCGAAGGCATTCCCGTCTTTGTAGTAACCGATACACGGGCGAACCGGATGCGCATTCTCGTGGGTATCACCAAGACCGAGAGCATCCCCGAGACATTGTTCCGGCGGCTGATGCAGGCGAATTTCGACACCACATTGGATGCGCGTTACGCCATTGCCCGCGACATTGTTTGGGCGGCATATCTCCACATGTTTAAGTCGCTGAGCGATGCTGAATTTCTGTCCGGTATTGGCCAAACGGTGAATCTTGCCCGAACCATCGGCAAGACCTACAGCTCCGGCGGCATCGCCTATGGCGGTGGCGACAGTTCCGGCATCATCGAGCGTGAGTTGATCGAGAAACTCCTGGAAAAAGGCCTCGCGATCTAGGGCCCTCGGTACCCCTGTGAACAGCTTTGAACTGGCGGAGGATGCGTGCCAGTATCCGCCCCCTGGCAAAACATCAGTGATTTGGAGGGGCCGAAATGGCAAACGAAACCTTGCGTGTGGGTCTTATTGGAGCGGGCGGCAACACACGGTCGCGCCATATTCCGGGCTTCTTGGCGCAGGACAATATCAGTCTCGATATCGTCGCGAACCGAACGGTCGAATCCGGCCAAAGGATCGCGGACGAGTTCGGAGTCGCGCGGGTCACTGATGACTGGATGGACGTCGTAAACGACCAATCCATCGACGCGGTGTGCATCGGCACCTGGCCCTACATGCATGCCCCCATGACGATCGCGGCATTGGACGCTGGCAAGCACGTGCTCTGCGAAGCGCGCATGGCGATGAATGCGGCGGAAGCGCGCATGATGCTGGCCGCCTCGCGACGCAACCCGACCAAGGTCGCCCAGATCGTCACAGCCCCGCATTCGTTGAAGTTCGACAACACGATCATCGGTCTGATCAGCGACGGCGCCATCGGTGACCTGATCTCGCTCGACGCGCGCGTCACGGCGGGCAGCAATTTCCCTAACTACGACACACCGGTCCATTGGCGGCACGACCGCGACCTGTCGGGCAACAACATCATGGCGATGGGCATCTGGTACGAATGCATGATGCGCTGGGTCGGGCCGGCCAAGACGGTACACGCGATCGGTCAAGCTGTCGTACCGCACCGCAAGGACGAGAACGGCTGCCGCCGGCCGATGGCGATCCCCGATCATCTCGACGTCATCGGCAAACTGGAAGCGGGCGGCCAGATGCGCTTCAGCATTTCTAGCGTCTCCGGTCACGCGCCCTCGAATGCCGACATCTACCTCTTCGGCACGGAAGGGACATTGCTGCTGCAAATGGATAAGTCCGGCGAGTTCACGCTTTTCGCCGGAGGCCGCGGCGACGAAGGCCTCAGCGAAGTGACGGTCGATCCGTCGAAGGCGGGCGGTTGGCGCGTAGAGGAAGAATTCGTCAGCGCGATACGCGGCCAGGAGCAAGTCACCCATACGGACTTCGTGACCGGTGTGAAATATATGGACTGGACGGACGCGGTAACCCGTTCGGTGCGGGAAGGCGTCGCGGTTACGTTGCCTTAGCGGTATTCGGGGCCGTGTGCATTGACTGATAGATCCTGACGCCGATCACTAGAACGGCGAGGAAGATAAAGAAGATCGCGAGTGGCCGCTCCGCGAAAATCATCACGCCGTCCTCGGAGAGGAGCAGCGCCTGACGCAGGGCGCGTTCGGCGCCCGGCCCCAGAATGAAGGCGATGATGAAGGCTGGCAGGGAGTAGTCGAACTTTTTGAAGAAGTAACCGACGAATCCGAAGACAAACATCATGCCGACATCGAATAGCGTGTTGCGCAGCGCGTAGACCGCGACGATCGACGTGATGAAAATGAACGGGTAGATCACCCGGACCGGCACCTTCGCGATGATCTTGCCGATAATGCCGCTGCCCCAATAGCCCATCACGAAATAGGTCGCGATGCAAAGCAGACCGGACGCGAACAAGCCGTAGATGATCTCCGTGTCGGTTTCGAAGATTTTCGGACCGATATTCATGCCGTGAATGAGGAACACGCCGCCCAACAGCGCGGCGGCCACGCTGCCTGGAATACCCAATGTCAGGAGCGGGATGATATTGGCACCGGAGACGGAATTGTTCGCGGCCTCCGCGGCCGCGACACCCTTGATCTCGCCTTCGTTCCACTTGTCGTCCGGCTTCGCGGACCGCTTCGCCTCCGCATAGGCGACGAAGCATGCTGCCGAGGCACCGACGCCGGGCAACATCCCGATAATCGTGCCCATGCCCGTCGATTTTGCCATCACCGGCAGACAGCGGCGGAAGTCCAGCCAGGTCACATAATTGTCCTGCGGCACGTCCGAGCGTTTCGACAGCATGCGCTCTGCCCCGAGTGCGCCGCGGTCGGCGATTTGCACGAATATTTCGGAAACAACGAAAACGCCGAGCAGAACCGGTACGAGACCAATGCCCGTTTCCAGATAATTGACGTCGAAGGTCAGGCGCGGCATGGAGCTGATCGGATCGAGCCCGATAATCGCCAAGAGAATGCCGAGCATCGTGCTGATCAAGCCGCGGATCATCGACGTCCCGATCACACTGCCAATGATAACAAAAGCGGTGCAATAGACTGCGAAGATTTCCGGCGGTCCCATTCGCGCGGTGTAGATCGCGATGAAGGCCGCGCCGAAAATCAGCAAACATTCGGAGAAGGTATCGCCAAGGGCAGAGGCCAGCACTGCCATCTTGAGCGCCTTACCCTGCTTTCCCTGACGGGTCAGAGGATAGCCCTCGATCTGCGTCGCCGACGCCTGTGGGGTGCCGGGCGTGTTGAACAGGATCGCCGGGATCGAGCCGCCGAAACTTGCCGCCTTGCCAATCGTATAGACGAATATCAGCGCCGATAGCGGCTCCATGTAGAACGACAACGGAATGATCATGGAGATCGCAGCCGATGCGGTCAGTCCCGGCGTCGCACCGGCGAGCAACCCGATTGCCGTGCCAAGAACGGCGTAGAATACTGCCCATCCGCTGGTAAACAGCGTGATCAGACCGTCTATGATCGGATGGTCCATGTCGCCCCTTGTCCCCGCGTACGCCTAAACGCCGATGAACTTTCGCATCGCACCGAAAATGTAAAAATTATCGTATTCGATCAGAATGCCGGTCGGCTCCAGCAGACGGAAAACCCCGAAAAAAGTCACGTAGTAGACCAGCCCCGAAATCGTCGGAATTGTGACCAGCCATTTCACGCCGCGATTGCCGAACAGCGCCAACGTCGCGGCAAGTATGATGATCGTCGGCAGTAGATACTGAAACAGGTTGATGAGACCCAGATACGCGAAGGCGATCGCGGCCATAGGCAGAACCCAACCGAAGAACAGGCGGATTTCCTGTAAGTCGCCAGCGAAGAGACCTTCGCGAAATGCGCCGACCGCCGAACGCGCCAGTAGCAGCAACGTTATGCCGCCCAGCACATAGCAAATTGCAATCGGAAAGACGTACGGCTCCATGCCGACGCCAAACGGATCTTCTTCGATCTCCAGGGCGGCCATGTAGAATATCGCCGTGCAGGCGAGCATCACGAGGCCAGAAATGAAATCGCTTCGAGCCGACATCGACGGTTAACTTGGTTCGCAGTTGGAAGGAACGGGGCGAACCCAAGGTCCGCCCCGCTTCAGCCGTATGGCCGCTACTTCTTCTTTTTCTTGCTCTTAAGTTCGTCGACGATCGGCGACCAGGTGGCGGTCAGCTTGTTGTAATAGGCCGTCGCATCCGGTCCGCTGAGATACTTGGCCGGCAGGCCAGCCTTCTTCAACAGCTTGCCGTATGCCTTGTGCGCCGTCATCTGCTTGCAGGCGCCATCGAGCTTGACCACCGTCGCGTCCGGCGTCGCCTTCGGCACCATCAGCATCATGGGCGTGAAGACTTCCGTTGACGGGATGCCCTGCTCCTGCATCGTCGGAACCTTCTTGTTGTTCGGGTCCCGTTCCGGGAAGATCAAGCCCAACACGCGAATCTGGTCCTGGAACCCGTTGATCAGGTGAACGCCGATCACGGAGAAATCGACCTGCTTGCCGATCAGCAGCCCGCGCGCCGGTGCGCCGCCCTTTGCGGGCACGTCCTGCGCCTTGATGCCGTTGCGGCCGACGAAGGCCAGCCCGGCGATACCCCATGTGCTGGTGCGGCCCGGTGTCGAGAAGCGCAGCTTGCCGGGATTTGCCTTCGCATAGTCGACCAGCTGTTTTGCATCCTTGAACTCACTGTCCTGATGCACAAACAGACCCGGCAGAAGGCGACCGACCATGCAGACGATCTTGAAGTCAGCGATCGGATCCACAGGCGCCTTGCGGAACTTGGTCGAGAAATAGAACGATCCGCCGGAGGCCAAATAGATCGTGTGGCCGTCAGGCTTCGCATCCGCGACGAATTTCGCCGCCGGCACGCCGGAACCGCCTGGTTTGTTGACCACGATCAGTGGCTGCATGTTGATATATTCCGGCGCCACGCTGGCCAGTGCCCGCGCGTAGGAATCCGTGCCGCCCCCGGCGCCGAAGCCGACGACGACGGTCAGCGGTTTTGACGGAAATTCAGCCGCTTGGGCCGGTGCTATCGCTACCGCCGCGAGAACCGCCGCGCCGGCCGCAAAAATCTGTTTGAGTGCCATGATGCCTCCCTCGTTCGCGAAATGCCCTGCGAATGCGAACCGGAACCGCCGACCCGCACGATCTTGTAACTAA
>CAJWOT010000009.1 GCA_913044215.1 uncultured Rhodospirillaceae bacterium | reverse complement strand
ACCACGGTGCGGTGCAGATGGCGCCGCTCCTTGTACCAGTCGAAGGGCGCGGATTTGTGCACCAGCGAGGCGTTGTCCCAGACGACCAGATCGCCCTGGCGCCATTTGTGCGCATAGACGAAGCGGTCCTGGGTCGCGAAATCCAGCAGTTCGAACAATTCCGCCCGTCCCGCTTCTTCGTCCATATCCGCGATGTGGCTGGCATGCATGCCGATATAGAGCGATTTGCGGCCGGTGCCCGGATGGGTGCGGATCAGCGGATGCGTCACCGGCGGCGAGAGGGCGATCTCCTCCGCCGTTGCCGCGCGCGAGCCGGAATTGCGCATCGACTGCGCCCAGCTGTGTACGCAGGACAGCGTGTCGAGGCGTTGGCGGGTGGCGTCGTCCAGCGCGTCATAGGCGGCGGTCAGGCTGGCGAACAGGGTCTCGCCGCCTTCCTTGGTGACTTCGACGCCGTACAGGAACGTCGCCATCGAGGGCTGCGGCATGTAGGACTTGTCGGAGTGCCAGGTGCGCGTGCCGTTGAACCGCGCCTCCGGCGGGCTCTCGTCCAGAACGTTTCCATCGGCGTCGAGATTAGTGACGGTGTGGAAGTTCGGCCGCTCGTAGCCGTGGCTCGCCTGATTGACATGCATCTCCAGCGGCCCGAAAGCCTCCGAAAACGCGATTTGTTGATCTTGATTCAACTTTTGATAGCGAAACACCAGCACCTGATGCTTATAGAGCGCCTGCAGGATCGCCTCCCGCGTCAGGTCGTCCAACGGCTGCCGGCAGTCGAAATCCACCACCTCCGCCCCCATCAGGCCGGAAAACGGTTTTACCGAAAGCCCCGTCCTAACCATCACACTCGCACCAGCTTGCGCAGGGTCGTCATGTTGGCCGGCGGCTCCTCGCCCATGTTGCGCATGTTGGTGAAAGAGACCTCGCCGACATAGATGTCGCCATGGCTGTCGACGGCCAGACCGTGCGGCGCCATGAACTGGCCGGGGCCCGTACCCTGATGCAGATCGCCGAGCCGGACCAGCGTCTCGCCCTTGTTGGTCATGACCGAAAGGCGCGGTCCGAGATTGGGGACGTTCTTGTTGACGTTCATCGCCGGGCCGAGCTCACCGACATAGAACAGCGGGTCGGCACCGTGCCCCATGCACAAGCCGCAGGGCCGGTGCATGTTGAACCATTGCGTCTCGTACTTGCCGTTGCCGTCGAAGACCTGCACGCGGTGGTTCTCGCGGTCGGCGACATAGACCCAGCCGTCGGCGTCGCAGCAGATATTGTGCGCGATGTTGAACTGACCCTCATCCGTGCCCGGCTCACCCCAGGAGAACAGCAGCTTGCCGTCGGGCGCATATTTGTGGACCCGGGAATTGCCGTAGCCGTCCGAGACGTAGATATCGCCCTCCGGCGATTGCGCGGTGTGGGTGCAGCGGTGGAAGGGGTCGCCGCTCATATAGGGTGCGGGCTTGCCGGCGACGCCGAGCGTCATCAGCACCTTGCCGTCGAGCGTGCAGTGCCGCACCGTGTGGTCGCCATCGTCAGTGCAGTACAGCGTTTGGTCCGGCCCGACCTCGATCCCATGCGCGCGGGTAAAGATGTCCTCGCCCCAGGAACGCAGGAAATTGCCTTCCCGGTCGAAGACGCAGACCGGGTGTTCGCCGCGGTTGAAGACGTAGACATTGTCGTTGGCGTCAACCGCCACGGCGGCGGCGTCCTGAAATGACCAGCCGTCCGGCAGCTTCGCCCAATCCATTTCCACCCGGTAGGTGTGCTCGCCACTGCCCAAAATCGTTGTCATGCTGCCCCTCCAAACGAATTGCTTTCCGTCAAGCTAGACCATGGGCGCAGCGCAGAAAAGTTGGCGCTAAACCGGTATTTCAACGTTCTTCAGATCCACCTGCGCCGTCTTTACGTGGGTCTCGATGAAGTCGACCAGCGCGTCGCTCAGAATCTCGTGGATGCGCTCGCCCTTCTCCCGCGTCGCCAGCGACGCGCTGCCGGCGATCCCCTGCGTCGCCTGCGTACTGCGACGCATGTCGGTGTCGGTGCGCGGCACATAGACCGAGTCTCCGTCGAATGGCGGCTCAAGCGGCTTGTGCGACAGGCCGAAGCGGCCCTGGTGCCGCTCCAAGTCGGCCGCCAGGGACATATCCACGAAGTCCGGATTGCGATAGAGCGTGTAGGCGGTTTCGGATTCGCCTGCATGGCCCAAGCCACCTTCCGGCGAGTCACAGACCGCGTGCACGGCGGCCTTTGCGATCAGGCCTGCATCGGCCACCGCCGCGAAGGCACCGCTCCGGAAGCGTAGCTTGGAAGCCGCGGTTTCCATCGGCGGCAGGTTCGCCACTCGGTTGCCGTTGATGAACACCAGCCGCTTGAACCCGTGATAGATGAGCGACTCGCCGATATCGAGACAGAGCTGCTGCAGGGTGTCGGCGCGCAAGGTAATCGTGCCGGGGTAGGCCATGTGGTGCGGGCCCCAGCCGTAATGCACGGGCGGTGCGATTAGCGCATCGGCCCGTTCCGCCGCCCCTTCTGCCATGCCGACCGCCCAGCCGGTGTCGACATAGAGCGGCAAATGCGGCCCGTGCTGCTCTGTCGCGCCCACCGGGATCAGCGCGATATCCGACCGTTCGAGATAAGCCGCGATCTCCGGCCATTTCAATTCCTGTATCCAGCGTGATTGCACCGCGACCTTCCTCCCTGTTGTTCCTTATCAGCCTAATTCGCCGCCCCGGACACGCAAACCCTGTTCAGAGCATGCGGCACCGATGGTAAGGTCCCTCTTCACCGACAATCCCGATGGAAACAGCCCCATGACCGCCCAACTGACCCGCCTGCTCGATATCATGGCGCAGCTTCGCCACCCGGAAACCGGATGCCCTTGGGATGTCGAGCAGACCTTTGCCACGATCGCGCCCTACACGATCGAGGAAGCCTACGAAGTCGCCGACGCGATCGAAGCCGGCGATATGGCGGGGCTTCGCGAAGAGCTGGGCGATCTGCTGTTGCAGGTCGTCTTTCATGCCCGCATGGCCGAGGAGGACGGACAGTTCGATTTCGACGCGGTCGCCGGCGAGATCGCCGACAAGATGGTGCGCCGCCACCCGCACGTCTTCGCCGATACCCGTTTCGACGGCGAGACCGAGCAGCGCCGGGCCTGGGAAACTCAGAAGTCAGAAGAGCGGGCAGCGAAAGCGCAGGAAAGAGGCGAGATTGCCAGCGTTCTGGCCGGGATTCCCAGCGCAATGCCGGCGCTAATGCGCTGCGAGAAACTCGGCAAACGCGCCGCCCGGGTCGGCTTCGAATGGCCGGACGTTACCGGCGCGCTGGGCAAGCTCGACGAGGAACTCGAGGAACTCAAGGCGGAGATGCGCGGCGCCGACGATGAGCGGCTCCTGGACGAGGTCGGCGACGTCCTGTTCAGCGTCGTCAATGTCGCCCGGCATCTCGGCGTCGATCCGGAAGCGGCGCTGCGCCACGCCAACGCCAAATTCGAACGCCGCTTCCACGCGGTGGAAACTAGCTTCGTTGACGACGGCCTCGATATCGCGGAAGCAACGCTCGACGAGATGGAGACCCGCTGGCAGACCGCCAAGAAGGGCTAGCGCACGAAACGGTTGCGACTGATATATCAGTTGGTCTAAGGAGAGATACCCACCACACGGATTGGAGCGCTTCTCGATGTCTGTCGCCACCGCCACGATCGCCGAAACCTATGACCGGGACGGTTTCGTCTTCCCCGTCGATATTGTTAGCGAGGCCGAGGCAAAGGAGTTGCGCGCGGATCTGGAAGCGGGCGAGCGCGAGTTGGCGGACCAGTCCGACAAACTGTCGATGTTGCTGAGCTACCCCGACCAGCTTCTGCCGTCGTTCGCCAAATTGATCCGCAACCCGAAACTGGTCGAAGCGGTTTCGCAGATCCTCGGTCCGGACCTGATGGTCTGGAGCAGCGGTTTGTTCATCAAGGAGGCGAATACGGAGAGCTACGTCACATGGCATCAGGACTTGACCTATTGGGGTCTCGACGATGCTGAGGAAGTGACCGCGTGGTTTGCTCTGTCGCCCTCGAATGTGGCAAGCGGCTGCATGCGCTTCGTGCCGGGCAGTCAGAAAAAGCAGCTTGTCCCGCATCAGGACTCCTTCGCTGAAGGCAACCTGCTGTCCCGCGGCCAAGAAATCGCCGTCGAGGTAGACGACTCCGAAGCCGTCGATGTCATCCTCAAGCCCGGTCAGGTGTCGCTTCACCACGGCCACCTGTTCCACGCGTCAGGCCCGAACACGACCGGTGACAGGCGCATGGGCGCGGCTATCCGCTACATCAAGCCTTCGATGAAACAGCGTTCCGGCGACAAATCGCTGGTCGCGCACGTCGCCGGCGAGGATCGTTTCGGCCACTTCACCGTGGGCGCTGCTCCGAAGGACCGCCTTCAGGAAGAGGATTTCGAGCTCTGCCGGGCCGATGTCGCGATCAAAAGCCGCGTGCTTTACGAGGGGGCGGAGCAGAGTGGCGGTAAACGTTACCGTCAGGAGCGCTAGCCGCCGGCGCATTGCGACTGGCGTCACGGACTGCTAGCGTTTCTGCTCCAACCGAGCGATTGGAGGAAACGAGCCATGTCCTATGAAACCATTTCCGTTGAACCGCTGAGTCCCGTCATCGGTGCGGAAATCTCCGGTGTCGACCTGTCGCGACCGCTCGGTAATCAGATGTTCGCGGAGATACACGATGCGCTGATGCAGCATCAGGTGATCTTCTTCCGCGACCAGGAAATGGATTGGGATCAGCACAAGGCGTTCGGACGGCTGTTTGGCGAGTTGCACATCCATCCCACGGCGCCGGCACCCGAGGGCCATCCTGAAATTTTGACCGTGCATGCGGACGAAACGTCAGAGCGCGTGGCAGGTCAGGGTTGGCACAGCGATGTAAGCTGCGATGCCGAACCGCCGCTCGGTAGCATTCTGCATATCCAGCAGGCGCCGGATGTTGGCGGCGACACCATGTTCGCGAGCGCCTACGCCGCCTATGACGCGCTTTCGGAGCCGATGAAGGCGTTCCTCGGCACCCTCAAGGCGAAGCATGAGGGCAGGCACCGCTATCTCGGGCGCAACAAGCGAACCGGCAAGATGCGCGACGGCGAAGACGTCTATCCGGAGGCCTTGCACCCGGTCATCCGCACCCATCCGGTGACCGGCCGCAAGGCGCTGTTCGTGAACTCCGTCTTCACGACGCGGATCGAGGGCCTGTCGGACACGGAAAGCCGTGCCCTGCTCGATTTTCTCTGCGAGCACATCAACACGCCGGAGTTCCGCTGCCATTTTAAATGGCGCAAAAACTCCGTCGCGTTCTGGGACAATCGCTGCGTTCAGCACCACGCGGTCTGGGACTACTATCCCCAGGTCCGGCATGGCTACCGGGTCACGGTTCAAGGCGACCGGCCGTTCTAGGTAACGGCCGGCCGGGACGTCAGTCCTGCATCAGCGGTTCGATCAAGCTGGACGTATCCCAGCGTTTGCCACCGCGTCGCTGAACGTGGGCGTAGAACTGATCGACGACGGCGGCAATCGGCAGTCGGGCGCCATTGCGGTTCGCTTCGTCGAAACAAATACCCAAATCCTTGCGCATCCAATCGACCGCGAAACCGAAATCGAACTCGCCCTTCACCATCGTCGACCCGCGGTTCTCCATCTGCCAGGACTGCGCGGCACCTTTTGAAATCACGGACAGGACCTTCTCCATGTCGAGACCCGCGCGCATGCCGAAATTCAATCCCTCGGCGAGCCCTTGCACGACACCGGCGATGCACAGCTGATTCACCATCTTCGTGAGCTGCCCACTGCCCGCTTTCCCAAGCAGCACGCAGGACTGCGCGTAGCAGTCGATGACCGGCTTGGCCCGCTTGAAGTCCTTCTGGATGCCGCCGCACATAACGGTCAGTACGCCGTTTTCCGCACCGGCCTGGCCGCCCGAAACGGGCGCGTCGATGAAGCCGATCCCTTTCGCCTTCGCCGTGGCGTAAAGCTCGCGGGCGACATCGGCGGAAGCGGTTGTGTTGTCAATGAACACGGTGCCTTTCGACATCCCGGCAAAGGCGCCGTCCTTGCCCAGCACGACGCTGCGCAAATCATCGTCATTGCCGACGCAGCAGAAGACCATCTCGGCGCCCTTTGCCGCTTCGCGGGGCGTCTTGGCGACCTTGCCGCCATGCTGATTCTTCCATTTGGCGGCGCGGGCTGCGGTGCGGTTATAAACGGTCACCTCATGTCCGCCCGCTTTCAAATGTCCCGCCATCGGATAGCCCATCACGCCGAGGCCGATCCACGCTACTTTCGCCATGTTACGCACTCCCTGTTTTGATTAAGGCGTATCGTATTGAAAACCAAAGGTCATTGACATAATGCCCGGCCCAGCTTCAATCGGGCCGGACGATTTCGTTGATCCGATGCCAGCTGTCGATATCCGGTGCGCACAACAGGCCACGGGTGCGCTCGGTGGGCCGGTAGGGGTCGCCATCCTGACGGTCGGCGTGACACCCGGCTTCGCGCACGATAAGTACGCCAGGCGCATGATCCCAGGCCCAAAGTCGATTGTAGAGTCGGAATTGCGACTCCCCGCGCGCCATCGAAATAAACTCCTGCCCGGCGCAACTCATGCTTTTTTCGAGGTTGAAGCGTTCTTCCAGCTGTTGGCGCACCGAGGGCCGGTCTCCCCGTTCGATCAGCCCGAAATTGACCCGCCCAGTCAGCCGAGATGGCTGGCCGTTGATACGAAGGGGCTTTCCGTCGCGCTGCGCGCCCGCGCCCAACTCGGCCTCCGTCATGATTTCTTCGACAGGATCGTAGATCCAGCCCATACGTGTTTCGCCGGATTCCACATAGGCGATCATCACGGCGAAAACCGGCCGGCTTGCCGCGAAATTGGCGGTCCCGTCGACCGGATCGATAATCCAGAGCGGCCCCCGCTCCTCATTCAATCTGTCCAGCAGATGAGGCTTGGAATGCGCGGCTTCCTCACCGACGACAAGGGCGCCCGGTGTCAGCCCCTCCAGCATGCGGGTCAGCCGCTCCTCCGCATCGTGATCGGCGACCGTAACCACATCCCCCGGTTTCTTCTCCGTCACCTCATGCGCGGCAAGGGACCGGAAGCGCGGCATGATGTCCGCTTCGGCAGTCTCGCGGATGTAGTCGGCAACACGATCGGAATCGGGAGACATAAGAACCTGTTAGCGCCCGCGCCGGCGCGCGGACCTTGGGGGTAAAAGCAGCGGTGCCGCGCATGTTACGCGGCACCGGTAAACAATAGCGGTGAGGTGTTCCGCTAACCGACAACCCCCATGATATCGGATTCGCTCATGATCATCATGTCTTCGCCATCGATCTTCACCTCGGTTCCCGACCATTTTCCGTAGAGAACCCGATCGCCCTTCTTGACGTCCATGGGCGTAACCGATCCATCGTCGCCACGTTTACCAGGACCAACGGCAACGACCTTGCCTTCTTGGGGTTTTTCCTGCGCCGTGTCGGGGATGATGATCCCGCCAGCGGTTTTCGTATCGGACTCAAGCGGCTTTACCAGAACACGGTCATGCAATGGCCTCAGCGACATTTAACTTCCTCCTCATTCGGGCACGAAATTCGACCCCGGGTGATAGGGTTGCCAGCCTTCCCTGTCAACCGTGGCCCGCGACCGTCTCGCCGAAGCGCCGGCGAAAGCGCGCTTCATCGGCCTCATCCAAAATTACGGACAAACGCATCTCGCCACCGTCGCCGACATTCTGATCGACAACATTGCCATGCTGATGCAGCCAAGCGAGCGCCGCACCCTCCGAACCGTCGAGCACGAGTTCCAGCACACGGCTTCCCTGCGCAAGATCCGCCTCAACACAATCGAGAAACTGTTCGCACCCTTCGCCGGAAATTGCAGACAGCGGAACGATGGCGACATTGCGCCGTGCGCGCTCCACCACCGCCGCGCGTTCTTCCGCATCGAGCAAATCGATCTTATTCAGGACCTCAATCGTCCTCGGTGCATCCTCAAATCCCAATTCCAGCAGAACCGCTTCGACATCATCCTTCTGTTCTGCCGATTCCGGATGCGCGATATCACGAACATGGACAATGATGTCCGCCTCGCGAACCTCCTCCAACGTCGCCCGGAACGCGGCAACGAGCATGGTCGGCAAGTCCGAAATGAAGCCGACCGTATCGGACAGGATTATTTTGCGGCCCGATGGCAAGTCGAGCTTGCGCATGGTCGGGTCCAATGTTGCGAACAGAAGATCTTTGGCAAAGACTTCGGACCCCGTCAGCCGGTTAAACAACGTCGACTTTCCGGCATTCGTGTAGCCGACCAGGGCGATTATGGGGTAAGGCACCTTCTTTCGGGCCTTACGGTGCAATGTCCGCGTGCGGCGCACCGTCTCTAGCTGGCGTTTCAGCTTGCTTATACGCTGGTCGATCAAGCGCCGATCGATCTCGATCTGGCTTTCGCCCGGACCGCCCATGAACCCGAACCCACCACGCTGCCGCTCCAAATGGGTCCAGCTTCGGACCAGCCGTGACCGCTGATAGGACAGGGCTGCTAACTCGACCTGCAAAACTCCCTCATGCGTGCGGGCTCGCGCGCCGAAAATCTCCAAAATCAAGCCCGTACGGTCGATGACCTTGGCGTGCAGGTCGCGTTCCAGATTGCGCTGCTGAACCGGCGTGAGCGGCGCGTTGACTATGACGATGTCAATTTCCAGCGCCTTTATCAGGTCTGCGAACCGATCGACGACTCCGGACCCGAACAGGGTAGACGGTCGAACGCGGGCGATCGTTACCGTCTCCGAATGCGCGACTTCCAATTCTATCGCTTTGGCCAGCGAAACGCATTCCGCCAGGCGAGACTCCGGGTCTCTGTCCCGCCCCGGGCCGCCGCGATAGACAGGATTAAGGGTTAGCGCGCGCCCCGTTTGTCCGGGGTCGGACGACGGACTGTCGCTCAAAACGGCGCCATCATGCGTCGGCGTCGTCCTCGCGCCCAGGATCGAACAGTTGCACCGGCTGGGCCGGCATTACCGTTGAAATAGCGTGTTTGTAGACGAGCTGAGAATGGGCATCTCGGCGCAGGAGGACGCAGAAATTGTCGAACCACGTGATAATCCCCTGCAACTTGACGCCGTTTACGAGAAACACGGTTACCGGCAGTTTGTTCTTACGGACGTGATTCAGGAACACGTCCTGTACATTTTGCGATTTTTCCGATGCCATAGTTTTTGCCCCGACTTTTGTTGTTGGGGTCCGCCCCTATCGGACCCATTTTCGCCGCGTCACATCCTGCCGCAGCCCATATTGATATAGGGGTCTCCTGCATCAGGATAAGTCCTATTATCGCAAAAGTGAATGATGATTAGAATTCTCGTATATAGCGCACCAATTCATCGATATTCGCGACCTGATGGAAAGGCTCATGCGCCGCGAATTCATCAGGATCTGGTTCGCCATCCTTGACCAATACCGGGACGAGTCCGGTCAAATGGGCAATCTCCATATCGACGCCCGCATCGCCAATCATCCAGACATCGCGACCGGCATCGATACCGCTGCCTTCCAGCGCATGCGACACGGGTTCCGGCGCCGGCTTGTCGCGCGCCGCGTCACCCGCACCGACAAGGCGACCGAAATAGCGATCCCATCCGAGATGGCGTGCCTCACTGCGCAGATAGCGGCCGGTCTTGTTACTGATCACACCAAGATAGAGGTCGCTTTCGGCAAGCACCGAAAGCCCTTCGCTCGCCCCATCGCAGGGAGTCAGGCTTGTGAGGTGAACCCGCTCATAGGCGTCGTAGAAGATATCTCGCGCCTTGGTCCACCGATCACCGAACAATTCGGGGAAACTCTCGCGCATCGAACGGCGCACCCGCTGGCGGGTCTGATCCAGCGTCCACGGTTCCACATCCATCGCCTCGAAGGTTTGCCGCAAGGCTTCATGGATCGTCGGCCAGGTATCGACCAGCGTGTTGTCCCAGTCGAAGATGAGCGCGCGCGGTTTTTCGATGTCCACGGTCACGCCGAATTCTTCAAACCGGCACAGTAGTCCAAATACCAGCCTTGCAGGCGTCGAGAGAGCGGCCCCGGCGTACCGTCGCCGATTGTCACCTCATCAAGTTCGACGACCGGCGTGACAAAGGAAGTCGCGCTGCTCAGGAAGGTTTCGCGCGCGGATTTCGCCTCCTCCACACTGAATGGCCTTTCCTCGAAGGTTAGGCCGGCTTCGGCCGCGATGCGCAGTAAGGTCTGCCGCGTAACGCCGCGGAGAATCTCGTGACCTGCCGGCCGAGTCACCAACTTGTCGTCATGCGTTACGATCCAGGCGTTCGACGACGTCCCTTCCGTCACCATCCCGTCACCGTCGACTTGCCAGGCCTCATAGGCACCCGCCGCGGCGGCTTCCGTCTTACCCATGCAGTTCGGCAGCAGAGCCACCGTCTTGATATCGCATCGGGTCCAACGGATGTCCGGGATTGTAATCACTTTGACGCCGTCACTGAGTTTCTTCTGCGTTAGAAATCGCACCCGTTTCGTGGTCATCACAATCGAGGGGCGCACGCCACTGGGAAACTTATGGTCGCGCGGTGACACGCCACGGGTTACCTGCATGTAGATCAGGCCCTCATTGACGCCGTTGCGCGCGATCAGCTCGTCCATCACGAGCTCCAACACCTTGCGGCTCAATGGCATTGCGATCGTCAACTCGGACAGTGAGCGCTCCAGCCGGTCGAGATGCGGGCCGGCGTCGACCATTCGGCTATTCACAATCGGCACAACTTCGTACACGCCGTCGGCGAACTGAAAGCCGCGATCCTCGATATGCACCGCGGCATCACCGTGCGGCACGTACCGTCCATTCACATATGCGTAGCGCGCCATGCGTCTCCCCTTATCAGCGACACCCATCAAGTATCGCGATGCTTATCCTAGAAAAACTCCAATTGCACGGAGAACAGCCGCTCGACCTTTTTCACCGACCGGGCCGAGGCGAGCAAGATGACGTCGTCATTGTTCTCGATCATGGTGTCAGCCCGCGGGATGATGACTTCGCCATCGCGCACCAAGGCGCCGACAATAACATCCGCCGGCAAGTCGGCTTCGCGCAGCGTTGTGCCCGCCAGCGATGAGGTTTCCACCGCTTCTGCCTCGATGATTTCCGCGAAACCGTCTGCCAGCGAATGCACTGAACGAATTCGGCCGCGCCGCACATGCTGCAGGATTGTGGAGACGGTAATCGTTCGAGGGCTCACCGCGACATCGATTCCCAAGGTGGTGATCAACGGTGCGTAGGACGTGCTGTTGATCAAGGTAATCGCACGTTCGACGCCATACCGTTTCGCCAGCAACGACGCGAGTATGTTGGTTTCGTCATCGTCGGAAACGGCGACCACCGTGTCCGCTGTTTCCACCCCTGCTTCCTTGAGTATCTCGGAGTCTAACGCATCCCCGAGCGTGATATTGGTGCTGGGCAACGCTTCGGCGACCGCTCGCGCGCGTTCCTTGCTGATCTCGATCAGACGCACCGTGATGCCGGCTTCGGATTCCAGCTCCTGCGCCAAATTCATACCGATATTGCCGCCACCGATGATGATGATGCGATGCGCTTCCTCTTCTTCATGACCGAAAGCCGCCAGCGCGCGCTGTACATGCGCCGTATCCGCCACGAAATACACCTCGTCGCCTTCCAGCATGTGGTCGTCGGCTCTGGGAATGAATGGCGTATCGGCGCGAATAATGCAGACAATCGCGATGCTCAGTTCGGGAAAAAGTTCGGTCAACTGCCGCAACGGCGTATTGACGATTGGACAGGTTTCCATGCACCGCACGCCGATGACCCGAACCCGGTCCTCTGCGAGCGGAATGATATCGAGCGTTCCCGGTACGGTCAGGCGTCGCTGAATCGCAGAAGCGACCTCGATCTCCGGCGAAATGATCACATCGATCGGCATGTTCTCACGGCTGAACATGCCGGCCCATTCGGGGCTCAAATAACTTTGGTGACGAACCCGCGCGATCTTCGTGGGAACGGAAAACAGCGAATGCGCGACCTGGCAGGCCACCATGTTCACCTCGTCGGCGAAGGTAACCGCGATCAGCATGTCGGCATCGGATGCACCGGCACGCTCCAGGGCATCGGGATGGGACGCATGCCCGACGAAAGCCTGGACATCCAGCGAGTCATTGATCTTACCGATCAGCTCCGGCGATTGATCAATGACAGTAACGTCATTGTTCTCCAACGACAGGTAGCGCGCGATATTAAATCCAACCTGGCCTGCACCGCAGATCACGACTTTCATGACGCAGCCTTTCGCGACCGAACGGCATTTTGAACGCCCAGGAGCTTAAGCTTGCGGTGCAGCGCCGCGCGGTCCATCCCGACGAATTCCGCCGTTCGGCTGATGTTGCCGCTGAACCGGGTCAGGTGGAAGAACAGATATTCCCGCTCGAACGCCTCACGCGCCTCCCGCAGAGGCTGGTTCATGACATCTGGCGCCTTGTCCCAGCGCATCAGATCGGGCGTGCCCTGCCCGATCGCCGCGGACACCGCATCAGATCGAACCTCCGCACCGGCCGGCGCGTTGAGCAGCAGCCGTTCGATTACGTTGATCAACTCCCAAACATTGCCGGGCCACTCATAGGCCTGCAGCGCCGCCAGGGCGTCTTCCGCAAGCAGGCTGGCAGGCCGCCCTTTGGCGCGGCACAAGCGTTCCATCAAATGCTGTGCCAGCTCCGGTATGTCCGGACGCCGCGCCTGCAATGCCGGGACCGTCACCGGCACGACGTTCAGCCTGTAGAACAGGTCTTCGCGGAATCGGCCCGCTTCGATTTCTTCACGCAGGTCGCGGTTCGTCGCGGCGAGAACCCGGACGTCCACTTCGACCTCTGTGTCGCCGCCAAGCCGCACGAAGTTTTTCTTCTGCAGAACCCGGGCGATCTTTCCCTGGGTTTCGAGCGGCATATCCGCAACTTCGTCCAGCAAGAGCGTTCCGGTATGCGCTTCCTCGAGCACGCCGATGCGCCGTGGACCGCCATCCTCCGGCTCAGCGCCGAACAACGCCGTCTCCAAGCTCTCCGGTTTCAATCCAGCACAGTTCAACACAACGAAGCGGCTGTCCTTGCGGGCCGAACGACTGTGCAGGAGCCGCGCGACAACCCCCTTGCCCGCACCTGGCGGCCCCGTAAGCAGCACCCGGCTATCCGTCGGCGCGACCTTGCCAATGGTCTGGCGCAGCTGCGCGATCACCGGCGACTCGCCGACCAAATCATCGATGCGGTCAACGGCCTGCGCTTGCAGTTCGACATTTTCGCGGCGCAGTCGGGCCTCTTCGACGGCGCGCCCCACCGTGTGCAGCAGAACGTCCGTCTTGAACGGTTTCGAGATGAAATCGTAGGCCCCCATCTTGGTGGCCGATACCGCCATATCGACCGTCCCGTGGCCGCTGATCATCACGACCTGCTGGGTCGGATTGTCGCGGCGGATGACCTCCAGCATTTGCAGCCCGTCATGCTCGCTGTCACGCAGCCAGACGTCCAGGATGATAAGGCTCGGCTGGCGCGCGGCGATCGCGCTGAAAGCGTCCGCGCTGTTTGCCGCCTGACGCGTCTCGTAACCCTCATCTTCGAGGATTCCCGCGATCAGCTGACGGATGTCATCCTCATCGTCGACGATCAGAATTTCATGCGCCATCGCTGCTCGCCTGCTCCTTGCTGGATTGTCCGATGTCAGCGTTCACGATTTCACTATCGGGAAAAACAAGGCTGACCCTCGCACCGCCTTTGGTACCGTCTTCCAACAACAGCTGACCTTTATGGTCCTCCATGATCTTCCTGACAATAGCGAGGCCGAGGCCGGTGCCCTTTTCCCGCTTCGTAACATAGGGTTCGGTCAGACTGTCGCGGTCTTCTTCGGGCAAACCGATACCGTTGTCTTCAACGGCGATCAGGCAATCGTCGCCCGCCAACCGAAGCTCAAGCGCGATCTTGCCAGGCGTGTCGTCACTTCGCCCTTCTATCGCATCCGCCGCGTTCTGCAGCAGATTGGTGACCGCCTGGCTAATCTGCCGTCCATCGCAGTGCATTTCCAACGGCGCCTCCGGCAAGGTTACGTCGTAGTCAATTTCACGATGCGTGTTCCGTTGCAGGAACACCGCCTGACGGCACAGTTCGCTGATATTCTCGGGGCGGAAGACCGGTGCCGGCATCCGGGCGAAGCTGGAAAATTCATCCACCATCTGGCCGATACTGCCGACCTGACGCACGATCGTCTCGATACAGGTCTGGAACACTTCGGCGTCATCCGGCACCTGTTTCAGATAACGCCGTTTGAGCCGCTCTGCAGAAAGCTGAATCGGCGTCAGCGGGTTTTTGATCTCGTGCGCAATCCGGCGCGCCACATCCGACCACGCGGCCTTGCGCTGCGCCGACAGCAGTGCGGACACGTCATCGAAAGTAACAACGAACCCCTGAACTTCCCCATCCGAGCGCATCGCACTGACGCGGACCAACAATGTACGCGATTCATTGCCCCGGACGACCGCGATTTCACGCTCGATCGTCCGATCACCCGCTCGTCGTCGTGCCTCCCGGAGCAGCTCGTCGAACTCCGGCACTACCTCTTCGAACGGCTCGCCTTGCATTTGGTCGAGTTCGATCCCGAGCAATTCCGAAGCGGAACGGTTCGGCAGCGTTATGCGACCGCCCGCATCCAAGCCGACCACACCAGCCGAAACACCAGCCAAAACGGTTTCAGTGAAAACGCGGCGCGCATCCATCTGCAGGTTGGCTTCGATCAATTCACGCCGATTTTGCTCCAAATCGTCGGTCATGCGATTGAACGCCCGGCCCAGCGTATCGACCTCACCGCTGGAGTCCCCATCGACGACGACCCTAGCGGATAGATTGCCCGCCCGGACTTTCTCCGTCGCGGCGATCAGAGCGCTGACCGGCCGTGACATGTTGGTTGCGAAATTGAGACCAACCCAAACAGAGGCGAGCAACAGAAGAAGCGCCACAACGACGAAAATCATCGCGAATGAAATTTGCAGGTCCGCTCGGCTAAGTTCCAGACGCTCGAACTGTGCCACCGCACCTTTCGTGCGCTCGCTGTGGCCGAGGACCGATGGATCGACGTAACGGCCAACATAAAGGTAGCTGTCGACGAAACTGCTCAATCGGATCAAGGCTCGGACACGGTCTTCATTCTCACTGGTCAGGACCGCAACTTCGCCCGACGCCGCTTTTTGAAATGCCTCGCGCGGAACCGGCTCGAACTCCAGCGCGCCCGTAAGACCGGACCGTGCAATAACGTCGCCACGCCCGGTGAAGACGATCGCTTCCGTCAACTGACGAACGCTGGTCAACACATTGACAGCGTTAATCAATCGCTGCTGGTTGGACTGTAGCGCGAAGGCCTGGTTATCGAGATCACGCGCCATACGAAGTCCGTCGGCGACGATATTGCGTTTGTGTTCTTCGAGGTACGCGCCCGCCACGGCTTCCGATTCCTTCAACGCGGTTCGCACGGTATCGCTAAACCAGGATTCGAGGCCAAAATTGAAAAACAGCGCGGAAAACAGCGCGACGATAATCGCCGGCGCGACGGAAATGACACCAAACAGTTGCGCCAAACGAACATGCAACTGCGATCCTGCCGACCCGCGACGGCGTGCACTCCAGATTTTAACGATGCGGTGAACGACAACGAAGCCAAGCAACAGCAGGATGACAAGATCGATATTGAGAAGGATCAGGATCGACGTCGCATCCGAGCCGAGCGAGGCCTGCGTGAAAACCGCATAGGTCGCGATTCCTGCCGCCGCCGCCGCAATGGCAAGTGAAAACGCGAAGATTCTACTGAGACGGCGGCGCACCGACCATGACCCAAATGCGCGTATCAAACGCCGGGCCGGACTTTCAGCAGGTTCGAGGGCGGTCATTCCATTCAGAGTCCGCATTCATGGCGGAACCGATAACGACACCTTCAAAGTGCTGTTATCAGCCCTATTTTACGCCGCGTACGATTTGGATGTCCAATTCCCGGATTTTCTTGCGCAGCGTGTTCCGGTTTACGCCGAGCAGCTCGGCCGCTCTGATCTGATTGCCGCGCGTTGCCGCCAAACAAAGCGAGATGAGTGGCCGCTCCACTTCGCGCACGACACGCTCGTGCATACCCGGCGCGGGCAACGCATCACCATGGGCCTCGAAATAGGCCTGCAGATGGCGCTCGACTGCTTCGGATAGGTTTTCACTATCCGACTGCACGCCGGCCAGCTTAGTCGGCGTCGCTTCAGCCAGTTCGGCCTCGATCGCTTCCACACCAATATGCTCCTCGCTGTACAGTGCAGCGAGACGCCGAATCAAATTCTCCAATTCCCGGACATTTCCAGGCCAGCTATGCGCTCTCAGCCTGTTCATAGCGTCCGCATCAAGAGACTTCGCCGGCAAGCCCTGCTCTTCACCCTGGCTGAAGAAATGGCGCACGAGGTCCGGAATATCTTCGCTTCGCTGGCGCAGCGGTGGTAGCCGGAGCGGTACGACATTCAGTCGATAGTAGAGATCTTCGCGGAACAGACCCTGAGAAACGATCTGCCGCAAATCGCGGTGTGTCGCGGCGACGATGCGGACATTGGTCCGAATTGCCGAACGCCCGCCAACCGTCGTGAACGTCCCATCCTGCAGAACGCGCAGCAAACGTGTCTGCGCTTCCAACGGCATATCACCAATCTCGTCGAGGAACAGGGTACCCCCATCGGCTTGCTCGAACCGGCCGGTGTTCCGGTTCGCTGCCCCGGAGAAAGCCCCCTTCTCGTGCCCAAACAACTCGCTTTCGATCAACTCGCGCGGGATCGCCGCCATGTTGATCGCAACGAACGGACCATTACGCCGCTTGCCATAGTCATGCAGGGCACGCGCGACCAGCTCTTTACCCGTGCCTGATTCACCCGTGATCAAAACACTCAGATCCGTGCCGACGAGACGGGCAAGCACACGGTAGATTTCCTGCATCGCCTGCGAACGGCCGATCAGCGGCAGATTGTCGTCGTCCTCAACGCCGTCGCCTTTGTCCTCTGCGCGTCGTGGCGCCGATCGCTCAACTAGCGCCCGCTTCACCACGTTGATCAGTTCGTTCAAGTCGAACGGTTTCGGCAAATACTCGAACGCACCCCGCTCGTTCGCCTTGACCGCCGTCATCAACGTGTTCTGCGCGCTCATCACAATGACACGCAGATCAGGCCGAATCTTGCGGATACGGGGTAACAGATCGAGGCCGTTTTCGTCCGGCATTACGACATCGGTGATGACGACATCCCCGATTCCATCATTGATCCACCGCCACAATGTGGCCGCGTTGCCGGTCACGCGTACATCACAATCCATGCCGCCCAAGGCGCGGCTCAAAACCGTCCGGATCGCCCGGTCATCGTCGGCGACCAGGATCGTCGCCCCGCTCATTCCACTTACATCACTCACGATCACCGTCCATCATCGGTAACATGACCCGGAACACAGTGCGGCTGTTGTGCGTTTCCATATCGATAACGCCGCCATGGTCGCCGACGAATTTTGCGACAAGCGCGAGGCCGAGCCCACTGCCGCCTGGTTTGGTCGAGATAAACGGATCAAACAAATGGCCGCGCAGATCCTCGGGGACCCCTGGTCCGTTATCTTGAATGCGAACGACGAGCGGCACCTTTACATGCCCGTCACCACTTGGCGTGGCGATACTGACGCCTTGCTGATAGGCGGTCGAAACCACAACTTCGCCATCGGCGTCGGGCGCGGCTTCGACCGCGTTCTTGACCAAATTCAAGAAGATCTGAATAAGCTGATCGCGATCCCCGAAAGCCGGAGGCAAAGACGGGTCATAAGCTTCAACAAACCGCACCCCGCTGCCAAACCCGTTCTGCGCCAACCGAACCACATGGTTCAGCACCTCGTGGATATTGACCGCTTTCCGCTCGATCCGCGGGTTGTCGGTGAACATCTCCATTCGGTCGACCAGCGCGCAAATTCGGTCGGTTTCCTCGATGATCAGCCGCGTAAGCTCGCGGTCTTTGGCATCGCTTGTTTGTTCCAGCAGTTGCGCGGCGCCACGTACGCCTGACAAAGGGTTTTTTATTTCGTGCGCAAGCATCAACGCCATTGCGCTGACGGAGCGGGCTGCGCCGCGGTGCGTCAAAGAGCGGTCAATCCGGCCTGCGATTGACCGCTGTTGTAACGTTACAACGACACTCCCGGGTCGGTCCGTCAGCGGGGCAGCATCAATCGTGACGACATGCTCGCCGATCCGCGGCGTTTTGATCGGCACGTCGTACTGCGACACGCTGTTGCCCGATGTTCGAACTTTCCCGATCAGCGCCAACACCGGGCTGTCTTCGGGGATAAATGTGTCCAGCGCCATGCCAACGGTTGCCGCCATACTGGCCTGAAAAAACTGCTCGGCAGACTGGTTCAGATAAGCGATCTCGTTATGGGCGCCCACGACGAAGACGGGATCGGCCAATGCGTTGAGGATAGCCGGTGGCGTGTCCGTCTCCGATATCACCGACGACAAGGCCATGTTATGCCGCCATCCGGTCGATCGACATGGCGTAGAAATCTCCGATCTGACGCCGGATCGTCGCCGGATCGTCGAGACGGTACACTTGGTCTCGAAACGCTCCTGAATGCGGTAACCCGTTCGTGTACCAAGCGATGTGCTTGCGAAAATCCCGCGTACCGCGAACATTGCCGTGATGCGAGAGCATGGCTTCGAAATGCTCCAACACGATGTCGGATTGAAGGTCTAACGCCGGTTCCGCCTGGCGCATACCGGTCTCGAGAAATCGGGTCGCCTGGCCGACGAACCAAGGCCGCCCATACGCGCCACGACCGATCATGACGCCATCCGCACCGGATTGGTTAAGGCATGATGTGACATCGTCCAACGAGGCGATATCCCCATTAGCGATCACCGGGATCGAGACGGCGTCCTTCACCTGGCGAATGAACCTCCAATCGGCATGCCCCTTGTATCGCTGCGCCCGCGTACGGCCGTGAACGGTCACCAGTTTGATACCGCTGGCCTCCGCGATCTGCGCCAGGCGCGGTGCGTTCCGTTCGGTCTCGTCCCAGCCGGTGCGCATCTTCAGCGTAACCGGCACGTCTACGGCCTCGACCACCGCCTCGAATATCGCCGCGGCCCGGCATTCATCCCGCATGAGCGCAGAACCGGAAAGCTTGCCCGTCACCTTTTTCGCGGGGCACCCAAAGTTCAAATCGATGATATTGGCCCCGTCATCGGCGCACAGGCGGGCCGCATCAGCCATGATCGCCGGGTCATGACCAGCCAGCTGCACGGCCATTATCGCTCCGTCGGTGCTACGCGACGCCTTCTTGAGCGAACCTTCTGTCCGAAGCACCGCTTCGCGGCAGGCGATCATCTCTGACGTTTCCATAGCTGCGCCCAGCCGCCGTGCGAGGCGCCGAAACGGCAAGTCGGTCACGCCCGACATTGGCGCCAACAAGACCGCGGTCGGCAACTCGATGGATCCGATCAAAATGCCCATTTATTAATCAATTATTCTGATGCACTAATTTTATGCATAATAGCACCGTTTCAGCGCGAAGCAACAGTGTTGTGCGCGGCCGCTAGCCGATCACGACATCGGTTACGAATTTCACACCCGGATACCCCAAGGTAACCATCAGGTAGGCGATCAGAATGTATCGCGATGCACGCCGACCGCGCATGCCGGTCCGGAAGTGGATTATCAGCAGCGCTCCAATCACCAAAAAGGCAACAATCGACAACAATGTCTTATGCGAGATCTCGAGCAACGTCCCGGTCTCCAGGTACTGCGAGGCCATCCCCGTCGCCAATCCCAGCCCCAGAACGATTTCCGTCGCAATAAGAAGTCGGACCTGCATGTTTTCAGCCGCGGCGACAGAGGGCAGCAAGGCGGTCACCCGCGTCGGTCGACGGTTCTTCATCGCCCGTTCCTGCAGAAAAACTGCGACACCGGCGACCGCGGCGAGCGTGAGAACGCCGTAGGTCAACACCGAAAACAAAATATGCGCCTCGATCCAGGCAAGCGGTGCCTGCGCTGCCAAGGGCCGCTCGGGCGCTTGCCCCCAAATGGCGGCGACAATTCCGAGCAGGATCAAATAGGGCAGAAGCAATGGCGCAAGGCGCCAGACCTCTCGCGTCATTGCCGCCAGCACGCCGTACAGGACCATAACGGCGGCAATGGTCACCCACAGGGACGTGGACAAGCCAGTCCGCCACGCGCCTGACAGCAACACGATGCTCCAAGCAAGAGGCCCCGCGACAGCAACCGCCGACACCAACCAAAAGACAGTGTCACGCGCAGGACCGCGTCGAAAAGCGACGCAAGCCGCCGGGACCAGCGACAGCAGCGTCGAAAGGCTATAAAGCGTCGCGTTCTCCATGCCCGCGCTTATATCTCAATCCACTGGCGCCCGCCATGCTTGCGGTTGCGCCGGTGGCGCCGGGCGCTTATGACCGTTGCTGACCGGAATGCGGGTGACGCGGCAAGGTGAGAGAACGGATGACGGAAACGGTTGCGCTGATCGTCGCCGGAGGGCGCGGCGTCCGGGCCGGCGGCGGCCTGCCGAAACAATACCAGACACTCGCAGGCATTCCGATGCTGCGCCATACGGTGCTGCGCTTTGCCAACCATCCGAAAATCGATCAGGTGCGCGTCGTAATCCATCCGGACGATCACGCCCTCTACGAAAACGCGGTAGAGGGGTTGAGCCTGCCGCCGCCCGTGCATGGCGGTGCGACACGTCAGGATTCCTGCCGCAACGGTATCGAAGCGCTGGAGGCGAGCACGCCGACCAACATTCTCATTCACGACGCGGCCCGCCCGTTCGTCGATTTCGAAACGATTAGCCGCGTCATCGAATCCTTAAGCGAAGAAGCCCCCGCCGCCCTCGCCGCCATACCGGTTGCTGATACGTTAAAACGCGCCGATGGTTCCGGACAGGTCGGCGCAACGGTTGACCGGACAAATCTCTGGCGCGCGCAAACACCGCAAGGCTTTCGCTACACCGCCATCCTTCAAGCCCACCGCCAGGAAGCGGGACAAGACCACACCGACGATGCCGCCGTCGCCGAAGCGGCGGGATTACCGGTCACCTTGACCCTGGGGAACGCGGAGAACATCAAAGTGACGACAGCAGAAGACTTTGCTCACGGCGAGCGATTGCTTGGTGCCGCAGATATCCGTACGGCGACCGGCTTCGATGTTCATCCCTTCGAGGAAGGCGACCATGTAATGCTCTGCGGCGTCGCGTTGCCCCACGATCGCGGCCTCGCGGGCCACTCCGACTCGGATGTCGGGTTGCATGCTTTGACCGATGCGCTGCTCGGCACGATCGGCGCCGGGGATATTGGCAGTCACTTCCCCCCCAGCGATCCGCAGTGGCGCGGCGTCGATTCCGCCGTCTTTCTCTCCCACGCCGTCGACCTTGTCCGGGGTAAGGGCGGCACGATCCGGCATGTCGACCTAACGCTGATCTGCGAGGCGCCCAAGGTCGGGCCGCACCGGGAAGCCATGCGATCGCGGCTCGCCGACATCCTGTGCGTCGAGACCGATCGCATCAGCGTCAAGGCGACGACGACGGATGGGTTGGGTTTTCTCGGCCGCCGCGAGGGGATCGCCGCGCAAGCCGCCGCCACCGTCCTGTTCGCCTGAGACCGTGTCCGACCATCGCCCCATGCGTTGGACGCATCCGGCCCATCTGATAGCCACCTGGTTTGGAACCGGCTGCCTGCCGAAAGCACCAGGAACCTGGGGGTCATTGGCCGCCCTGCCCTTTGCCTGGGCGATCGCAAGCTATGGCGGGAGTGTCGCACTTCTAGTCGCCGCTGGCGGCGCTCTGGCCGCCGGCATCTGGGCTTCCGGCGTGATGGAGCGCGCAACAGGTGCCAAAGATCCGGGTAAGATCGTGATCGACGAAGTTGCCGGACAATGGCTGACCTTGGTGCCGGTAGCCCCCGACCCGTTACTCTATCTCATCGGGTTCCTGTTGTTTCGCATCGCCGACATTGTGAAACCCTGGCCCGCCAGCTGGTGCGATCGGAACCTCTCGGGCGGAGTCGGTGTGATGCTGGACGATATAGCAGCAGGCGCCTACGCTGCCGTCGCACTTTATCTGATTGCGGAAATTCTACTGTGACCTCGACACTTTCCAAGAGTCTTACCGAACGGGCGACGGCCATTCTCGACCTGTATCGGGTGCAAAACCTGATGATCGCCACCGCAGAGTCGTGCACAGGCGGGCTAATCGCCGCGAGCCTGACCGAAATCGCCGGCTCCTCCGATGTGGTCGACCGCGGCTTCGTAACCTATTCCAACGAAGCGAAAAACGAAGCGATCGGCGTCGATATGTCTTTGATCGAAACGCATGGCGCCGTCAGCGCGGAAGTGGCCACGGCAATGGCCGCGGGCGCGCTTGCCCATTCGCGAGCCGATGCCGCGGTCGCGGTGACTGGGATCGCTGGCCCTGGCGGCGGTACGGCGGAAAAACCGGTCGGCCTCGTTTTCATCGGCGGCGCCCGACTCGGCCAAACGCCTCTCGTGGAACGGCATGTGTTCGACGGCGACCGCAGCCAGGTTCGGCAAGATACCGTGCTCCGGGCTTTCGATGTCTTGGAACAGTTGACGAAATTGCAGCGAACCGGGTGACCGCAAGCGCCGGTTTGCTCAAGAACGATGTCTCTCTAGGCGTTTACCAACGTCTGAAGCGTGCTTTCGACATCCTTGACGGTGAAAGGCTTCTCCAGGCACGCGTCGGCACCGATCTTCTGCGCCGCCGTCACGCTATTCTTCGCGGACATACCGCCCCATCCGCCTGACATCGCAATGATCGTGGTGGCAGGCGACATGTCTCTGATTTTTTTGATCCCTTCGATACCGCCCATGCCCGGCATGAAGATATCCACCATGAAGAAGGCGATATTGGACCGATTCAGCATATCGATTGCAGACTCGTAATCGTTGCAGACAAAGGTGTCGCACCCCTGCCGCATCAGCATTTTGCTGACCAGGTCTCCGAACATCTGGTTGTCATCGACAACCATGGCGACTTGCTTCTTTCTCATCGTGGAACCGAAATTTCCTTTTCCGCGACGCTACGAGTATCAGCTCAAACTGGTTCAAAAGGTAATTGGCCGATTCAGTTCTCGCGTCAAATTTGCAGGAACTTTCTTAAGTGGAGGTTAAGCAATGCCCGTAAATTGCACGCCTGGGCATCGGATATGTTGACGCATGCCCTTCGATAACCGGTTGCCGCAACGTGTCGGTCTGCCGGAAACGATGCGTTCAATCCTATGAAGCTATCGGGTGGGCAGTTGCAGAGATTGCAATAACAGGGGAAGATTGTAGCGTGAACGTGCGCGCTGTTTGAGCTTCGTTACTGATTTCGGATAAGGAAAATGCAACTTACCGCAATGGAAACCGCAATACCCGAAGGCCCGATTGACACCCCTTCGGCTTGGCGATCCCAGGATTTAGCGCGTGATACAAGTTGGCGCTATGAGCTTACCGGCCCGGAGGTCGACGAGCTTGACCAGGCGATGCGGGCGACCCGGGACGCCGGGTTGGATATCATCAAGATCAACAGCCGAAACTTCCCGCTTCCGACATTTGGGGAGCGGCTGAAACAGCTGCGCAGCGAAGTGATGGACGGGCGCGGGTTCACGCAGATCAGCGGGATTCCGGTCGCCGACTACACGAAAGAGGAGTCGGCCCGGATTTTCTTTGGCATCGGCGCCCACTTCGGCTCGCTCCGCTCTCAAAACGCGGAAGGTCATGTGCTGGGCCACGTTGTCGATATCGGCCACGACTACCTGAATGACGGCAACTTACGCGGATACCGCGCCGGAGGCCCGCTGCAATTTCACACCGACTCGGTCGACATCGTCGCCTTGCTATGCCTGCGCGCCGCGAAGGAAGGCGGCGACAGCAAGCTCGTCCCGGCAGCGACGATCCATAATGTGATGCTAGAAAAACGGCCCGACCTGGTCCCGGAGCTATACCGGCCGATCCATCGCGACCGGCGCGGCGAAGTACCAGAAGGGAAAGACCCGTGGTGGGTGATGCCGATTTTGCAGTGGTACCGGAACCGGCTCTACTGCCACCATTCGGACGTCTATGTCCGCTCTGTCGAACGCTTCGCAGAGGTGCCGCGCTTCACCGAGGCGCAGTTCGAAACCTTCGATCTGATCAGGGAAATCGCCGAGGATCCGTCGAACCATATCGCTGTCCCCTTCAAGGAAGGCGATATCCAATTGCTCGACAACCACACGATGCTACACGGCCGGCACGACTACCGGGACTGGGATGATCCGGAAAAGCGGCGCTACCTGCTTCGCCTCTGGATCTGCCCGCCGAACGGGCGGCCGCTCCCCCCCGCCTATGCGGAACGTTATGGCAGCATCGAAATCGGCGACCGCGGCGGCATCGTCTGCAAAGACACCGAATTCAAGGCGCCGCTCGACCCGATCTAGCCGCTATTCGCCCGTTGGCCAGGTTCGGCGGATCGGGTCCGCACCGTCCCATCCGGCCGCCGCATGGCGGATCACGTCGAAAATCGCTTTGCGCGTCGGTGTCATATGGGCCATCTCGATGACCGTGCCCGGGTGTCCCTCGTTCCAAAGATAGACAAACCGGCCGCGCGGACTGTCGCCAGCCTGCCCCACGGAATACCCGTTGGACAGGGCATATTCCAGCCGCTCTTCGTAATCTTCCGGCCAGCTCGACCAATGCTGCATGCCCTCATGGCCGGCACCGAGAAAATCGCGATACATGCTTGGCGTGTCGCAGCGTTGTTGGATCAGCTCAAGCTGGACATCGCCGGAGTTGGCCAAGGCGACCGAGATGTGAATATCGTCGAATACCTCATCGCGATAGGTGAAAGCGGTCACCGGCAGCTTGTCGGCGTAGAACCAAGGCCCGACTCCGCAAACCGCCACCCAATGCTGCATCGCAGCCTCGATATCGCGCACGACAATGCCGATCTGGCGCATCTCGCCAAACAAACGGCTCATTCCGTTCCCTCCCGATTGGGTTGTGAAAGACTCGATTTGGCGAACATAATACGCCAATCGGATTTGGGATAACGACTCCATGCGCGAACTATCACCCGCGGACCTGCCCGCGCTGGCCACAATGGGGGTCGGCAGTTACGCAACGCCAGGCTGGATGTTCCCATTTCGCAAAGCCATCCGCGACGGGAGCGCCGGATCGGACGACATCGAAGAAGCCTTTGAAGATGCGACCCGCGTGGTCGTTGCCGATCAAATCGATGCCGGTGTCGATATCCTGTCCGATGGCGAGCTGCGCCGGCAACGGTTCGTCTATGAGATGTACGACCGGCTGCGCGGTATTGAACGGGTACCACACGGACGCCGTCTCGGCGTGCCCGGCTACGACATGGCCCCCTCTTTCAAGGCCGAAAAGCGGGTTACGGCGCCAGACGGTCTTGGGCTGGCGGCCGAATTCAAGGCGCTGCAGCGCATCGCGCCGGGGCACCGCCTGAAGATGGCCCTGCCCGGGCCGCTCACCTTCGCCAACAACATCGACCCGAACCTGGCCTATGGCGAGACGGGGATCGAGGGCCTGCTCTCCGATCTTTCCGACATCATCGGTGCAGAGCTCGCCGCCTTAGGGCAGGCCGGCGCGGATATCATGCAACTCGACGAGCCAGGTTTCGCCAACCCACCGCCTGGCGTTTCGATGGCGGCAGGCGCAGCGGCGATCAACCGGACACTGGCCACGGCGAGCGGCACCACGGCCGTCCATGTCTGTTTCGGCAACAATGCCAGCCGGCCCTTCGTCCGGCGCGATTTCGGTCGGTTGATGCCGGCGATGGCCGATCTCGACTGCGATCTGCTGCTTTTGGAGTTTGCCAACCGTGAGATGGCGGATTTGGCGTTCCTGCCCGCATTATCGGCGCGTCATACCGTGGCAGCCGGGGTCATCGACGTGAAATCCTTTCACGTGGAAACCCCGGATGAGGTTGCGGAGCGTATCCGGACCGTATTGGACCATGTGCCGCCCGAATCCCTGTACGTCACCGCCGATTGCGGGTTTTCCGCGATCCCGCGGTGGCTGGCGCGAAAGAAGCTGCAGGCGATGGTCGCCGGCACGAAAATCGTGCGGCACGAACTTGGCTTTTAAAATTGGCCTCTAGGCGATTTCCGCCACGAACAACCCGGCGAGATCGGCGAGCGGATGGCCCGGACGTTCGCCATAGCGGGACAGGCAGTCGTCCCAGGACCCAAAAACATCGATGAACGACCCAGGGTGGTCCAGCGGCAGGCTCTGAAGGGATTTCAACCGGTCGACCGCCTCGTCGGCTTCCGCGGACGTCGTGTCCTCCAACACCTGATCGAGATAGCGCAGTCGGGGCCGGTGAAAGGCGAAAGCCGCCAGCATGACCCCTGCCACCTCGGCGACCCGTGCGCCGCCGCCAAGATTGAAATCGACCCGGTCGAACAGCACCGCCCGCACCTGCCCCTCGACGAGCAGGCAGATCCGCGGCCGTTCGTCTTCCTGGCTGCGGTTCCAGCGCGCGAAAAGCAGGACGGTTTGCGGCTTGAGCAGCGAATCCGGCCCAAGCGCCTCGAGCACCCGTTGACTGGCGAGGAAGGTATCGAACGCCTGTGGGCGCTCTACCCGGCGTAACGTGACCGTCTCATGCGTCGGGTCGCCGGCGATGTCGACCCCCGCCCGCTGCAGCGCCCGCTCGATGGCGTCCAGCGTGCTGGTGCGGGGATCGCCGACGCCCCGTTCGATGTTGTTCAGGGTTGCCAGGGAAATGCCGGCAGCCTTCGCCAGCTCGCTCTGTTTGGCGTTGATGATCGCCCGGGCGGCGCGAATTTGCGACGAGGTAATCAAAGGAGCGGTTCCACCCGGCAGCACTGTTGCGACGCCCACACACTGACGAATTAGTATTAATACCTAATTTAATAGGTGTGATTTTGTTTGTCACGGTGACAAGGCCCGAAGACTGCCCATATCTCGTAGACGCTTGGGCGGAACCGACCAGTGCTAGGGTTTGTTTTACACCCGAAAATTTTCAGCCGCTGCCGCCTGCATTCGTAGTTTGCGGGTCAGGATAGCGCCGGGCGGCCGTAAAGCTGGGCGGCCCGCTGCTCGAAGGCGTTGACCATTCGGCGCACCGCTTCGCTGAAAAGCATCTCGATCATCTTCTGCAGGATGCGCGATTTGAACTCGAAATCGACATAGAAGTCGAGCGCGCATTGATCGGCCTCCGCGTTTCCAAATTTCCAGTTGTTACTCAGATGTTTAAACGGGCCATCTTGATATGTGACATCAATGGTCATGGCCTCCCGGTCGAGCGCAACGCGACTCGTAAAACTTTCCCGTATCCCCTTGAAACCGATGATCAAATCAGCGATCAGCAACGTATCGGTCCGAGAGCGAATGCGGGCGCCGACGCACCAGGGCAGGAACTCCGGATAGCGCCCCACATCGGCCACCAGGTCGAACATCTGTTCCGGCCTGTGCGGCAGAACCTTCTTCTCGGCGTGGGTCGGCACGAGGCGCTCTACCGGGCCTTCGCCGCACGGCCGGTCAGCGCGGCCCGCGCGTCGCGCAGCCGCGCGAAATCGGCATCCGCGTGGTAGGAGGATCGCGTCAGCGGCGTCGCCGCCACCATCAGGAACCCCTTCCCGCGCGCCGCCGACGCGTAGGCCTCGAACTCCTCCGGCGTGACGAATCGATCGATCGCCGCGTGTTTCGGCGTTGGCTGCAGATACTGTCCGATGGTCAGGAAGTCCACATCGGCCGCGCGCAGATCGTCCATCACCTGATGCACTTCCTCTCGGCTCTCGCCGAGCCCGACCATCAGGCCCGATTTGGTGAAGACGTTCGGGTCGAGTTTCTTGGCCCGGTGCAGCAGTTCCAAGCTGGTGAAATACCGCGCGCCCGGGCGGATCGTCGGATAGAGCCGCGGCACGGTTTCCAGATTGTGGTTGAAGACATCCGGCTTGGCCTCGGCCACGACTTCCGGCGCCCCCGGCTTGTCCTTGAAGTCGGGCGTCAGGATTTCCACCGTCGTACCCGGCGCGAATTCCCGTATCCGGGCGATCACCTCGGCGAAATGCGCGGCCCCGCCATCGTCCAGATCGTCCCGGTCGACCGAGGTGATGACGATGTGTTCCAGCCCGAGCTTCGCCGCCGCGCTGCCGATATTGACCGGCTCCATGGGATCGAGCGGCATCGGCGTGCCGGTCGCGACGTTGCAGAAGGCGCAGGCGCGCGTACAGGTGTCGCCCATGATCATGAAGGTCGCGTGCTTCTTGGCCCAGCACTCACCGATATTGGGGCATCCAGCCTCCTCGCAGACGGTGTGGAGGCCGTTCTCGCGCACGATGTCGCGCGTCTCGCGATAGACCGGCGATGTCGGCGCCTTGACCCGGATCCAGGCCGGCTTGCGCTGGATCGGGTTGTCCGGCCGGTTGCGCTTTTCCGGATGGCGCAGCGCGGCGGCTTTGACGGTCGTGTTCATACCCTAGAAATGGATAACCTTGCCGTAGGCGTCAAGGACCGACTCGTGCATCATCTCCGACAGGGTCGGGTGCGGGAAGATGGTGTGCATGAGCTCATGCTCGGTCGTCTCCAAGGTGCGGGCGACGACATAGCCCTGGATCAGCTCCGTGACCTCAGCACCGACCATGTGTGCGCCCAGCAATTCACCGGTCTTCTCATCGAATACCGTCTTGATAATGCCTTCCGGTTCGCCCAGCGCAATCGCCTTGCCGTTGCCGATGAAGGGGAAGCGGCCGACCTTGACCTTGTGCCCCTGCTCTTTCGCCGCCGCTTCGGTCAGGCCGACGCTGGCGATCTGCGGCCGGCAATAGGTACAGCCTGGAATATTGCTGGTTTCGAACGGATGCACGCCGTCATAGCCGGCGATCTTCTCGACGCAGACAACGCCTTCATGACTTGCCTTATGCGCAAGCCAGGGCGGCCCAGCGACGTCGCCAATGGCGTAGATGCCCAGCTCGCCCGTCTGCGCCCAGTGATCGACCTCGATATGGGTACGGTCGACCTTCACCTTGGTGCCTTCGAGACCCAAATCCTCGACATTGCCGACGATACCGACAGCCAAAATGACACGGTCGACGGTGATCTGGCTCGATTTGCCGCCGGCTTCGATCGTCGCCGTAACACTGTTCGCGGCGCGGTCCAGCTTGGTGACTTGCGCGCCGGCATGGATCGTCATGCCCTGTTTCTCGAACTGCTTATGCGCAAATGCCGCGATCTCTTCGTCTTCGACCGGCAGGATCCGGTCCATCACCTCGACGACCGTCACGTCGGCGCCAAGGTCGTTGTAAAAGCTCGCAAATTCCATCCCGATCGCGCCGGAACCGACGACGAGCAACGATTTCGGCATGGTTTCCGGGACCATCGCTTCCTTGTAGGTCCAAACCAATTTGCCGTCGGGCTCCAGCCCCGGCAGGGAGCGGGCCCGCGCGCCGGTGGCCAGCACGATGTGCTTGGCGACCAGACCGGCGACCGCCTTACCATCCTTTTCGACCTTCAACTTGCGCGCACCGGCGCTGCCGCCGTCGAGCTTCCCGGCACCATCGAACACCGCCACCTTGTTCTTTTTCAGCAGATGGCCGACGCCGCCATTGAGCTGCGCTGCGATCTTCCGCGAGCGCTTGACGACCGCTGCCAGATCGACGGAAGCGCCCTGCACCTTGAGACCGAACTGCTCAGCATGGGTGGCGTAGTGATAAATCTCCGACGTCCGCAACAGCGCCTTGGTCGGAATGCAGCCCCAGTTGAGACAGATTCCGCCGAGATGCTCGCGCTCGACCAAGGCGGTTTTCATCCCCAGCTGCGCAGCGCGGATCGCGGTGACATAGCCACCGGGACCGCCCCCGACGACGATGACGTCGAAACTGGTATCGGCCATGATTTTCCCCTATTTTCAGGCAGATGGCTGCTAGAGCAGCATCGTCATCGGATCTTCGATGAGTTTCTTGAAGGCAGCGAGCAACTCGGCCCCGACGGCGCCATCGACGACACGATGATCGACCGACAGGGTCACCGACATCACCGTCGCCACGGCGAGCGCGCCATTGCGAACGACGGGCTGCTGTTCACCGGCGCCAACGGCCATGATCGCGCCCTGCGGCGGGTTGATGACCGCATCGAACTGCTTGATCCCGAACATGCCGAGATTGGAGATGCTGAAGGTGCCGCCCTGATACTCTTCCGGCATCAGCTTGCCCTCTCGGGCACGCAAGGCCAGATCCTTCATCTCGCTGGAGATCGCCTCCAGCCCCTTGCCGCCGGCATCGCGGATTACCGGGGTAATCAGGCCGCCATCAATCGCGACGGCCACCGAGATATCCGCGGTGTGGTAGCGCTTGATGCCGTCGCCGGTCCAGGACGCATTGGCCGCCGGTACACGCCGCAGGGCCACCCCGCAAGCCTTGATGATCAAATCATTGACCGAAATCTTGTAGTCGTCGGACCGGGCGTTCAAGTCTTTGCGCAACGCCAGAAGCGTATCGATCTCACAATCCACCGTAAGATAGAAATGCGGAACGGTCTGTTTCGACTCGGTCAGTCGCTGAGCGATAACTTTGCGCATATTGTTGGCCGGCTCGAAATCGAACGTCGGTTCGACACCTTCCGGCATCGGTGCGGGCGCCGCAGCGGGGGCAGCCGCTGGTTCCGGCGCCGCTGTGGCGGAAACCCCGGCGGCAAGCGCCGCCTCGATGTCGCGTTTGACGATACGCCCATTCGGCCCCGATCCCGTGACCATCGCGATATCCAGGCCCGCCTGTTGCGCCATGCGACGCGCCAGCGGGCTGGCAAAGATACGATCGCCGCTGGATGCCGCCGGTGCGGCGGGCGCCGGTGCCGTTGCTTCGGGTGCTGGCGCCGGTGCGGCGGGCGCTTCGGGTACCGCTCCGGCAGGCGCCGGTGCTGCGGGCGCCGCTTCCGCCGCGCCTTCGAGCGCGCCCGCATCTTCGCCATCCTCCAAAAGTAATGCGATGAGCGCGTTGACCGCAACGCCTTCCGTGCCCTCCTGAACGACGATCTTACCGACCTTGCCTTCCTCGACGGCTTCGACCTCCATCGTCGCCTTGTCGGTTTCGATCTCGGCAATCACATCGCCGGCGTTGACGTCATCGCCCTCATTGACGAGCCATTTGGCCAAGGTCCCCTCGGTCATTGTCGGCGACAGGGCTGGCATCAAGATCTGAATCGGCATGGTTTATCCCCCTCCGTGACGCGATATGCGCGTCTCAGGTCCGGTAACAGGCCGCTTTGGCCGCATCGACGATATGCTCGACTTGCGGCAACGCGGCTTTTTCGAGATTGGCGGCATAGGGCATCGGAACGTCCAAGCCAGCGACGCGTCCAACCGGCGCATCGAGCCAATCGAACGCATTTTCCATCACGACCATGGCAATTTCCGAGCCGATCCCCGCGAAAGGCCATCCTTCTTCGCACGAGACGACGCGATTGGTCTTCTTCACCGATTCAATGATCGTCTCGATGTCGAGCGGGCGGATGGTCCGCAAATCGATAACTTCCGCATTGAGCCCGTCGGCAGCCAACACCTCGGCAGCCTGAAGCGTGCGGCCGACCATGATCGAATGCGCGATCAAAGTCACATCGTCGCCCTCGCGCAATACCTTCGCCTTGCCGATCGGCACGGTGTAGTCGGCATCGTCCGGCACGTCGAAGCTCTCACCGTAGATCAGCTCGTTCTCCAGGAAAATCACCGGATTCGGGTCGCGAATGGCCGCTTTCAGCAAGCCTTTGGCATCCGCCGCCGAGAATGGCGAGATCACTTTGAGGCCGGGACAGTGGGCGTACCAGCTGGCGTAGCACTGCGAATGCTGTGCGCCGACCCGGGAAGCCGCGCCGTTCGGTCCCCGGAAGACGATCGGGCATCCCATCTGGCCACCGGACATGTAAAGGGTCTTGGCGGCGGAATTGATGATGTGGTCGATCGCCTGCATGGCGAAATTGAACGTCATGAACTCGACCACGGGCCGCAGCCCCATGAAACCGGCGCCAACCGCCAGCCCGGTGAAGCCGTGCTCGGTGATCGGCGTGTCAATGACCCGCTCGTCGCCGAATTCCTCCAGCAGTCCCTGGCTGACCTTGTACGCGCCCTCATACTGCGCGACTTCCTCGCCGATCAGGAACACGCTGTCATCCCGGCGCATTTCTTCGGCCATACCGTCCCGCAACGCTTCGCGCAGGGTCATCGTGACGGTCGGTCCCGTCCAATCCGGCTCGGCCGCCACGCTCTGCGCCGGTGGCGGCGCGGCGGCTGGCGCGGCCGCTTCAGCAGACGCAGGCACTTCGGACGCAGCCGGCGCCGGGGCCGCCACCGCATCCGCGGCGGAGGCATCCTCACCATCCGCCAACAGGACGGCGATCGGCGAATTGACCGCGACCCCCTCCGTCCCCTCGGCGACCAGCAGCTTGCCGATCACCCCGTCATCGACCACCTCGACCTCCATGGTCGCCTTATCGGTCTCGATCTCCGCGATGACGTCGCCGGAGCTGACCTCATCGCCTTCCGATTTGAGCCACTTCGCCAGTGTGCCCTCGGTCATGGTCGGCGACAGTGCCGGCATCAATACCTGGATGGGCATGCAGTCTCCCCTCTTCTACGCGCCGCGTCTAAAGCCGGCGTCCTAGGCGTCTACCAGAATGTCGGTCCACAGTTCGGATGGATCCGGTTCCGGGCTGTTCTGCGCGAATTCCGCGGCATCCGACACGATATCCTTCACCTCACGGTCCATCTGTTTGAGGGCCGCTTCATCGGTGTGATCGCCGTCGAGCAACAATTGCCGCACGAAATCGATCGGGTCCCGTTCGCTGCGCACTTTCTGCACTTCTTCGCGGGCGCGGTATTTCGCCGGATCGGACATGGAGTGGCCGCGATACCGATAGGTCATCATTTCCAGGACAAACGGTCCCTTGCCGTCGCGGCAATGCTGCACGGCCATTTCGGCCGCCGCGCGCACGGCGACCACATCCATACCATCGACCTGTTCGCCCGGAATGCCGTATGCGGTGCCGCGCATGTACAGCTCGGTGCCAGCGGAGGCGCGCTCCTGACTGGTGCCCATGGCGTATTTATTGTTTTCAATTACATAGATGACCGGCAACGACCAGAGCGCCGCCATGTTCATGGATTCGTAAACCTGACCCTGGTTAATGGCGCCGTCGCCGAAATAGGTCAGGCAGCAATTCTTGGTCTTGTTGTATTTCTGCGCGAAAGCGATGCCGGTCCCAAGCGGCACTTGCGCCGCGACGATACCGTGCCCCCCATAGAAGTTCTTCTCCTTGGAGAACATGTGCATCGATCCGCCCTTGCCGTGCGAATACCCGCCGGCCCGGCCGGTCAGCTCTGCCATCACGCCGCGCGGATCCATCCCACAGGCCAGCATATGGCCGTGATCACGGTAGCTCGTGATGACCGCGTCGTCCGGCGTAATCGCCGCCTGCATCCCGACGACAACAGCTTCCTGCCCGATATAGAGATGGCAAAAACCGCCAATCAGGCCCATGCCGTATAGCTGGCCGGCCTTCTCTTCGAAACGCCGGATCATCAGCATTTCGCGATAATATTGCAGGAGTTCCTCGCCGGAGGCTTGGAGGTTGGATTTCGCCGCTTTCGACGCGCGTTTGCTTTTCGATTTCGTCGCTTTGACTGCCATCCCTGCGCCTTCCCTCGAAACATCTCGCGGATTACACAGGTAGCCCGCCTGGAACGGTTTGGCAAGAGCGGGTTAAGTTACTGTTAAAAAATAAAAAAACAGCAATTAACTAGAATTTAGTTAAGAAGGTTGTTTTTAAGACTTTTCCAGCCTGCTTTTCGCAAGCCGGAGGGGGATGACTATTCCGAAACGGGCGGCAGAAAAACGATGAATTCATCGTCCCGTACAAGGTCCAGCGTCGTCCGGGCCCGTTCTTCCAACAGGTCGAGATCACGGCTCTCGGGCCGCAGTAATGCAACCCTGTGCGCCAGCTTTTCACGGGTCTGACGCACATCCTGCAAGGTCACCGTCGCACGGCTAACCTCTTGGCTATAAGTGAAATAAGCCAACAAGCCCCGATCGCCTTGAACCGCATGGAAGGCGATATAGGCGACGACCAGCGTGCCCAGCACGGGGCGCACGATCTGCCCGGCATACTGTCTAAGGGTGTCGGCAATAACCATCCGGCCATCGAATCACCCCCCGATTCGGGTGTCAATAGGCAATAATTTCCGTGAGTAATGGGCAATTCGTTCCCCATATGTTGCGGTAAAATCGGGGTGTCAGCCCCACATATAGGGTGACCTTGGGTCGGCCAGAACGGCCGCGCATGACTTGTTCTACGGACCGGCGCGCGGATAAGCTTGGACGCCTTACGACGTCAGCTAGGTTTCCCCATCTTTACGAAATCCGAATCGATCGACGACCTGTTCGCCCGGTACGGCCAGAGCTACCGGATTCTGGTCATGATCGCGGGCATGGGGGCTTCCTTCACCATGGTGGTTTCGGGCACCATCGTGAACGTCGCGGTACCCGACGTGATGGGTGCCTTCGGTGTCGGCCTCGACCAGGCGCAGCTGATGACCTCCGCGTTCAATATCGCGATGGTCACGAGCCAGCTGCTGAACGCGTGGATTGTTGCCGCATTCGGCCAGCGTGGCGGATTCCTGCTCGCCTCGGCGATCTTTACCGTCGGCAGCATCATCGGCGGCGTGAGCCATGATTTCAATTTGATCGTCCTGGGCCGTGTCTTGCAGGGCATGGCCGCCGGCATCATCCAACCGCTGGTCATGGTCGTCGCCTTTCAGGTCTACCCGGCCGAACGGCGCGGCTACGCCATGGCGATCTATTCGATGGGTGTCTTCATGGCTGTCGCGGTCGGTCCGATCGTCGGCGGGGTTTCCATCGATCTGTTCCATTGGCGCTACATCTTCTGGGCGCCGCTGCCCGTGATCGCCGTCTCCGCCTTGATGGGCTGGGTGTTCATGCCCTCCGTACCGAGCCGCGATCGCAGTTCCTTCGACTGGATCGGCTACATCCTGCTCGTCGTCATGGTCTATTGCCTGATCACCGGGCTGACCGAAGGCAATGCCGAAGGTTGGACTTCAAGCTACATATTGGGCCTGTTTACCATCGGCATAGGGTCCGGCGTCGCGCTGATCTGGTCGCAATTGCGCGACCGGCCAACCCTTATCGATGTCTCCCTGTTCAGCCACAAGGAATTCGCCATGACGGCGCTGATCGCGTTCGTCTTTGGCATCGGCAATTTCGGTACCGGCTATGGCGTGCCCGTTTTCGGGCAGTTGATCCAGGGCATGACGCCGATCGTCGCCGCCCTGGTGATGTTCCCGTCCTCCATCCTGATCGTCATCGCGCTCCCCTTGACCGGAAAGCTGGCGGACCGGATACCGGCCCATATCGGGATTCTGATCGGTCTGTTCCTGTTTGCCGCGGGAACCGCGCCGATGGCCGGTGCCGACGTGAACACGCCCTTCCTGCTGATCATGTTCTATTTCATCATCAGCCGCTTCGGGATGAGTTTCACCAACCCCTTCATCATGAAGACGGCATTGGCGTCACTACCGGCGGACAAGCTCAGCGCCGGCGGCGGCACGATCAACTTCTGCCGCCAGTTCGGCGGCTCACTCGGCCTGACCGCCTGGGTCGCCTTCGTGCAGAACCGAACGCAGTTTCACAGCGAAGCCCTGACCGCGACCCAAAGTTCGGCGAACACCACAACGCAAGAGATGCTGAAAGATATCGGCCGTATCTACACCGAAGCCGGCCTGCCCATCGATCTGCACCTGCCGGGTGCGCTGCATTTCCTCGGCCAAGTCAT
>CAJWOT010000008.1 GCA_913044215.1 uncultured Rhodospirillaceae bacterium | reverse complement strand
TGTGAATTGGACGATGCCGCCATGGCCAACTGCGTGTTGGTCGAATCGGTTGACCCGGCGCGTGACCAGGCGGGCGATATCCGCGCCTCGGGATGCGATATCTTCGCAGAAGTCGGTGAAATCTACGCGGGGACCAAGACGGTCCCGGCAGGGGCCACAGTGATCTACAATTCCATCGGTATCGCGATCATGGACGTCGCCGCGGCGAAACTCGCTTACGACCTGCTGACGGCAAACTGAACAAAAAGAAAAGGAAACGGAAAGCATGCCAGGACCGTTCGACGGAATCCGTGTGGTGGACATGACGACGGTGTTCGTCGGCCCCTATTCCAGCCAATTGCTGGGCGACATGGGGGCGGAAGTGATCAAGGTCGAAGCGCCAGACGGCGACCTGACCCGCGGCAGCGGACCGGCGCAGAACACCGGCATGGCGGCCAGTTTCCTGCAGCTGAACCGCAACAAACGAGCTATCGCGTTGAACCTGAAGACGGAAGGCGGTGCGGAAGCGTTCCGGGCCTTGCTGCGCGAAACCGATTTGTTTGTACACAACATGCGGCCAGAACCGCTCGAGCGGCTCGGCTTCGATTACGACCGCGTGCGCGAGATCAACCCGAACATAATCTATTGCAACATCTGGGGCTTCGGACGCGAGGGCCGCTATGCGGGGCAAGCCGCCTATGACGATGTCATCCAAGGCGCATCCGGCTTCGTTGCCCTGGAGGGGTTCGGCGGCAAGGAGGCGCGCTACGTACCGTCCCTGATTGCCGACAAAACAACCGGCCTGTTTGCCGCCTACGCCATGTCGGCGGCGCTGTACCACAAGCTCGCCACCGGCGAAGGGCAAGAGATCGAGGTGCCCATGTTCGAGAGCATGGTCAGTTTCATCTTTCCGGAGCATCTCTGCGGCGAGAGCTTTTTACCGCCGATCGGCCCGCCGGGGTCGA
Organism: uncultured Rhodospirillaceae bacterium; assembly: GCA_913044215.1. Classification (GTDB taxonomy): domain Bacteria; phylum Pseudomonadota; class Alphaproteobacteria; order UBA8366. Next base: position 40,307 of record CAJWOT010000008.1, on the reverse strand, counting down.
TCCGGCACGCCAAACCCATGCGCTGGCCCTACAAGACCAAGGACGGCCATATCTGCGCCTTGCCCGGCAGCGACAAGCACTGGCGCGGCTTCCTGAAAGCGATCGATCGCGAAGATCTGTGGGAAAACCCGATCTTGAAAGACCGAAAATCCCGCACGGCGAACATCGATGCGGTCAACGCGCTGATCGGCGAGTTGATGCTGGAGCGCACCACCGCGGAATGGACCAAACTTCTGGCCGAGGCGGGCGTTCCCTGCATGCCGATTTCGAGCCTGGAGGAGGTTGTCGCGGACGGCCATCTCGCCGATGTCGGGTTCTGGCAAGAGATGGATCATCCCTCCGAAGGGCGGGTCCGCCTGATGAAGCCTCCCTACAGTCTCAGCAAGTCGCCGCCCACGATCCGGCGCGATCCGCCGCGTTTCGGCGAGCACACCAGCGCCATCCTCGCGGAGCATGGCTATGATGCAGACGAAATCGCGCGGCTCCTCAATGAAGGCGCAGTCCTAGACGGAACGGAGTGATTCCATGAACAAGAAAGTCACAGTCGACCTGTCGACCGAGTTGGCGGAGGGCTTCGTGCTGCCACCCGCCGGCATTCCGACCGAGGTTCTGCAGCAAACCGTCATTCCGGAGACGGGCGTTGGCTTTCACCCGCGCCATACCATGGATCGGGCCGACGATGTACTGCTACCGATCATCACCTCGGCCTATCTTGCCTGCGGCCTGCATTCCGGCGACCCGCTGGTGCTGCGTCGGCTGATCCCGACACTCCTGGAAAACGAAATCCAGATCGGTGCGCACCCGTCCTATCCCGGTCTCTTCAATTTCGGGCAGGATCGTATCGAGATGAGCCAGGAAGAACTGGTCAGCGTCTTCCTATACCAATTCGGCGCGCTCGACGGTGTGCTGCGCGAATTCGGCCAGCGCATCCGTACGGTCAAATGCCATGGCACACTGTATTTCGACGTCACGGAAAAAGAGTGGGCCTGTGCGGCGATGATTCAAGCGATCCTCGCCTTCGATCCGGAGGTCATCGTCATCGCGCCCGCCGTATCGGGGACCCTCGACCAGGTGAAGGCTTCCGGTCTGCGGGTCACGGCGGAATGCTACGTCGACCGCCGCTACGGCGCGAACGGCCGCATCGTCGACCGCAGCCATCCGCGCGCAACGCTGGAAAGTGCCGAGAGAGCGGTCGCCCAGGTCCTCGGCGTCGTGCGCGACGGTACGGTCGAAACGGTAGATGGCACAATGATCCCAATGGCTGCCGACACCTTCTGCCTGCACAGCGACACCCCCGGTGCTGACGCAATGGGAAAGGCGGTCGCCGCTGCACTGAATGGCGAAGGAATTGAGATCAAACCGACGACAGGACTTTTTTGAATCTGTCCAGGAGGATCGTATGGCCTACGAATTCGAATTTCTGACCGTCGAAACCAGCGGCCGCGTCGCGACCGTGACCATCGACAACCCGCCGGCCAATGTCATCACCATGGAACTGCTGGGCGAGTTGAACGCGCTATCGTCGCAGTTGAAAGCCGATACAGGTTTGACCGTCGTCATCATACGCAGCGCCGACCCGGAATTCTTCCTCGCCCATTTCGACGTCGCGGCCATCCTCGACCGGCCTATCGGCTTCGAGCCGCAACGCGATGCCCAACTGAAACCATTTCACGTGCTGTGCGAGCGCTTCCGCACCATGAACAAAATCATCATCGCCCGTATCGAAGGCCGGGTCGGTGGCGGCGGCAGCGAACTGTCGGCGTCCTTCGACATGCGCTTCGGCGTGCGCGGCAAGACCAAAGTGAACCAGATGGAGGTACCGTTGGGTATCATCCCCGGCGGCACGGGCACGCAGAGGATGCCCCGATTGCTGGGCCGGGGCCGGGCGCTGGAGCTCATCCTGAGCGGTGACGATTTGGATGCGGAGACGGCCGAACGCTGGGGATATCTCAACCGCATCTTCGAGCCGGACGAAATAGGCCCGTTCGTCGACAAGCTCGCGCAGCGGATCGCGTCCTTCTCGCCACAGGCGGTGCGGCAGGCAAAACTGGCGGTCAATCAAGCCGAACGCCCCTGGACAGAAGGTCTTATCGAAGAGGCGTATCTGTTCGAGCAACTGCTCCGAACCGATGAAGCGCGGCGCAATATGCAACGCTTCTTGGATATTGGCGGTCAGACCCGGGAAGGCGAGCTGCGCATGGACGAACTCTGCGCCCAACTTGGTGACCCGAACTGATCGAACTGCATTTCGACCCGTCTATGGACGGCGTCGGTCTGTTTTTGCAGAATACACGGCAATCAGGGAACGAAACGACAGGGGGACCCCCATGAAATCGATCAAAACCTTCATCGCCACCGCATCCGTCGCGCTCCTGGCAAGCGGTGTCACGGCGCAGGCCGGCGACAAAAAGTTCATGTCGGCGGACGAGGTGAAAAAGGCTTTCGCGAAGGGCAGCATCACCTGCGACTGGAAGGCCGGCAAGAAGGGTCGGGATAAGGGTACCGACTTCTATTTCAAGGACGCATCCGCCACATCCGGAAGCGCCGACCGTAATATCGGCAAATCCACGACCATGCAGGGCAAATGGAGTATATCGGGCGATACGCTATCGCTGCAGTTCGGCGTGGTCGGTGAGCCGCAGAATTACAAGCTGGTCAAGGTCGAAGGCGAGAAGAAGTCCTACACCGCCTATCTGAACGGCAAGAAAAAGAAGATGACGTTCAAGTGCAAATAACGCCCATGGCGATATGAAGTTTGCGGAAGGGCGCGGCATTGGCCGCGCCCTTTTGCTATGGTGAACCGAACTGGAATAAAAGATTAACACCATGCTGACTGTCGAAGAAAACGAACTGTTGACTCTGTCCGGCGCCGACACGCCGATGGGCCAGTACTTCCGCCGGTTCTGGCAACCGGTCGCATTGACGGAGGAGTTACCGGAACCGGATGGGGCACCGGTTCGCGTCACCGTGCTTGGCGAGGAATTGGTGGCGTTCCGCGACAGCGACGGCGTGGTTGGCCTGATCGACCGCTACTGTCCGCACCGCGGTGCCGATCTCTATTATGGACGCAACGAGGAATGCGGTCTGCGCTGCGTCTATCACGGCTGGAAATTCGACCGTGAAGGCAAGGCCGCAGACCTTCCCAACGTCCCACCCGGCGTGCGCATGCACGATACGATGCGGGTTAAGGCCTATCCGACGCGCGAGTATGGCGATTTCGTTTGGGCCTATCTGGGCCCGCAGACCGACGAGCTGCCGGAAATCCCGCAGCTCGAGTTCGGGCTGGTCTCCGACAGCAAGCGCTACGTCATGAAGCAGAGGATCGAGTGCAACTGGGTGCAGATCATGGAAGGTGATCTCGACACCTCGCATTTCTCGTTCCTGCACATGCCGGCGCCCAGCCTTCAAACAACCGAGAACCGCGACGCCAACTCGCCGAACCGGCACCTGGAGTGGATGCGCCGCGATGGGCGGCCGAAATTCGATTTGCTGGATCATGATGTGGGGTTCGTCGCCGGCGGCGCGCGGGCGACCGACGACGAGGGCGAACTCTATTGGCGCATGACCCAGTTTATGCTGCCCTCGCACGGCACCGGCCCGGCAACCGTGCCGGGCGAGACCTATTACGGCTTCACCCTGGTGCCGACCACCGATACCGGCTGCTGGATGTATTGCTACGCCTGGAACCCGGAACGCGACTTGCATGACGCGGAACTGGCGAAGATCAAGGAAGGCCACGGCATCTTCGCTGAAGTCGGTGCCGACTATATGCCGATGCGCAACCGGTCGAACGATTACGATATCGACCGCGAAGTCCAGAAACACCAAACCTACACTGGCGTGAAGGGCACCGCCGAGCAGGACATCATGATCCAGCAAAGCCAAGGCTGGATCGCCGACCGTACGCGGGAGAATTTGACGGCGACGGACGCCGCCGTCGTGCATTTCCGCCGGCTGATTATCGGTCAGGCGAAAGCGCTGGCGGAAAAGGGCGAGGAACCGGCCGCGGCCCGTAATGCTGCGGCCTTCTGCACGAGACCTGGCGCCTGGGTTGCGACCAGTGATAAGGAACTGGAAGCGGTTCTGACCGAACGGTTCGGCCATCCAAGGGGCCGGGTGCCGGGGTAGACGGAACGAACCCCACGTTGTGTCGGCCCGGACTTGATCCGGGACCCGGTCCAGCGACCGCGAGCGGCCTGTCTTAAATCAACCGGAACGCAGCTGTCATCCCGCATCAAGTGCGGGATGACAGCTGATGCGGGTGCCGCGAAAGGTGCGAATAGTTTCTTTCGAGGCAAGTTCCTCTATATCTTCGCCCAGGCCCCTTCCATGAAACGGGTCATCGTCTCGGTGTTCTCCGTCAGATCCGCCGTATTGACGCTGACGATGATCTCGTCCAATCCTGCGTCGCGGTAGGCGTTGATCGTTTCCGCCATGTCGTCATCGCTGCCGCGCAGGATGGTGCGATCCACGACCGACGGGTCCGGGTCCTTCTTGCCGGAGTAGTCGAGCGGCAGGGTGATCGAATGGCGCAGTCCGGACGCGCCGCGGCCAGCGTCTTCCGTCAGCCGGACGATTTCCGCCACGCCCGCCGCGACTTGTTTCGGCGATTGCCGCAAGGTGTGCCAACCGTCGCCGAACCGGGCGATGCGCCGGAACGCCGCCTTGCTGTAGCCGCCCACCAGGATCGGCGGATAGGGCTGCTGCTTCGGTTTGGGCGAAAAACGCTGCCCGCTGTAGCGATAGAAGTCACCGGCATAGTCCGGAATATCCTGCGTCCACAGCGCCTGCAGCGCGCCGAGGAAATCATCCGTCCGCTTGCCGCGCGTCTTGAAATCAACGCCGAGATTCTCGAACTCGTCCTCGGTCATCGCGACACCAATGCCCATATCGACCCGGCCGCCGGACAGTTGGTCCAAGGTCGCGATCATCTTGCCGAGCCGGGGCGGGTCGTGCCACGGCAGCACCAGGACCGACGTGCCCAGCCGGATCGCTTCCGTCGCCTGCCCGATCGCGATCAGGACCGTCAGCGCGTCGTAATAAGGCCGGTCGTGCAGCCGGTCCGCCACGTAGGACGCGTGGAACAGATGTTCGCGCACCCAGACACTGCCGAAGCCCAGCGCTTCGGCTTTAACTGCGATATCGATCAGTTCTTTTGGGTCGTCGCCGCCCCAGTTATTCGGTATTCCCCAGCCCGCTTTCATTCCTACCTCCCCTTCATTCCTCTTCCACTCGCCCCTTCATGTCGTATCCGGCGAGCGCCTTGTCCACGAGCGCCTCGCTCGTTTCAAAATCGTAGTTCCACATGAAGCGGTTTTTCACGATGAAGGGCGCGCCGGCGTAGAACTTTTCGTACTGGGCGTGGCGGCTGGCGAATTCGGAACCGACCGCGTCCCAGGCCAGCTTGAGCAGCTTCACCCGCTCCTCTGCCGGCCAGTCCGGCGACTGCACGTAGCGGCGGATGTCATCGCCCGCCTCGGGCGTATCGAAATCCTTCACGTTGGACGGCAGCTGGATCATGCCGCCGCCGGTCAATTCGCGCAGTACTTCGAGAATTTCCGGGTAAAGCCGCGACTGCAGCACCATCGCCGCATAGTGGGTCTGCGGATTGGGCACGTAGACGCCGTTCTCGTTCGGTTGCGCCTTGGCGATCTGGCCATCAAGCAGCCCCTCATACATGGCCGCCTGCACCGCGATGTCGGCGATCTGACCTTGCACCGGCGGCATCTTGTTGATGCCGTTCATCTGGGTGATGCGCTGGGCCAACCCGGTCAGGAAGCGAAGCTTGGTGACAAAGCGGATCTGTGCCTGATTGTTGCCCAGGATATGCGCCGGCGTCTCAAACCATTGCGCACCGCAAATGCCCAAATTCTTGTAAACGAACACATGCTCCCACGGCACGAAGACGTTGTCGTAGACGACTAGTGAATCCGTCTCGTCGAAGCGTGTGGCCAGCGGGTAGTCGTACATGCTTGACGCCGCGCGGGCGTAGGAGCGGCGCGAATGGATTTTCAGCCCTGGCGCATTGCACGGCACGATCAGCGAGATCGCGTGGTTCTCGTCGCCCGGCCGCATCGGATGGATCGTGCTCTGGTGGACATAGTCGGAGAACACCGACCCGGTGCCGAGCATCTGTGCACCCTTGATCACGATGCCGTCGTCGCGCTCCTTGACGACGCCGCAATACAGGTCGGGCGGCTCCTGCTGATGTGCCGGCTTGGAGCGGTCGATCTGCGGTGGCACGATCGTGTAGGTGATGTACACGTCATTGTCGCGTAGAAACTCATAGATTCTGAGCGCATTGTCGGCGAATTGCTCATTGCCATCCCGCGCCAGCACCTGCGGGGCCGCTGCGAACCCGGCAAAGAAGCCGGCGACATGGTCCGGCGTCCGCCCCATGAATCCAAGGCTCTCTTCCGACCACCGCTCGATCGCCGCCCTGCGCTCAGTCAGCGCCTCGATCGAGTCCGGCAGCTGCCAGATGCGGTTGACCGGCGCGCCCGAGGTCGGCGAGGTGTAGGTCATCAGCTCGGCATTCGCCGGATCGCTGGCGATATCGAACAGCCCTGCGATTGTCTTGGCCGGCTCGGCGAACGCAGGATGGGACGTGACATCGCTCACCTCTTCGCCATCGACGAAGACCCGCCGGCCGTCATTGCGCAAAGCGTCGAGATACTGCGCGCCGGTACGCAGACCGCCTGGAAACCGGTCGTCTTTCAAGGGCGCTCCCTTCGATTGGAGCTTTGATGAGATCGCCATGATTTCCCTTTCCTGCGGGTGGGTGATGCCGGTACGGCGGGTTTGGCAATGAGGGGCCGATGGCTATAGTAGCAGCCAACAACAGCGACAGGGACTCCGGCAATCCATGGCCAGCACCGATAATTCAACGCTCGACCCAAGGGCATTTCGAGACGCGGTCGGCTGCTTTGCCACCGGCGTGATGGTCATGACCTGCAAGGGCGGTGCGGAAGGATTGATCGGCGTGACGATGAATTCCTTCTCTTCGGTGTCGCTCGATCCGCCATTGGTCTCTTTCTGCATCGCGGAATCACTGACGGAATTCGAAACTCTGCTGGAAACCGAGCATTTCGCGTTGAACATGCTGCGCGAAGACCAACAGGAACTGTCGAATCAGTTCGCAAAAACCGGACCGGGCAAATGGAAGGGCGTGTCCTACCGCGAAGCGTCCAACGCCGCCCCCATCATCGAGCCCAATCACGGCGTTCTGCTGTGTACGAAACATGCCCAATATGAATGCGGCGACCACTACATCGTCGTCGCGCGTGTCAATGAGCTGGTCAATGGCGGCGACGAACCGCCACTGATTTTCTACCGCGGGAAGTACCGCCAGCTTTCGTAAGGTCTACTCGCCGTCCACCGGTGCGTAATAGTGCAGTTCGAAGAGCATACAGCCGCCCTCTGATTTGAACGGCCCGTGATACGCCCCTGGCGGCCGGCAGGCGTAGGTAGGGGCGGCGAATGGCTCGCCGCCATTGCCTTGCGCGTCATTGCCTACGGTCAAGGTACCCTGAACCAGATAGACCTCTTCCCAATGGTCATGCACGAACGGCTCCGTCGAAAAGGCGCCCGGGTCGAAGCGCAACAGGCGCGATCGGCTTCCAGTCTTGTTCGTTTCGTCCAGGTCCGAGGTCAGGACCTTTTGCTTGATGCCCTCGGGATAGCCGGGTGGCACTTCCCAGCCTTCATCCATGTTCAGCGCGGTGAATTCGATATGCGGTTTTGGCATCGTGTGGTCCCTATCCGATGTTCGGCAAATTGGCCATGTCGTAGGTGTGGGTGATCTTACGGTTCAACACCGGGTCTTCCAGCTCAAGTTCGAAGCGCGGCGCGCTTTGAATGCCGCCGATGACGGGCAAGGTGCCGCCGAACATCGCCTGGCCTGTCTCGAGCGGTGCGACATCGTCGGCATATTGCGCGGCGAGATCGATCGGGTCGATCATCGAGGCGACGGTTCCCTCCTGGTAGAGGATCCGCTCACCGGATTCGACCCTGAAGGACCGCAAGATCAACTCGTCCCAATGCGTCCGGACATCGTCATGACGCCAAAGTCGGGGCGCGATTGGTTTCGGACAACATTGCTTGGAGACGGTAACGTTATAGGCCTCGACCTCGCGGTCGGTATGGTCAGATCCCAGCCCGACCCAAAATCCGTCATCGCGCTTCAGCAAAAAATACTCGGCCTCGCCGCTGCTGCCCGTACCAACGGTCTGTATGGTCGACGCCGTCGTCAGCAAATTGGCGCCGACCCGGTAGAAACAAGGAGTCGAAACCGGTCGCGCAACACCGAGCGCTTCAAGCTCGACGATATGTTCTTCCAGCTTGGCCTTATCCCGGCCTGTCCAGCCGCCAATGATCAGGTCGTTGATCGCTACCGGTTCCGTCCAGCGCATGTCGTCGGAAAGAAACGTCAATTCCACCATATGGGTCATGTCAGGCCTTCCACAGGTCGGCGTACTGCGTCGCCACAACCTTCTCATACGCGACCGGGCCGTCGAGCCAGCCGAGGTCGGTCATGAATTCGTTCATGCCCAACACGAATTCCTCGGAGATCGACGCATCGTAATAGGGCAAATCCCGTTCAACGACATCAGCGATCATCTTGGCATCGTCCGCCGGGAAGAGTTTCTCGCCGACCTTCGTCACCAGGGAGAGATCTTCCTTGATCGCCTTCTGCGTCTTCACGATGGCCCGCACCGCGGCAGCGGCCGCTTCGGGATCGCGTTGGATGAAGGCGTCGCTGCCGATCAGGGCCGGACAGGTGTAGTTGAACGCTTTCGTCGGCTCGTCGCCCCGGCGGATATCGACCAGGACCTTGCCGGCGCCGGCGCGCACCGCCGTTTCCGCCCCCATACCGTTCGCCCAAAAGGCGTCGACATCGCCCTTGGCAAGCGAATTCGCCGCGGCGACGCCGAAGGAGACGCCCGGCTTGATCTCGCCCGGAGCCGGCGCAACCTTGATCTTGTCGCGTTCCAAATCGAGCCCGGCTTCCGCCAGCATCCGCTTCAGGCCCAGCTCGACGAAGGGCGCAGCCGCGATATAGAGCCCCTTCACCGCATCGATATCGCCGCGTTCGCAGTCCAAATCCGTGCGGACCACCAGCAGCCAATACATGCCCTGCGCCAGGGTCGCCATGAGCTTCGCGCCCTCCCAATTCGGATAGGCGGCCAGCGCACTATGGGCCGAGCCGGCAACCAGATCGAATTCGCCGTCGCGCATCAGTTCGCAGCATTTGTTCACCGGGAAATAATGCACCAGCTCCATATCGAGGCCTTCTTCTTTGAAGAAGCCCAGCTCCACTGCGGCGACCGCCGGGAAATAGGAATTGGAAATCAGATCGGGTACGGCAATTTTCATTCAGTCTCTCCCCCGGCTTTTTCAGCCTATATCTTGCCCAACGCCTGCAAAATACGCGTTGGCGTTAGCGGTGTTTCGCTCAGAGTAACATCGAACGGCGCCAGCGCATCATTGACGGCGTTCAGGATCGCGCCAAACGCGCCGGTCGTGCCCGCCTCGCCGGCGCCCTTGGCTCCCAATTCCGACGTCCCCGTCGGTGTCTCCAAGTGCTCGACTTCGATATCCGGCATCTCCACCGCCATGGGGACCAAATAGTCGGCCATGGTTCCGTTGCACAGCGCGCCTGCACCGTCATAGACGAATTCCTCGTACAGCGCGCCGCCAATTCCCTGCACCACGCCGCCACGGACCTGTTCGGCGACGAGCATCGGATTGAGCAGCCGACCGCAATCATGCACCACCAGATAGCGATGAAACGCAATCAGCCCAGTGTCGGTGTCGACCTCAACGATCGCGACATGAAGACCATTGGCCGGCAGGAACATGCGGCCGCGGCTGGCGTAGCGGGCGGTGACCGTCAGGTCGGCATCGACGTCGTCCGGTATCATGTAAGGTTTGAAGTGGCCGACCGCGGCGACCTCATCCAAGGTCATATGCGCGGCACCGCTTTCCGCATCGACGATCTCGCCGTCGCGAATGTCGAGCGAGTCTGCGGCTTTCTGCAGCAGCACACCTGCGATGTTAAGTATGTTGCCGCGCAATTCACGGCCTGCCCTCAGTGCGGCCTCACCGCCGAGCGCCGCGCCACGCGAGCCCCAAGATCCTCCGCCGACCGGGCACAGCTCGCTGTCGCCGCTGTTCACCTTCACATCACTCACGGGCACGCCGACGACACCGGCGACCACCTGTTGGATACCGCTATCGATCCCCTGTCCCTGATCCGTTGCACCGGTGTAGCAGCGAATGCCACCGGAGGCTTCGAGCCGGAGCAAACAGGTTTCCTGGGCGCTGATATGCTGCCCCCCCTCTCCGTAATATTCCGGTCCGATCGAGGTCAGATCGACGAAGGTCGCGAATCCGATGCCGCGATAGACGCCGGCGTCACGTAACGTTTTCTGCTCGGCGCGAAACGCGTCAACATCGACACGCTCCAAGGCCCGGTCCAGACAGGCCTGGAAAGACAGTTTTTCCAACGCGATGCCGCCCATCGAAGTGAGCGGGAAATCCGTGTCATCCAGATAGTTCCATTGGCGCATCGTGACCGGGTCAATGCCCAACGCGCGCGCACCCAGATCGACGAGTTGCTCTGTCACCGCGCAGGCGATCGGATGGCCGACGGAGCGGATATGGCCGAGGACGGGCTTGTTCAGATAGGCCATTCGCGTTTCGGCCCGATAATGGTCATGGCGGTACGGGATACCGCTGACCCGGATGATCTGATTTCCTTCCGCTACGCTGGAGCGCGGGTATTGCGAATAGGCTCCCGCATGGAACAGATCGTCGAGCTCCATCGCAATGATCCGGCCCTCCGCGTCGAATGCCATGCGCGCCGTGACCGTGTGGTCACGGCAATGGATATCGGAAAGGAAGGATTCCAACCGGTCGGCGACATACTTTAACGGGCGCCCCAGGAGCTTCGCGATTGCGCAAGCCGCAAGCTCGTCCGGATAGAGATGATGCTTCAACCCAAAAGCACCGCCGACATCATCGCAGATCACCCGGACATTCTGCTCCGGTATGCTCAACAGCCGAGCGTAGAGGTCCTGCTGCTGATGTGGCGTCTGGTGCGACTGATGCACGGTCAAGCGGTCCGAGGTCGGATCGTAATCAGCGACCAGCCCGCGCGTTTCAAGGCTAACGCCCGTGTGCCGGTTGAACCGAAATTCGCGCTCGACGACGTGCGGTGCATCGGCGAAGGCCGCCGCGGGATCGCCCTGCGAGACCGCCGCCGTAAAGGCTTGATTGCCATCGTAATCCTGGTGAATGACCGGGGCCGCCGGATCGAGCGCCACCGCCGCATCGCTAACCGCCGGAAGCTCCGCCCATTCGACGACGATGTGTTCCGCCGCGTCTTCTGCCTCAGCGCGGCTACGCGCGGCGACCGCAACCACCGCTTCCCCTTGCCAGCGTGCCGTGTCCGTGGCGAGCGCCGTCTGCACGGGCACCTTCATGTCGGGGAACAGATTGTGCGTGCCGCGCCAGGGTTCCACGACGCCCTCCAAATCCGCAGCCGTGACGACGCGAATCACACCGGGCATCGCCGCCGCCTGCGCTATATTGATCGCCACGATCCGCGCATACGGGTAAGGTGAGCGTACGAAGGCCAGATGCAGCATGCGCGGCAGCGCGATGTCGTCGATGTAGCGGCCACGGCCGGCCAGCAGCCGCTTGGCGCGGTCGCGTGGCAGAGACGACCCTATGGGGGCCTGGAACGTCATTCGCCCGCCTCCGCAGCATCCGCCACCGCGTCGATGATCGCCTGATAGCCCGTGCAACGGCAGAAATTTCCGGACAGTTGGTCGCGGATCTCCTCCCGGGTCGGCGCCGGGTTCGCCTCAAGCAATGCCGCCGCGGTGAGCAGCATGGCCGGGGTGCAAAAACCGCATTGCAGCGCGTTCCGTTGGTGGAATGCCGCCTGCAGTTTGGCAATGCGGCCCGTCGCATCCGCCCCTTCGACCGTCTCGACCTCGCAGCCATCGGCCTGCGCCGCCAGCATCAGGCAACCGCGCACGATCACGCCATCGACCAGGATCGTACAGGCGCCGCAAACCCCATGTTCGCAACCGACATGGCTGCCCGTCAGGCCAAGGTCGGCCCGCAGGAAATCGACCAGATTGCGGCGCACCGGCACCGTCTCGTTGACATTTTCGCCATTCACCTTCAGGGCGATGGCGACCGATTTCACCGCCCGCGTCACGCCAGCTTCTCCCGAATTTGGCCGAGCAGACGCTGCACCAACACGCCGCCGATATGGCGACGATAGGCCGGTGGCGTTATCGGGTCGTCCGGCGGATCGAGCGACGCGATGACTGCATCCTTTGCCGTTTCGATCTGCGCCGGATCGAGCGCTTTACCAATGAGCAGGTCCGCTGCATCGGTAGCAAGGACGGGCCGATCGGCGACTCCGAACAGGGCAAGCGAGATGGCCTCAACTGCACCTTTCTCCGCCACGCCCGAGACCGCAAGACCGGCCAGGGCGAAATCGCCGCGCCGCCGGACGATCTCGTCGATCGCGTGAAACTGGCCGGGACGCCGTTTCGGCACCCGAACCGCTGTCAGCACTTCATCCGGCCTGAGCGCGGTCTCATAGAGACCGAGGTAGAATTCCCTCATCGGGATCGTGCGCGTGCCGGCCGCGCTCGACAGAATCACCTCCGCGCCCAGCGCCAGCATGCAGGCCGGTATCTCTGCCGCCGGATCGCCAAGCGCGAGACTGCCGCCGACGGTGCCGCGGTTGCGGATGGCCGCGTGGGCGACAAAGGGGACCGCATCGGCCAGCAGCGGCACATGCTGTTGCACCAGCGGAGACTCGGCCAGCGCGGCATAGCGAACCAGCGCGCCGATCAACAAGTGACCCGGTTCCTCAACGATGTCGGGCAGGTCCGGCACCCGGTTGATATCGACCAGCACGTCCGCCGCCGCCAACCGCATATTCTGCAGTGCCATCAGGGTCTGCCCGCCCGCAAGGATCCGCGCATCGTCGCCATATTGCGCCAGCGCGGCAAAGACACCGTCGAGCGAATCCGGCCGCATATAGGCGAAGTCGGGCGCTTTCACCTTCGCCTCACCGCGCGGTCCAGCCGCCATCGACGACCAGGCTCGCGCCCGTGATCATCGCCGCGGCGGGCGAGGCCAGAAAGACGACCGCACCGACGATATCGTCGATCTGCGCCAAATGGCCCATGGGAATACTGCCAATGATCTCGGCCCGGAATTCGGGATCGGCCAGCGCCGGGCCAGTCATCGGCGTCTCGACCCAGGTCGGCCCGACCGCGTTGACGCGGATGCGCTGCGGCGCCAACTCGATCGCCATCGATTTTGTCAGCCCCTCCAGCGCGTGCTTGGTCAGGGTGTAGACGCTACGGTCACGCAGCGCGACGCGGCCAAGCTGCGAAGAGATATTGACGACGGCGCCGCCTCGTTCGCTCCGGTCTTCGTCCCGCAGCATCCGGTTGACCGCCGCCTGGGCGACGATGAAGGCGGCGCGGACATTCAGATTGAGCATGGTATCCAGCGCTGCCGCTTCGACCTTCACGAAGGGTTGCGGGATATTCGTTCCGGCGTTGTTCACCAGGATATCGAGCGCGGGCAATCCGCCGATCGCCGCCTGCACCGCCGCATCGTCCGTCGCGTCGCAGACCAACACGTCCGCCGTTCCGCCCTCGGCGATGATCTCAGCCGCAACATTGTCCAGCTCTGCGCGAGTCCGGCTCATCAAGACGACATGCGCCCCGGCGCGCGACAGCCCGTGCGCCATTCCGACACCGAGGCCGCGCCCAGCACCGCTGACCAGCGCGGTGCGCCCGTCGAGCCGAAAATCGGGTACCGTTGGATCGCCAGCCATGTCCTCCCCCCTGCAAAGCCGCAGTTGGCCCCGATCACACCGGCGCCGTCAAGATGGATGCGGTCGGCTTACCCAGGTGGGGCGATTCACCTATAGTGTCTGTAGCTTGGACGTAGAGGGTCGATGAACCAGCCCGAGATCAGTTACGAGGTGCAGACCGAGTCGGGCGGCCGCTGGACGATCGATTCGATCCATATCGCGCAGACGGTTGCGATGTCCCGGGCACAGGCTCTGCTGTCCGGTGGTCCGCATGATGCGGTGCGGGTCACGCGTGAGACTGGCAACCGCAAGGAAGAGGTCATCTTCCAGCAGGAATGCGCAGCGCGTCCCGATCGACCTATCACGGCATCCGCGATCGACCACGCCGCAATCTGCGTCACCCTGTCAAACCTGACCGGTTTCGAGGCCCGCAAAACAGCGGGCCGGGTCCTGCGGAAATATCTCGACGAGTACAATCTCACGGCGCTTGAGGTGCTGCACGATCACAATCACTTCCGCGAACTGCGCCGCACCGAGAAACTCTACGACCAGGCCATTCACAAGGTCGGCTCCGTGCAAGCACGGGCGCTGGGCGAGACAGCGCAAACGCGCATCGACTTGCTTTACCGTCTGGCGACGCAGCTCTTTGATGAGACGCGAGAGATGCGGGAAACCGACCGTTTTCTGTCGATCACGAACGGCGACGGACTTACCCCGGCGCTGCGGGTAATCGGCACATCCTTTTCGGAAGAGGCGCGCCCATTCTATATCTGCGCGACGCTGGCCGCGTTTCTCGGGCAGGCGCGGGACTGGGAGAGCAAACTCACGCTTGTCCTCGATCTCATGAACAAGCGCCCTGACGCGACGGCCCTCAGCTATCTCGACGAGCTCTGCGCCGAAATCCTGGACGGCTCGGGCGCGATCATGGAGATACTTGGCCCACAGCCGGATTTGGCCACCGCCCTTCGTATCATGGCGAATCTCACCGGCGGCCGTTTCGAAGGCAAGCACCGCCGCGACACCCACCTCGTCCGGCTCAACGCGGCCATGCAGAAATTTCCTATGGTCGAGACGCGGCGCACCTTGCTCGAACGGGTCGCAAAGGAAACCTCCGGCACGAACCCGTTAACGCGCGAGAACGAAACGTCCGACCGGACGGCATTCCCCAAACTCGTCAAGGACTTGCTCTCTCACGCTGGACTGCATGGCGGGCCGGAGATTTGCGAGGCGGTGACGCGCCGCGCCCGAATTGTCATGGGCGATGCGAATGGCGACCTGTCGGCGGATGACGGTATCGCATTCATTTTCAATCTGTTGCCGACAAACGCCGTCAAAATCGGTTATCTGCTCGACCTCAGCCATTCGGAGTTCGGCGTGAAGTATCAGGCGCCGGTCCTGACGCGCCTTCTCGATATCGTCGAGTCGCTGACCGTCTTGTCGGACCTTTTGCCGCCGAACAGCCCCCGCGAGGCGTTGGCCGCCACCGTGGACGATCTGCGCCTCCGCGTCGGCGAAGATGAGCTCGGTCAGGAGATCAGCGCGCTCATCACCAAAAAGCTCGACGGGTTTCTCGACCGAAAGGTGCCGTCGCAAGAGCAGAAGGCATCACTGAAACCGACCCCGAAACGCAAGAAACCAAAGCAAGACCAGAATAGCCGGGCGTTCAAAGCAGGCGAGACCATCTTCCGGGAATCTGAACCTGGAGACGAGGCGTTCGTCATCGTGTCAGGGGAAGTCGATATCGCCGTTGGCGACGCGGACGCGCGAACGATCATCGCGACGCTCGGCCGGGGAGAGGTATTCGGCGAGATGGCCCTGGTGGACGACGAACCGCGCATGGCCACGGCAACGGCAAAGCAGGACACGACGCTTTATGTCGTGCCGCAGGAAGTCTTCAAGAATCGGCTGTCCTGGCTGGCGGAAGAAGATCGCCTGATCAGTCACGTCATCACAACGCTCGTCAGCCGTTTGCGTGGCCAATTTAACGGCAGACAAAAACAGCAGCAAAGGGAGGCAAGAATGGACCTGGGGTTAGGGGGAAAACGCGCGATCGTAACCGGCGGCACGCGGGGTATCGGGCGTAAGATCGTCGATCTGCTTGCCGCGGAAGGCTGCCATGTCGGTTTCTGCGCCCGCGACAAAGCCCAGGTAGAGGACTGCGTGGCCGCGCTGTCCGGGTCTGCCGCAACCGTGCAAGGGGCTGCCGTCGATGTAACGGACGACAGCGGTCTGCAGAACTGGATCGGTGAGACGGCGGACGCGTTTGGCGGTCTCGATATCCTCGTCGCCAACGCCAGTGCGCTGGCCGGCCAGGCGAGCATGGATGCCTGGCGGGTCGGCATGGAAGTGGACATTCTGGGCACGGTTCGGGCCGTCGATGCCGCCGTGCCGTTCCTGGAAAAGTCCGATGACGCGTCGATTACCGCTATCGCCAGCACTGCGGCAGTGAACACGTCGGGTGGCGTCCGTGCCTATAGCGGCGTAAAAGCGGCATTGATCAACTACCTGTCCGGGCTGAGCACAAATCTCGGCGCCAAAGGCATCCGCGCCAACACCGTGTCACCCGGTGCAATCTTCTTCGAAGGCGGTGTCTGGGACGTGCGCAAACGCGAAGCGCCGGAGGCTTACGAGGCCGCCGTGTCGCGCAATCCCTTTGGTAGGTTGGGTACGCCGGAGGAAGTCGCGAACGCCGTGGTCTTCCTCGCCAGCCCGGCAGCAAGCTATATCAGCGGTGCGAACCTGATCGTCGACGGCGCATCGACAACGCGAGTGCAATTCTAAGAAACAGACCTAACTCAAAGGTATGGTCACCGAACTTGCAAACTGCTCGATCAAGGCGCGCAATTCGGGTTCCTGAATCTCCTGCAAGGCTTTCTTACACGTCATCCATTTTCGCTTTCGCTTCGACTTCTCCGGATAGCTTTTCAGTAGACGGGTGACGGCCATCGCAAAGACCCGGACCCGGCATCGCTCGCCGCCTTTCTCCGGACGTTTTTGATAGTGATAGGTGCCAATGCTGCGCGGGCCGGTCGTGCCGACGACTCCGGCCTCTTCCAATGCCTCGAATTCAGCCGATTCCCGAGCCGACAGGCCGGGCTCGATGTGCCCTTTCGGCAGGATCCACCGTTTCGTACCCGTCGACGTCACCAACAGCAATTCCAACCGGTCCTTTCGGAACCGGTAGGGAAGGACCGCCGATTGCTGGATTGCTGCCAATCGAACCATGCGTCATTCAATCCGGAGAAAGTCCTTAAGCCCAGGAGATTCGCCAAGTTTCGAGGCTCAACTACCAGCACCGGTCGCTATGTCGAAGTTAACCTCAGAGTATTTCTCTTTTATCTCAACGTATAGCGGACGAGCTGCAGAATTCTGCCGTCCCCTGTGGACTAAGTCGGTGCCGAACGCTACGCAGATGGGATAGTGGCCAACACTGCGACTGTTAGGGAATAGCGCGGATGTCGATTCTCAAAGGCTCACCGGAACGCCCTCGCGGGGGTAGCAAGAAAACGACGGTCGATAAAGACCTGAAGCGGATTGTCCAACTCGAAAAAGCGTCCTCGCGGGTCAGCCAACGCTACCTGAATATGGGGTTCGGCTTTCTCTTTCTGTTGGCCGTCTGGGTGTTCGCCTACTTTCAAACCGGCGGTGTCGAGGTGTATTCGATCGTTACCGTCGCGGCCCTGATCGGCGCCTACATGGCGATGAATATTGGCGCGAACGACGTCGCCAACAATGTCGGACCGGCGGTCGGGTCGAAAGCGCTCACCCTGGTCGGCGCCTTGTGCATCGCCGCGGTATTCGAGGCCGCCGGCGCCATGATCGCCGGTGGGGAAGTCATTAGTACGATCTCGAAGAGCATCGTCAGCCCCGACTCCTTCGCCGATAAGACGATCTTCATCTGGGCCATGATGGCGGCGCTGTTGTCGGCAGCGGTGTGGGTCAATCTGGCCACCTATGTAGGGGCCCCCGTCTCGACAACGCATTCCATCGTCGGCGGGGTCATCGGCGCGGGCATCGCCGCCGCCGGTTTCGCGGCGGTCGACTGGTTCGTGATGATGAAGATCGCCGCCAGTTGGGTCATCTCACCGGTACTTGGCGGCGTTATCGCAGCGGCGTTCCTCGCCTTCATCAAATTCGCGATCCTCTACCGCGACGACAAGATTTCCGCCGCGAAACGCTGGGTGCCCGTGCTCGTCGCCATCATGGCATCCGCCTTTTCGGTCTATCTTTGCATGAAGGGGCTGAAACGGATTTGGAAACCGGATGCCACGGTGCTGACGATTGTCGGTGTCGTTGCGTTCGCGATCGCCTACTTCATTGTGCGTACGGCTGTCGCACGGGTTGCGGACACGCTGGAAAACCGACGCCGGTCGGTTGGTACGCTGTTCACGATCCCGCTCATCTGTGCTGCGGCGCTGCTCTCTTTCGCGCACGGGTCGAACGATGTGGCCAATGCGGTCGGACCGCTTGCCGCCATCGTCAATGCCGTCACGGAAGGTGAAGTCGCGGCCAAGGTCACGCTGCCCTTCTGGGTCCTGGCGATCGGTGCGATCGGTATCGCCGTCGGGCTTTTGCTATTCGGACCGAAAATCATCGAGATCGTTGGCGAGAAAATCACCAAACTGAATCGGGTCCGCGCCTTCTGTGTCGCCTTGTCGGCGTCGATAACGGTCATTATCGCCTCGACCTTGGGCCTGCCGGTCAGTTCGACCCATATCGCCGTCGGGGCGGTGTTCGGCGTCGGCTTCCTGCGTGAGGCCATCACCAATCGGCGGGTGGACGTTACCGCAGGCAGTGGATCGAAACCCACCAGTGACCCTGCAAACCCCACCGATCGCGAGATCCGGCGTTGGGCCAAAGCCAGGAAACGCAAGCTGGTGCGCCGTAGCCACCTGATGACCATCGTCGCGGCCTGGCTGATCACCGTGCCGGCCTCCGCCATTATCGCAGCGTTGATCTTCTTCGCGATCAACGCTGCCCGTTAAGCCCCACCCCTCGCGCCTTGTGGCGCAAGGGGTCCGGTTGCTAGTTTGGCTGCTAATCGAAGGGAGCAGCCAACGGCATGAGTGATCGAACGTTACGTGGCAAGACCGCCATCGTCGGGGTCGGCGAAACGACCTATTACAAGCATGGGCAATCGCCCGACCCGGAATTCGTCCTGGTTCTCAAGGCAATCCTCGCCGCCTGCGAGGATGCGGGGATCGACGCTAAGGAAATCGACGGGTTCGCGTCTTACAGCAACGACCGCAACGAACCGACGCGGATTGCCGCGGCCCTCGGCATCAACGATTTGCGCTATTCCAACATGAATTGGGGTGGCGGCGGCGGCGGTGTCGCGGCAGCCGTCGGCAACGCGGCGGCAGCGGTCGCCGTCGGTCTGGCGGATTGCGTCGTCGCCTTTCGCGGGCTGGCGCAGGGCCAGTTCCAACGCTTCGGCAAGGCCCCGCCCGTCACTGCAGTGAGCGGCGACCCGGCCTACATGTCGCCTTATGGTGTCATGTCGCCCTTGCAGAAATATGCGATGCGCGCGATGCGCTTCATGCATGAGAACAAGGTCGACCACAGCGTGCTTCGGGCCATCTCCATGGCGTCCTACACCCATGCGCAGAACAACCCTCGCGCCGTCATGTACGGCCGACCCTTGTCCGAAGAGAAATACGACGACTCCCGCTGGATCGCCGAGCCTTGCCGGCTATTCGACTGCTGTCAGGAGAATGACGGCGCGGCGGCAGTCATTATCGTCTCGGCCGAAAAAGCGAAGGATATGAAGCAGAAGCCCGCATACATCCTGGGGGCGGCGCAAGGATCCGACCATCGGTGCGGTGCGCCGGTCATGAACGCCAGCAATTTCCCATCCTCCAGTTTCGCCAGCCTGGCACCGCGCCTCTATGAGATGGCCGGCGTCGGCCCGAAAGATGTCGATGTGGTGCAAAGCTACGAAAACTTCACTATCGGCGTGATGATGGCGGTGGTCGAGCATGGTTTCTGCGAACCGGAGGAGTGCAACGAGTTCTTCCAATTGGAGAACCTGACCGCGCCGGGCGGCAAGATGCCGCTCAACACCAGCGGCGGCAATCTGGCGGAATGTTACATGCACGGGCTCGGCCTGCAGATCGAAGCGGTACGCCAGATTCGCGGCGACTCGCCGAACCAGGTGCCTGGGGCCGACGTCGCGCTCAGCATCGCGGGCCCGATGGTCCATCACGTCAGCACGGATATTCTGGGATCGGAGGCCACCTTATGAGCGAGACCTATCTGCCGGAAGGCCTGCCCGCGCCCGTTCCGATGAATGACGGGCTCGACAAGCCCTATTGGGACGCGCTTCTGGACGGCAAGATCATGGTCCAGCGCTGTGCCGATTGCGGAACCTGGCAATGGGGACCGGAATGGATCTGCCACAACTGCAACTCCTTCAACATGGAATGGACCGAAGTCACAGGCGAAGGCACGATCTATAGCTGGGAACGCCCCTGGCACCCGGTGCATGGCGCGCTGAAGGATCATGGCCCCTACATTGTCGTCCTCGTCGAACTGCCCGATGCGGGCAATGTGCGCATGATCGGCAATCTGCTGGGCGATCCTGCGCAGGAGGTTACGATCGGCGCCAAAGTGAAAGCGGTAATAGAGCGGCATGACGGCGACCAGCCTTACGCGCTGGTCCAATGGCAAGTTGCGGATTGATTGGGAGAGAACGAGATGTCTGAACAGGTTGCCTACGAAACCAACGAAGAAAATCTGTGGCGGGCGGAGACGCCGGGGCCCGAAGGCTGGATACGCACGGCGCACCGGGACGACCCGGAAAAGTATCTGATGATCTCCGCCGACACGCACGCCAACGAGCCGCACGATCTGTGGGCGAAACGCATCGACAAGAAGTATGTCGACCGCCTGCCCCGTGTCGTTACCGACGAGGACGGCAAGCAGTGGCGCGTCTCCGAAGGTCACCGCAAGGCGCGCCTGATGGAATTCCGCATGCTTGGCGAGGACGGCGTGCGCGGCAAGGCTGGCGCCAAGCTGGAAGATCGCCTCAAAGACAACCGCTATGACGGCATCGATGCCGAGATCATGTTCCCCAACAAGGGACTCGCCATGTGGGCGACGCCCGATCCGGTCTTCGCAATGGCGCAGTGCAAGGTCTGGAACGAATGGGCCTGGGAGGAGTTCGGCAGCCATAACAACACGGTTTCGCCGATGGCCGCGATCGCGACCGGCGACCTGGAAGGCGCGATGAAGGAAATCGAGCGGGTCGCCGCGCTGGGTTTCCGTGGGCTTACCCTGCCGTGCAAGCCGATCTGGGGCGCCCATGACGTCGAACACGACAACTACAATTTGCCGGTATTCGACCCGATGTGGGCGCTGATCGAGGAAACGGGCCTGCCGATCACCTTCCACGTTTCCACGGGCCGCGATCCGCGCGCGTCGAAGGGCAATGGCGGGGCGGTGATCAACTATGTCACCCACTCGCTCTCACCGACTATCGAACCGTTGGCAAACCTCTGTTCCTCCGGCGTGCTGGAGCGTTTTCCGAAGATCCATTTCGCGCTGATCGAGGCCGGCATCGGCTGGGTGCCCTGGGTGCTCGACGCAATGGACGAGGCCTACAAGAAGCACCATTTCTGGGTCAGGCCGAAGCTGCAGGGACTGCCGAGCGACTATTTCCGCTCGAACGGCGCGGCCAGCTTCCAGGAAGACGAAGCCGGCCTGCTGTTGGCGGAGAAGTACGATCTGTGGAACAACTTCCTGTGGGCGAACGACTACCCGCATCATGAGGGCACCTGGCCGCATTCGGCCGCCGCGATCGAGCGGACGATGAGCCACATGAACGACGAGCAGCGGGCGAAAATCCTCGGCCTCAACGCCAAACGGATTTTCAAGTTCGACCTGCCCGACTATCCCAACCGGCAGAGCGGCACCGCAGACTAACCGAAAGGAACCGGTATGGACCTCGGTCTCGCAGGTAAGACCGCCCTCGTCACCGGTGCCTCGAAGGGCATCGGTCTCGCCGTCGCGCATGTCCTCGCGGCGGAAGGCTGCTCGCTGCACATCGCGTCGCGCACCAAAGCCGATTTAAATGCGGCGCGCGACGACATCAATGCGAAGTACGGTGCGCAGGTCACGGTCCATGCCGGCAGCCTAGCCGATAGCGCCACGGCGACTGCGCTCGCCGAGGCCTGCAAGGATGTCGATATCCTGGTGAACAATGCCGGCGCCATTCCAGCCGGCGATATCGAGATGATCGACGAGGCGACCTGGCGCGAGGCCTGGGACCTGAAAGTGTTCGGCTACATCAATATCAGCCGCATCATCTATCCCGCCATGTGCAAGCGTGGCAGCGGCGTGATCGTCAACGTACTGGGAAACGCCGCGGTGCGCCCGAGCCCCAACTACATCGCCGGCGCGGCGGGCAATTCCAGCCTGACCGGCTTCACAAGGGCGCTTGGGCGAGAGAGTTATGACCATGGTGTCCGTGTCGTCGGTATCCATCCGGGACCGATCGAGACCGAGCGGCTGGTCACACTGCAAAAGGTTCATGCAAAGAAACAGTTCGGCGACGAAAACCGTTGGCGTGAATTGATGACCGGCCCCGGCGGCCGGGTCGGGACCTCGGAAGAATGCGCCAATGTCGTCGCCTTCCTCGCCTCAGACAAGGCGAGCTGGGTCAACGGCGTCGTCTTCTCCGTCGATGGCGGCGGGGCCCTGCGGTGATGCCAAAAGCGCTCACCCAAACGCAGATCGACCATTTTCACGAACAGGGATACCTGTCACCCGTCCCAGCCTTGTCGCCGGACGAAATCGCCTATTTCCGAGCTCGTCTGGAAGCCTTCGAGGCGAAGTTTCCAGACGACCGGTTGAAGCTGAAGAGCAAATCGCACCTGCTCTGCCCTTGGGTCGAGGAAATCGCGCGGCATGATGGAATCCTCGACGTCTACGAGGACCTGATCGGCCCGAACATCCTGTGTTACAGCATGGCCTTCCGCATCAAGGAGCCGGACGGCAAGACCCATGCGGGTTGGCATCAGGACGGCGCGCACAACCCGATCCGGCCGATCCTCGTAATCGGCGCGCTGGCATTGGCCGATTGCACGCTCGATCATGGCTGCCTCAAGGTCATTCCCGGGTCGCACAAGACCGGCACCTTGGACCATATCGACACCGGCAATCCGGAGAGCATCCTGACCCGAGGCCAATACATCCCGGAGGGTTTCGACGAATCTCAAGCCGTCGAAATGCCGCTGAAGGCCGGCGAAATCGGCCTGTTCAACGCACAGGCCATCCACAGTTCGGGTGTCAACACCGCAGAAAACCGGCGCATCGTCCTGCTGGTCGAAATGATGCCAACCCATGTGGAGGTTCGGGCGCACCGCGATTCCGGCATGCTGGTGCGCGGCGTCGATACCTATGGCCGCGTCGATATCGATCCGTCACCGCAGGAAGAATTCGGGGAAAACGAATTGGCGGCCTGGCGCAACACGTCACGCAAGACCGGCCAGAACGTCTTCGCGAACAGCCCCCTCAAGCCGAACGGTATTTACAGCGACAAGGAGCTTGGACCGGCATGACGAAACGATCACCGGCACTGCAGCACTTCATCGACTCGCTGCAGCAAGCCGTCTTCGAAGGTGACCTTCCCGACGCCGCCAAACCGGCGGCGACGCGCATCTTCGACGCGCTGGCCGCCGAGGACGGCAGGCAGGAACCGCCGACCGCGAAACGGCTGCCGGTCTGCGATCACCTGCCGGCCGCGTTCGAGAACGCCAAGGCCGGCCCCGACCGCACGGTGCAGCTCGGAGCAGCGTTCGCCGCCGTCGAACCACAGCTCACCTGGATTATAAAACCGGTCGGTGACGAGCATTTCCGCGCCAACCACGCCAATGCGGTGGTCGTCGGTGTCGACGGCATCGAGCAGCGCAACGATGTGCGCATCGGCGTCAGCCTGGTCGCCCCCAACACACACTACCCCGACCACACGCACCCGCCGGAGGAAATCTACGCCGTCCTGTCCGACGGTGCCTGGCGGCAGAACGAAGGCGCCTGGCGCAAGCCGGGACTGGGCGGCACGGTGCACAACGTGCCCAACATCCTGCACGGCATGCGGTCCTACGATACGCCCCTTCTGGCGGTGTGGAGCCTGTGGGTCGGCGGTTAGAGCGTTTCTGGAAACCGGTGCCCGCCCCCCTCGTCTAAGGGCAAGGGTGACACCGAAACCACTGCGTCGGTCGGTAACGCGCCGTAGAGATGCGGAAACAGGGCGCCGCCGCGGGACGGCTCCCATTTCAGCGCATCTCCGAGCTTATCCGAGTCGACGGTGACCAGCACCAGATCGGTCTGGCCGGCAAAGTGGCGCCGCGCCGTCTCCTCGACCTGTTCGGCGGTGGAGAAATGGATGAAACCGTCGGCGAGATCGACCGGACTGCCGGTGAACGCGCCCTGCGTCTCCGCGCCCGCCCATTCGCTTTCGGTGCAGATTTTGTAGATCATGATGACAAATGATACGCCCGTTTATCCCCTCACCCCAGCCCTCTCCCCCGGGGAGAGAGAGGGACCCGCGTAGCGGGAGGGTGAGGGATGACCGCTCTCGCCTCTAATCGTCCCCGCCCTCGTCTCGCATCTTGGCGAACACTTCCTTCGCGATCAGCATCGCCTCGCGCACGGCCGGGACACCGATATAGCCGCCGGTGTGCAGCAGCGCCTCAGCCAGCTCGTCCTCGGTCCAGCCCTGGCGACGCGCCATTTGGAGATGGATTTCCAGCTCGGGCCAGCGACCGGTCGCCGTATCGGTGATGCAGCAGATCAGTGCTCGCGTCTTCATGTCGAGGCCCGGGCGCGACCACAGCAGACCGAATACCGCCTCGCGGGTATATTCGCCGAACTTCTCCATGATCGGGTCGTCATAGACCGTCTTCGCCATCTGGTTGGCCATGGCATCGCCCATCAGCTGTTGACGGATTTCCATGCCTTTTTCGTAGGCTTCGCTTCTCGACATCTTCACTGCTCCTCGGTTTGTTCAGTGACTCACCCTAGACCTCGATCGCACGCGATCCAAACGGACTCAGATTCCGCTTGATCCAACCGTCCGCGCACACGCACACTCCGCTTTTGCTGTCCGCCTAGATGAGGAACCTGACATGTCGAATACCGCCGAAGCATCGAACAATGCCGAAGCCGCCCTGCTCGATCGGGATATGGCGCATCTGATCCACCCGCTGCACAACAAGGCGGCGCACGCCGGCGGCAAGGTCTGGGTCGGTGGCGAAGGCGAGTTTCTGGTCGACGCCAACGGCGACCGTTATATCGACGGTCTCGCCGGCCTATGGAACAACACGGCGGGCAACGGTCGCCAGGAATTGGCCGATGCCGGTGCGAAACAGCTGGCCGAGATGGGCTACGCCTCGGGCTATGCGGGCAGTTCCAACCCGCGCGCCATCGAACTGGCCGAGCGCATGGCCGACATCACTTATTCAAACATCAATCATTTCTACTTCACCTCGGGCGGTGGCGAATCGACCGACAGCAACATCAAGCTGGCGCGTTACTACTGGAAACTGAAAGGCAAACCGGAGAAGACAAAGGTCATCTCGCGCATCTGGGGTTATCACGGCGTCACCCTGGCCGCGATGAGCGCGACCGGAATCGACGCCTACTGGCCCATGTTCGAGCCACGCGTGCCGGGCTTCATCCATATTCCCGGCCCGTATCCCTATTTCTACGAAGCGCCGGAGGGCGTCAGCCAGGGTGTTGCTGCAGCGAACGAATTGGAAAAGGCGATCCTGGAAGCCGGTCCCGACACAGTCGCCATGTTTATCGCCGAACCGGTGCAGGGCGCCGGCGGCGTGATCGTGCCGCAGGATGACTATTTCCCGCGCATCCGCGAGATTTGCGACAAATACGACGTCTTGCTGGTCTCCGATGAAGTCATCACCGGCTTCGGCCGCACCGGCACGATGTTCGGGCTGGAGCATTGGGGCGTCAAACCCGACCTGATTCAGTTCGCCAAGGCGATCACCTCGGGCTATTTCCCGCTGGGCGGTATCGGCGTCAGCGACGAGATCGCCAAGACCATGGATGAAAGCGGCAAGCCCTTCATGCACGCCTATACCTATAGCGCCCATCCGGTCGGTTGTGCCATCGCCAACGCGATGCTCGACGTCATCAACAAGGAAGATTTCCCGGGCATGGCGGCGGCCAAGGGCAAGCGCCTGCTGAACGGGCTGAAGGACGTCTTGGGCGACCATCCGAATGTCGGCGATATCCGGGGCCTCGGCTTGATGGTCGGCGTCGAATACGTCAAAGACCGCTCGACCAAGGAAGTCTTCGACGCGTCGGAAAATGTCGGCCCGCGTATTCACGCCGAAGGCATGCAGCGCGGCCTGTTCAGCCGCGTACGGGGCGACGTCTATTGCCTGGCACCACCGATCGTGAGCAAGGAATCGACCATCGACCAGATCGTCGAGACCATCGCCGAATCGACCAAGGCTGTGCTGGGTTAACGATTCCGTTCCGACAGCGCCTCAAACAGGCCGGCGAGGAGACGTGCGCGGGGTACGAGGGACGACACCAGCAGATGTTCCTGCTTGGTGTGGACCCCGTCGCCGCAAACGCCCAGCCCATCCAAAGTCGGGATGCCGAGCGCGCCGGTAAAGTTACCGTCACTGCCGCCACCGAACTGTCCCTGGCCGAGGTCGAGACCGACTTCGCGCGCCACCCGCTGAGCGACCTCGAACAAGTCGCGGGTCGCCTCATACATCGTGAAGAGCGGCCGGATCGGGCCAGGCTCGACCACCAGCCGCACTTCCGGATCGGGCGAGACCAGTGATGCCATACGCGCCTGAACCACTTCGAAATCTTCCGGCGTGGGGGCAACGCACAGCACCTCGGCGTCGCATTCTGTCGGGATCACATTGACGAAATTACCGCCCTGCACATTGCCGACCCGATAGGTCACCTCGCGCTCGACGTTGCTGAATCCCTCGATCTGGCCGATCAACTGCGCCATCACACTGATCGCACTGCGACCAATACCCTTTGCGACTCCGGCATGCGCCGGCTTGCCATGCGTATGCAGCTTGTAACGCAGGAAGGCGTGCCGCCCGGTGACGAACTTGTCCGGCTTGCCCGGCTCGGGCACCAGCACGTAGCGATGGGCACGTGCCTCCGCCTCGATCAAGGCGCGGGTCGAGGGGCTGCCGATCTCCTCGTCCGGGATGAACAAGAAGGTAACCGGGAGGGAAAGACGGGCGCGCGCTTCAATAATTTTCTCAATGGCATGCACGGCGAGATACATGCCGCCTTTCATATCGAGCACACCGGGACCGTAAAGCCGGTCGCCGTCTCGGCGTACCGCCAATGTTTCCACCAAGGTGCCGACAAGATGCACCGTATCGAGATGGCCCAGGACGAGAATTCCCGGCCCCTCTCCCCAGGTGAAACGGGCGCGCACCGCATCGCCATAACCGGCCGCCCCGGGCACGCGTTCCACCCACGCGCCGAGACGTGTCATGGTTTCCTGTGCCAGATCCATCATGCGGTTGACCGCGGCCGCGTCGAAACTCGGACTCTCGACCGAAGCCCATTCGGCGATACCGGCGGCGATCTCTTCGGCATCGAAAGCGTTGTCGTAGGAAGCCATGGTGGGACAGTTGTTGCTCGTTTTTCCAGTGCGGCAAGCTATGGTGTTGCCGCTTCTTGACGCAAGCGAAGAGTTGAAAACCATGCGAATGTCGCGCCGCCAGTTCATGAGAGGCGTAACCGCGACGATGGGTGCCGCCTTCTACGCGGATCAGGCCATGAGCGAAGATAAACGACCGTCCGAACACTGGATGCCGGCCGAGTGGGAACCGCACGAGTGGACCTTGATGCAGTTCGCCCCGCCGCAGAACTGGCCCGCGCGCGACTACCCCGATGCCGCACGGGAATGGGCGGCAGTTGCCAACGCCGTTGCGGGATTTGAGCCCGTCTCGATCGCCGTCCGTCCGCAGGACCGCACCCTCGCCGGACGCTTGCTCAGCCGCGCGATCGATATCGTCGAGATGCCGCTCAATGAGGGGCGGAGCCGGGACAGCGGTCCAATCTTCGTGCACGATGGGCGGGGCGAGCGGCGAATCCGCGGCTTCACGTTCAACGGGTGGGGCGAAAAGTTTCCCCCGTACGACGACGACGCGAAGGTGAAATGGCGATTTGCCGATCGGTTCGGCTGGCCGATCGATCCAATAAATTCGTCCTCGAAGGTGGCGCGATTTCGGTCGATGGCGAAGGGACACTGCTGATGACCGAAGAGTGTCTGCTGCATCCGACACGCAATCCGGGCTTCGGCAAGGCGGCGCAGGAAACGCTGCTCAAACGGAAGCTTGGCGTCGAGAAAATTATCTGGCTTGGCAAGGGGATTTCACCGGATCCGATTACCAACGGTCATGTCGATGGACTCTGCGTCTTCGTTGCAGCGGGTACGGTGCTGTTACAAACCACCGAAGATCGAAACGACGAGAATTACGCGATCACCCGGGATGCGAAACGCCGATTGCGCGGCGAGAGGGATGCCAAAGGCCGGTCCCTGGAAATCATCGAACTGCCGCTGCAGGACGACGTGCTGCACATCAATTTGTACATCTGCAATGGCGGGGTCATCGTGCCGACGGCGGATGATCCGCGTCAAGACGACGCGCCAATGGCGATTCTGCGCGAAATATTTCCCGACCGCCAGGTGGTCGGCGTAACCGGTAGTGTCATCGCGGGCGGCGGCGGGGGCGTCCACTGCATCACGCAGCAGGTTCCCGCCTAGTCTAGTCCCGCGATCCCGAACATGTCGCGCAGGGCGCGCTGACCGGTCGGTGTAATTTCCAACGCGCGCGTGTTGTTGCGGCGGCGCACATTTCCCTTCTCGAAATAGTGGCTGAAGATCGCGGCGCCCAGCTTGCCGGCGATATGGTGTCTGCGATCGCTCCAATCGAGGCATGGCCGGCAGACAGGCCGGGAAGATTTGCGTTTGCCAGCAAGATCGATCCCGCGTGCAGCCAGGAATGCAGCGCCGTGCTGCTCATCCTGTCCGCCGGAACAAGTGCTCCACTCCTGATCACCGGCGTATTTCTGTTCGGATTCGGTATCGGCAACGCGACTTCCATGCCGCCTTTGATCGCGCAGCAGGAATTTCCAAAAGCCGAGGTGCAACGCGTGGTCTCGCTGATCGTCGCCGGGGCCCAGGCGGCCTGCGCCTTCGCACCGGTCTGCTTCGCATACGTGCATGCCCTGTCGGCGGCGCACATCGAGGTGTCCTCTGTCAGCTTCTTCGCCACGGCTGGCACGGTGCAGGCGCTTGCGATCCTTCTAATGCTGGTGGGTGCGCGCCGGCCGGCGCCAAAATTAGCGGTTTCCCGCCGCTGAATTCTGAATACCGATCGGTGGATGCTCGGCGATCGCGTCTTCGTTCAACTCAACGCCCCAACCGGGTCCCTGCGGCAGCTTAAGGTATCCATCCTCAATCTCCGGAACATAGGTCACGATGTCGTCCTTCCAGGGGACGTCGTCCACATCGATTTCCATGATCCGGAAATTCGGCAGCGCGGCGCAGAGATGCGCGCTCATGATCGTCGACAGATGCCCATAGAAGTTATGGGGCGCACAGTTGATCTCGTACGCCTCCGCCATGGCGGCGATCTTCAGGCTTTGCCACGCGCCGTTCCAGGGCAGATCGATGATCGCGACATCCATAGAATGGTGCTCGAAGAAGGGCCGGAACTCGCGTAGACCGTAGAGCGACTCGCAAGAGGCGACAGGCGTGCGGATCGAGTTCCGGATGTGCCGCAGACCCGCGGGGTCGTACATGTCGATCTCAAACCAAGTCAGGCCCAGATCATCGAGCGCCCGCGTGATCTGAAGGTATCCTTCGGTCTTGCAGTTGAAGTTCAGGTCGAGATGGATCCCCATATCCGGCCCCGCACCCTCGCGAAAGGCCTCGAGCTGTTCGCGCAGCCCGTCGATGATGTTCTTCTCGACATTAAGTTCCGGTCCGCCCCCGCCGCGCGCAAAGCCCGGCATGTAGAGACCGGGATTGCGGTCCCACAGAAAAATGTTGGTCTTCAGCGCCTTGTACCCGCTTTCCTGCACCCGGCGGCCCAACGCCACGACATCGTCGAGCGAGCGCATGCGCTCCAGGCCCATCGCCTCCGACGCGCTGTCGTTCATCAGATAGGTGCCGCAATGCGACCAATAGAGCTTCATCTTGTCGCGCACGGCGCCGCCCAATAGCTGATGGACGGGCACATCCAGCGCCTTGCCGGCGATATCCATCATCGCGTTCTCGATGGCTGCGATGGCCTGCTGGTTGATGCCGCCCGGCGCCTGCCGGGTCATTTGGTAGAGCTGTTGGCTGATCTGCTCATGCGCGCGCGGATCGAGCCCGATGATCGACGACACCAAGGCTTCGATAACGCCGGTCAGCCCCTTGCTGCCATAGCTTTCATTGTACTCCGCGATGCCGGTCAGACCTTCGTCGGTCTGCAGTTTGAGGAAGGAAAAATTGCGCCAGCCCGCACCGCAATGCAGCGTCTCGCAGCCCGTGATTTTCATGAGTGTCTCCGTCTACTCGCGGTAGATTGGTGCGTTGAGGACCGTGTCCGGCCCGACGATGCCACCGGGGCGGTCAACCGTGTGCCGCGTGCCGTGCCGTTCGTAAAAGGCGTCCGGCAGCGGCCGTCCATCCATCACCTTCAGCCAGATCCGCAGCAGATGCCGCTTACGGTCCGGGTCAGGCCGATCGACATAGCCGCGCCGCGAGTGGAAGATAACGTGGTTGTTGACGAACTGCATATCGCCTCGGCTGAAACCCTGATCAAAGCGCATCTCCCGCGCCAGCTCTTGTGACAGCGCCAGGGCTTCCTTTTGTTCCGATGTCATCTCGCCGCAGGCTTCGAATCGATGCGCCGAACCGATATAGGTCGGTTCCACATTCGCGCTGAAATAGCCTTGGTGATAATTGAAAATCGGAACCTTGTAGTAGGGCGCCATCCCCGGCGGGACCTCGTCGCGGCGGTCGCGGTAGTACGGCGCCGCCGCCACACGCACCAGATCAGGCCGCCGCTTCAGCATCTCGTTATGCAGCGTTACAGAACTCACGATGCTACTTTCACCGCCGGAAACCGGGGTCTCCAGACAGAGCAATCCGACGATATCGCAACAGTCGACATGGAAGGGGATTTCCTCCCGCGAATAGGGTCCCCGTTGGCTGGGATTGGAGCGGCTCTCACCCAGATCGGTCACATGACCCAGCACGTGACCGCGTTTGTTCTGCGAAAAAACGCCGTCACTGAGATGCCGGCTGACCGCCCAGAAGGCGACCGCCGTGGCGCGCTTGCCCATTTCCTCAACGGGCAGTCCGCGAAACAGGACAAAGCCCCGCCCGTACAACAGTTCCTGGCGAATATCCCGCAGGGACGCCGCCAGACGCGGTAACGGAAAATCGGGCGCGTCCAAGGACATCAGATCGATATCGTCGCGGTCGTAGGGGGCGATTGCCGCCTGCAACTCGGCAATCTCCGCCGTACCGAATTGATAGAGCCACTCCTCGCTGGCCGCCATCTCCGCCGCCGTCCATCCCGCAGGATCGACGACCGGTTCGAAAGGGACCGCCGGCTGCCGGCGGTTGCCAAACGGGTCCGTTACCTGCTCATCCGTGAGCGCCATCGCATCCACCGTCGAGTTGAAACAGCTTCGCCGCCGTCTCACCCAGGATAGCACTGGTGTCGATCTCGCTGAAACCGGCCTGATGCACGATGTCGCAGGGCTTCATGTCGCCGATCGGGAACGGGTAGTCGGACCCCATCATGAGCTGTCCCGGGCCCGTCTTGCCGCAGACGAACTGCAACGCATCCGGATCGAGCAACACCGTATCGTGATACAGCCGCGCGAACCCTTCCGCGGGATCCGCGAACTGGCCGGGATGGATGGTGGCGTTGTGCTTCAGGCGTCCCAACATGAAGGGCAGTGCGCCGCCGCCATGGGACAACACCACCTTCATGCCGGGATATTTCAGGAAGTGGCCCGAGAAGAGCAGGCGTGCCACCGCCGTGGTCGTGTCGAGGCCGCGCCCGACCGCATTGATCATGGCGAAATCCGCCAGCCGCGGATCACCGCAGCCGAACATCGGATGGATATAGAGGACGGCTTCCAGTTCGGACGCCGCTTCCCAGAAAGGATCCAGCATCAGGTCGTCGAGATTTCCCGAGCTGCCGTAGGGCTGCGTCCCGATCATCGCGCCCTTGTGGCCATCCGCGATCAGCTCACGCAGCACTTCTGCGGCCAGCGCGCCGTCCTGCAGCGGCACGCTGCCGAGCGGCGCAAGGAACCTATTGTCGTCGGTCGCCTCTTTCAGATGTTCGTTCAGGAACCGGCTCCAGGCCGCCCCTTCATCCGGCGG
The DNA here is from genome assembly GCA_913044215.1 of uncultured Rhodospirillaceae bacterium. GTDB lineage: Bacteria > Pseudomonadota > Alphaproteobacteria > UBA8366. Next base: position 8,043 of record CAJWOT010000008.1, on the reverse strand, counting down.
CAGTTCATAGCCGAACGCATCCAGCCAGCCACCCGTCACCTGGCAGTCGATACCCACTTCCGTCATCCAGGCGTGGCGCCCCTCGGTTTCGCGCAGTTTCGGATTGACCGGCCGGGTCAGCGGGCCGCCGGCAAAACCCAGCTTGAACGTATCGCCCTCATGCAGCAGTTCGACATTCGGGAATGACGCCCGGCCACTCGCCAGGGCGTCAAGCATCTTCTGGGGAACGAAATGCGCATGGACGTCGACGATCACGGCGCGGTCTCCTTCGCAGACTTTATTCGGTGCGCCGGCACGTTATCGATTGACGCATCGGCGGACAACACGCTTGAGTGTCGCCGATTATTTAGGGGGAGATACACATCATGCATGTCGGCATCGCCATGTTCGCCACCGATTATTCCATGCACCCGGCAGAGCTCGCGGTCGCGTTGGAGGAACGGGGCTTCGAATCCTACTGGTTTCCGGAGCACAGCCACATTCCGCTGTCGCGCGAATCCGACTTCCCAAAAGGCGGCGAGCTACCGAAGAAATATTACGACGTGATGGACCCGTTCGTGGTCATGGGCGCTGCCGCCGCGGTGACGATCAAGCTGAAGATCGCCAGCGGCATCTGTCTGGTGCCGCAGCGCGATACGATCCAGACGGCCAAGTCGGTGGCCTCGATCGACCAGATTTCGAACGGGCGGTTCCTGTTCGGCATCGGGTCCGGATGGAACGCGGACGAAATGCAGAATCACGGCACCGACTTCAAAACACGCAACAAGAAGATGCGCGAGCAGGTCGCCGCGATGCGCGCCATCTGGACCGAGACCAAACCCGAATTTCATGGCGAATTCGTCGATTTCGACCCGATGATGACCTGGCCGAAACCGGTTCAGAACCCGCACCCGCCGGTGATCGTGGGCGGCGCCATTCCGTGGGCGGCGCAGCGTGCGCTCGACTATGGCGATGGCTGGCTGCCGCACGCGCACCGGCCGAACTACGATCTTCTCGACCGTCTGCCGGAATTCCGCGAAATGGAAAAGGAAGCCGGGCGCAGCGTGCCGATTTCTGTCTTCGGCGTCTCGCACGACCCGCACCAATGGGCCGCTTACGAGGATGCGGGTGTCGAACGCATCGTGCTCAGCATGGAGTCCGAGCAATCCGACGCAGTCCTGCCCCAGTTGGACGCGTGGGCTCAACGGTTATAATCCCGCCAACTCACATTCACAGGGAAACAGAGACATGGCCACCATCGAGTTCTTCTTCGACTATTCCAGCCCCTGGACCTTCCTCGCCTACGATCGGATCGAAAGTTTCTGCGCCGACAACGGTGCGGATTTGGTCTGGAAACCCTTCCTCGTCGGCGGGGTGTTCAACAAGGTCAATCCCAGCGTCTATCAGCGCCGCGAGAATCCGGTGCCGCCGAAGGACAATTACTATAAGAAGGATATGGCGGACTGGAGCGCCTATCAGGGCATCAGCATGATCAAGCCCAGCGTCTTTCCGGTGAACAGCGTCAAAGCGCTGCGCGGCGCTTTCGTGGCCATCGAGCAGGGCACCATCTCGCCCTATTCCCGCGCCATGTTCGAAGCCTATTGGTGCGACGACAAGGACATCTCACAGGAAGACGTGCTGCGCGAGATCGTCGGCAAGGCCGGCATGGATGCGGACGATTTCTTCGCGCAGATCGGCGACGATACGATCAAACGCAAACTGTTCGAGACCACGGATGAGATCATCGAACGCGGCGGCTTCGGCTCGCCGACCTTCTTCGTCAATGGATCCGACATGTATTTCGGCAACGACCGGCTGGAACTGATCAAGGCGGCGATCGACCGCAGCAAAGCGGCCTAGGCATGTCGAAGGTCACGGTCAGCCTGGCGGGGGTCTCCTACGACCGCACGCGGGCGATTTTCGACGGCAGCGTGCGGATCGATGGCTGCGAGGTCATCGCCCATCCGATGACGCCGGAGGAAGCGTTTACTCGCGCGCTCAGCCATCAGGAGTTCGACATCACCGAACTGTCGATGTCGAACTTCATGACCCTCACGGCTCGTGGCGAGAATCCCTATGTCGGCGTGCCGGCCTTCGTCTCGCGGATGTTCCGCCATTCCGGGATCTACATCCGCACCGACAAGGGCATCGATCGGCCGGAGGATCTCAAGGGCAAGATCATGGGGGTGCCGGAATATCCGATGACGGCGGCCCTGTGGATCCGCGGCATCCTGCAGGATGAGTACGGCGTCGCGGCGAGCGACATGTCCTGGCGGGTCGGCGGACAGGAAGAGCCGATCAGCAAGCCGCGCATCGCCATTGCGCTGCCGCCGTCGATCGAAGTTCAGCGGATCGCGGGCGACGCGACCCTCAACGCCATGCTCGACAGCGGCGAACTCGACGCGATGATGTCGGCCCGCGCACCGTCCTGCCTGGAGACCAATGACAAGGTTGTCCGGCTGTTCCCGAACTACCGCGCCGACGAGGAAGCCTATTTCGCCAAGACCGGCATGTTCCCGATCATGCATCTGGTCGCGATCCGGCGCAGCCTGTTCGAGCAGCATCCCTGGCTGCCGGTGCATGTGTACCGCGCCTATCTGGAAGCCCGCGCGATCTGCTACCAGCGGCTGGGCGAGGTCGGGCATCTCTACACGATGCTGCCCTGGCCGGTGGACGAGTTCGCGCGGGCGCAGGCGCTGATGGGGGACGACTATTGGCGCTACGGCATGGCCGACAACATGAAGGAAATCGAGGCGATGACCCGCTACGCCTTCGAGCAGGGCATGACCGACCGCAAGCTCGACCCAGCGGAACTGTTCACGCCGTCGGTCCTCGATATGTAAGGCGGGGTTGTGTCGGGTGATTCGAAATTCGTGATGCATCTGTCCCATTTTTGGGATTTGTGTTGATTATTGCACGACCGGCGCCTCTAATGGCCGGAACGGCCGTGAAGCGGCGGCATGGTGCGCGAGGGTAGGGTGAACGACGCGGTATTCGGGGCGAGCGTGCCCCGGCTCGAGGATGAGAGGCTGCTGCGCGGTGAGGCGCGCTTCGTCGACGATATCGCCCTGCCCGGTATGCTCGAAGCGGCCTTCGTCCGCAGCGCCCACGCCCACGCCCATATCCGGGAGATCGACAAGAGCACCGCCCTCGCCATACCCGGCGTCCACGCTGTCCTGACCCTCGACGATCTGCAGCCGCACCTGGAGACCGACCGGCTGGTCGTCGGCCTGCCGAGCCCGAGCTACCGCCAGGACCGCAACCGCATCGCGCTCGCCGGCGCGGAGACGGTCCATGTCGGCGAGCCCATCGCCCTCGTCGTCGCCGATGACCGCTACATCGCCGAGGACGCGGCCGCCCTGGTCGATGTGGATTACGACCCGCTACCCGCGGTCGCCGACGCCCGCGCAGCGCTTGCCGAAGATGCCGCCCCGGTGCATGACGGCGCGGAGCATAATCTGCTGGCCGAATTCGACATGGCGTTCGGCGACACCGACGCTGCCTTTGCCACTGCCCCGCACGTGTTTCGCGAAAACTTCCATCAGCATCGCGGTGGCGGTCATTCCATCGAGTGCCGCGGCAATGTCGCCACCTACGACCCGCTGGAAGATTTGCTCACCCTGTGGAGCTCCACCCAGACCCCGCACACCGCCCGCCAGCTGCTCTGCGACATGCTGGGCCGGCACGAGACCGGCGTCCGCGTCGTCGCGCCCGAGCTAGGCGGCGGCTTCGGCCCGAAACTGATCTTCTACCCAGAGGACATCACCCTGGCCGTCGCCGCGCTGATCCTGCGCCGCCCGGTCAAATGGATCGAGGACCGGCGCGAACATTTCATCGGCACGACCCAGGAGCGCGATCAGTTCTGGGAGGCGGAGATCGCAACCGACGGCGAGGGCAAAATCCTCGGCCTGCGCGGCAGCCTGATCCACGATCACGGCGCCTTCACCGCACGCGGCGTGAACCTGCCCTATGAATCGGCGATCACCGTCACCCTGCCCTACGAGATTCCCGCCTATGCGATGTCGGTCAAGCTGGCGCTCACCAACAAGGTGCCGGTGACCCCGGTGCGCGGCGCCGGTCAGCCGCAGGGCGTGTTCGTGATGGAGCGGCTGCTCGACCGGGCGGCGCAGGCGCTCGGCCTCGACCGGGCGGAAATTCGCCGCCGCAACCTGGTGTCCGGCGCCGACATGCCGAAGACCAAGCCGCTGCAGAACCGCGGCGGCGGCCCGGTCATACTGGACAGCGGCGACTACCCGAAATGCCAGGCCGACGTGCTGGCCCGCGCCGGCTGGGATGAGTTTCCGGCCCGGCAGCAGGCAGCCCGCGCGGAAGGCCGCTATCTCGGCATCGGTATGGCGAATTTCGTCAAAGGCACGGGGCGCGGCCCCTTCGAATCGGCCACCGTGCGCATCGCCCCCTCCGGCACGATCCAGGTCGCGACCGGCGCCACCGCGATGGGCCAATCGACCGAGACGATGATGGCGCAGATCGTTGCCACGCAGCTCGGCGGCGACCTGTCGAACGTCAAGGTTTCCGCGGGTGACAGCGCCGCCGCGGCGCTCGGCATCGGCGGCTTCAACAGCCGCCAGGCGGTCACCGCTGGCTCCTCGGCCCATGTCGCCGCGATTGCGGTCCGCCAGAAGGCCCTGACCATCGCCGCCCACCTTTTGGAGGCGTCGGAGGCGGATCTGGAGATCGTCGGGCGCGAAATCCGCGTCGCCGGCGTCGCCGATATGAAGGTCGGGCTGGGCGAAGTCGCCCGGTCGGTCGCGGGCGTGCCCGGCTACAATTTGCCGGGCGGTGTCGCGCCCGGGCTGGAAGCGACCGAACATGTGGTCATCGACGATCTGACCTACGCCAACGGGTCCGCCGCGGTGGAGGTGGAAGTCGATCCCGAGACCGGCCATGTCGCGATCCGCAATTTCGTGCTGGGGCACGATTGCGGCGCCGTCATCCATCCGCAGATTGTCGACGGTCAAATCATCGGCGCCGCCGCGCACGGCATCGGCAACGCGCTGTACGAATGGATGGGCTTCGACGAGTACGGGCAGCCGCAGACCACCAATCTGGCCGACTATCTGCTGATCACCGCGCCGGAAGTGCCGGCCATCGAGGTGATCCACCACGAATCGCCGACCCATTTGAACCCGATCGGCGTCAAAGGCGTGGGAGAATGCGGCGTCTTCCCGGGCCCGGCCGCGATCATCGCTGCCATCGAGGACGCGCTGTCCCCATTCGAGGTGCGGCTCACCAAATCGCCGCTCGGCCCGGCCGAGATTCTCGCCGCGATTGATGGCGGCTGACGGCGCCTGATGGCGATCCGCTTCGACGATATCGGCAACCGGCTGCGCGCCTTCCGGCTCGGCTCCGGCCTCAGCGCCGACGAGGTCGCCAAACGGATCGGTATTTCGCGCACCGCTCTCTACCGGTTCGAAAAGGGCGAGCTGGCCAAGATCGACACCTTGGAGAAGCTCGCCGATCTGCTGGAGGTGTCGATCCCGACCCTGCTCGGCGTTGGGGTCGAATATGTCGCCTCGGCGGTGAGCTATTTCGAGCGCATCCGCCAGATCGAGGAGACGGCAGAACATATCGTCGTCCTCGCCGGCCCGATCTCCTACCTGCTCGCCTCCGATGCCTTCGACGATATCTTGGCGGCGATCCTGCGCGAGAACATCCCGGCGGATTTGCCGGACCGGGACGCCGCCCTGCAGCAGGCCGCCGACATCATGGCGGTGCTGGCCGCCCGCAAGGCGACCTTCCGCAACCGCAGCCCGGGCGTCGTCAACCTACTGTCGGCGATCGAGATGGATGGATTCCTGCGCAACGGGCTGGTCGGCACTCTCGAACTGAGCGAGGCCGAACGTGCCGAACGCCGCAACCTGGCGATGGCCGAGGCACGCAATCTCTCCGACATGATGGCGGACCAGCCGATCGGCGTGCAGATTGGCATCGTGCCGGACACGCTGCCCCATACCGGCTTTCAGATCTTCCGGCAGCCAGACCGCAAGATGCTGACCGTCAGCCCCTTCAGGCTCGGCGCGCAGCCCAATGTCCGTGTCGGCGTCGCCATGATCACCTCGGCACCCGAAGCGCTGGCCCTGCACGAGAAGACCGTCGCCGACATGTGGCGCCGGGCGCTGAAAGGGACCGCGGCGGCGGACTTTATGCGCGGTTTAATCGCCAAACACACGGATTGATCTGGATTTGTAACATTTTTGGGACTATTATCACTTTCTGAACGATTCCAGCATCTGGACCCCCGCATGACCGAACCGCAAACCACCGTTTTTTCGACCAAGCCGCGCGTCGTCGGCGATGCCGATTTCGTCGACCATTCGCCGAAGGCCCCGGTCGAGGAAGCCGTCACGACCGTGCTGTCGAACGATTGGATCAACGACGAATACAAGCATCTGATCGTCACCGCCTCGCCGAAATCCCTGACCGCCAAGCCCGGGCAGTTCTTCCATTGGCTTTGCCCGTCGCCGGACGAGGGCGATCTGTGGCTGCGCCGGCCACAAAGCGTCTATTTGGTCGACAAGGAGAACCAGCGGCTGGAATTCCTATACAAAACCGTCGGCCGCGGCACCAAGGGCACGGCGATGCTGGAACCCGGCGACCAGTTCAACATGGTCGGCCCGCTCGGCGTCGGCTTCACGATCCAGCCGGACTGGAAACATGTGGTCGTGCTGGGCCGCGGCGTCGGTCTCGCGACCCTGGCGCCGATCTCGCAGATGATCGCGGATAATAGTGTCGGCGCGACGGTGATCCTGAGCGCGCGCAGCCCCGAACTCGCCATGTCCGGCGATCTGTTCGAGAAGGCGGGCGCGGAAATCGTCACCGTCACCGACACGGACGGCAGCAGCGACATCGCCAATGTCGAAGCCATCATCGAGGACCGCATCGCGCAGGGCCGCGCCGACGCGTTCTACACCTGCGGCTCGAACCGGCTGTTCATGCTGATGAAGCGGCTGGGCGAGAAGCACGATATTCCGGGCCAGGTGGCGATGGAGCAGATCATGGCCTGCGGCCTCGGCCCCTGTTACGTCTGCGTGCGCACGTTCGAAATCGACGGCGTCAAAACCCTCAAGCGGGTCTGCATCGACGGACCTGTCTTCGACATCAAGGAGGCGATGGGATGGTAGATCTTTCGGTCAAACTCGGCAGCTTCGAGATGCCCAACCCGGTGATGCCGGCGTCGGGCACCTTTTCGCACGAGATGGCACAGGTCATCGACATCAACCGGCTGGGCGCGACCCTGACCAAGACGGTCAGCCGCGACCTGCGCGACGGCAACCCGCCGCCCCGCGTCGCCGAAGTCGAATGCGGCATGATCAACTGCATCGGCCTGCCCGGCAAAGGGCTCGACTACTTCCTGAACGAGCTGCTGCCGCAATACACCCAGTACAGCCCGCCGACCGTCGTCAGCATCACCTCGACCACGGTGGAGGATTTCGCCGAGATGGCCCGCGATGTCACCGTGCCGGATGTGGACGCGCTGGAGATCAACATCTCCTGCCCGACCCGCGATCCCGGTGGGGGCAATTTCGCCCTGCATGCGGATCATACGGGCGAGACCGTGCGCGCCATCCGAGCCGCGACGGATCTGCCGGTGATCGTCAAGCTGTCGCCGAATGCGGGCGACGTGGTCGGCATCGCCCGCGCCGCGGAAGAGGCCGGCGCCGATGCGCTGACCGTGGCCAACACGATCCTGGCGATGCGCATCGACACGGAAAGCTTCCGCCCGTCGCTCGGCTTCAAGACCGGCGGCATGTCGGGCCCGGCGGTCAAGCCGATCATCATGCGGATGGTCTATCACGTTGCCAAGGCGGTCTCGATCCCGATCATCGGCTGCGGCGGCGTCGTCAAGGCGGAGGATGTGATCGAATACATGCTGGCGGGCGCCAGCGCGGTGCAGGTCGGCTACGCCTCCTTCCGCAACCCGACGGCGATGATCTCGATCCTGGAAGATCTGGAAGAATGGTGCGATCGCCGCGGTATCGCCCGTATTGCCGATCTGACCGGCGCGGTGGACGACGATCTGGAAACGGACACCTATATCGCGGC
>CAJWOT010000007.1 GCA_913044215.1 uncultured Rhodospirillaceae bacterium | reverse complement strand
CGGCCCCGTCGCGCAGGATGCATTCGACCAGGTCGCGCAAGAGATTTGTGATTGCGTGGCGCAAGGTTGCGACGGTCTGCTGCTCGACTTGCACGGCGCGATGGTGACCGATGATTTCGCTGATGGAGAAGGGGAGTTGCTGGCGCGGATACGCGCTGTTGCGCCCGATCTACCTATCGGCATCGGACTCGATTTTCACGCCAATATGTCGGAGGCGACGGTGCGCCATTGCGATGTGGCGGTCGGGTACAAAACCTACCCACATCTCGATATGTACGAAGCCGGATACCGGGTCGGTGAACTGCTTGTGGAGATGATTGCAGGCGAGATCTCGCCGCAGCTTGCCTATGCGCATTGCCCCGTGCTGCCGAACATTCTACGGCAGGCGACCGATGAGGCGCCGATGCGCGAAATCATGGCGCGGGCGACCGCGCTGGAATCGGACGATGTGTTGTCGGTCAGCGTGTTCGGCGGATTTCCGCTCGCCGACACGCCCGATACGAGGTTGAGTGTCCTCGCCGTCAGCAACGGACCTGAAAAGGGCGTTGCCGCTTGCCGCGACATCCTCGATCTCGCATGGCGGACGCGGGAAGGCTTCATCTATGACTGTCCGCCGTATCGGCAGCAGGTCGCGCGCGCGAAGACGTTGCGAGGCGGGCCAATCATTCTGCTCGACATGGCGGACAATTGTAACTCCGGCGGCACACTGGATTGCATGGCGTTGATCGGCGAGGCATTGAACCAAGAACTTGAAAACCTGCTGGCAGGACCAGTCTACGATCCGGAGGCGGTCGAAGCGCTGATCGCGGCCGGGATCGGGGCCGAGGTGACCCTGCCTGTCGGCGGGAAATTCGATTTGGAGGCGATCGGGCGGGCGGGCGAACCATTGCGATTAACGGGGCGTGTGACGCGGATTTCGGACGGAAAGTTCACCGTTCGGGGCCCCGTCTTCACCGGAATGCAGGTGGACCTCGGGCGAACAGCGGTCCTCGATACCGGTGCGCTGGAAATCGTGGTTTGCGAGGGGCGGGTTGAACCGCTCGACCTCGACATGTTCCGTTTTCTCGGTATCGACCCGGTCGCCAAGAGGTTCATCGTGCTGAAATCGAAAATCCAATATCGCCCGACATTCGGTGCGATGGCAGCGCATGTCGTCGAATGCAACGCGGTCGGAGTCGGCAGCGCCGATTTCAGCCAATTTCCCTACAAGGCGCTCACCAGGCCGATCTTTCCCTTGGATCCGGAGACGACTTACGGTTGATCGTCGGACGCCTCGGATGGGCCCTTAGTCCGGCTGCTTCCTTTCGGAATCCACCAACTGCAACCGCCACCCGTCCGGGTCGCGCAGATTGATATTGGTTCGGCCGGTTTCCTTGATCAGCTTCGGTGGCCCGCTGAATGCGATACCAAGGTCCTTCAGCGACCCGTGGGCGTCGTTCACATCGTCGACCCGGAAGGCGATATGGTTGACGCCGATCACCTCCTCACCGGTTGCCTGATGAATCTCAAATATCGGCTGATCATCCCCCGGCGGTTTCAACTCCGCGGATTCGCCGTGATGTTTGGTATGGGTCAGGAGTTCGAAGCCGAGTTTTTGCAAGAATTCGATGTACTCGTCGAAGTTCCGCACGATGAGCTCAATATGGTCGATGCCGCGTATCATGGTCGCCTCACTTAATTGGTTCGTTGACGAGCTTAGGCCCGTGGTGCACGCAAGGCCAATGGGTCGGTGTGAGTTGTCGTGTTATTGTTGCGTATTTCGTGCGTGTGAAAGTCGAAGCGATGGATGATCAATCCCTCAGCAATTCAACAGTCGAGGTAACTGGCGGTCTTGTGGCAGGTTGCGCGGCGCCGGAAGACGATGCGGTGACGGTGTTTCGCGGCGTACCCTATGCCGCACCGCCGGTAGGGGCACTGCGCTGGCGGCCACCGCAACCGGTTGTCCCATGGTCGGCCGTGCGTTATGCGACAGTTTTCCCGCCCGCGGCACCGCAACCTCCGGGCGGCGTGATCTCTATGTTCGGAACGCGGCCGGATGGCCCGAGAGACGAAGACTGTCTGTATCTGAACGTCTGGTCGCCGGCGCGCGATCCGGCGGCGCGGCTGCCTGTGATGGTTTGGATCCATGGTGGCGGGTTTCGCGTCGGCGCGGGCGATAATCTCATGTACAACGGTGTCAATTTGGCGGCCGAAGGGGTCGTGGTCGTCACCGTCAATTATCGTTTGAATGTTTTCGGCTTTCTGGCGCATCCGGCCTTAAGCGCGGAATCCGATCACGGTGCCTCCGGAAATTACGGTCTAATGGATCAGATCGCCGCTCTGCGCTGGGTGCGGGACAATATCGCGGCGTTTGGCGGCGATCCGGACAATGTGACGATCTTCGGCGAATCCGCCGGTAGCCGCAGCGTGGCACTGTTGATGGCGGCGCCGCAAGCAAGAGGACTCTTCCACCGCGGTATCTGCCAAAGCGGTGCGTTGCGCGATGTCAGTGACAGCTTGGCGGACCGAGAGGCGCAAGGCGTCGCGATCGCAACGAGGCTCGATTGCGACAGTGCGGCGGCGCTTCGCGAAAAATCCTGGGAGGAACTGCACGGTGCCGCCGATTTCAACAGCAATCCTTTCGTCGATGGCTGGGTGATCCCCGAAGATCCTCGCGATCTCTATGCAAAAGGCGATATCGCCCATGTGCCGTTGATCATCGGCATCAACGCGGATGAGGCGACGATGTTCGATCGGCCTATGAGCGCGCACTTCGATACGGAAGAGAAGTTCGACGCGGTCGTCCGGCGTGAACTGGGCGACCGGGCAGACGCGGTTCTGCAGGCGTATCCGGCGTCGTCCGATGCGTATGGCGCGATGATGGCTCTACGGACGGATCAGCGAATGACACTACCCGCGCGAACTCAGGCACGCTGGCTGTGCGATGCGGGGATCGCTGCCTATTCCTATTTCTTTACCCGGGTGCCGCCCTGGAAAGCGGGCGAGACCCTGGGCGCTTATCATGGGGCGGAGATTGCCTATATTTTTGGCGGCGGCGTTAAGTGCGGTCAGTTCAAGGCGAAGCCCGACTACTCGGAGACCGACGGTGCCTTGTCTCGCACGCTCATGGGATATTGGACAAATTTCGCTAAGACCGGCGATCCCAACGCAGAAGGCCTGCCGGTATGGCCGCGCTATGATCGGGACACTGAAGGCTACATCGAACTCGGCGACTCGATCCGAGCGTGCAGGAACTTGCGCGGAGCAAAATTGGATCTATTGGAAGGCCTGCCGGTCGTCGCGATTTAGCGTTTCTATTCGATGAGGTCGCGGATATCGACGCCGAGTGCGGTTGCTAGTCGACGATAGACACGGGTCGAACCTCGCCGTTTACGGGTCTCGATCTGTGACAGGTAGGTCGCGTTCAATCCGGTAAGGTCAGTGAGTTGCTTTTGCGTCAACGCACGGTGCCGCCGGAAGACTTTGAGCGGGTGCTCGCCGTCGAGCAGCCGCTCCAGCACATCCAGCGGCAGAGAGCTCTCTTCGGTCTCTTCCCCTTCAAAGGACGGCATTTCCTCCATCGATTTGGATCACAAATCGTCCGTTGCCTGCATAGGCAGGGGGATGACCCGGTCCAAATCGGCCTCGAATGGAGGGGCTTCTTCCATTCGAATTCCATTTGGTTCCGCTTCGGCCTCGTCGGTGGCGGGCGGAATTGTTAAGAGTGTCTGGCGCCCCTTGGCGAGGGCGCGTAACCGCTGAAATAACGGCCGGGGCATGACCGCATAGGCGGGTCATTCCGAATTTGGAATTGGAATCACCCAGCTATCGCTATCTTGGTCGACCGGGCCGTCGTTTTGGTCTGTCACGATAAAACATCTCGTTTCGAGCGATGACGCGATGCTTTATAGCTTAGTGCTAGAATCTTGCGATAGCGATCTGTGAAATGCAGGACCTTATGCGGCGGCGGTGTAGGGCGGCGCCGGATCGTACTCCATGCGCCGCTGCACATGCCGGGCGAAGGCGATGTCGTCCATCTGGCCGACGACCCACAACGCCATATCGATTCCAGCGGATACGCCAGCCGATGTGACGACATTGCCGTCTCTGACGAAGCGCATATCATCGATAACCTCCGCTGCCCCGCCGCGCTCGCGCAACGTCTCGACAAATCCCCAATGGGTTGTCACGCGCTTATCCCGCGCTGGGCCGGCCTCAACCAACAGCATCGAACCGGTGCATACGCTGGTCACCCAGGTGCAGTCCGGTGCGACTTTGGCAACCCAATCGATCAGGGTCTTGTTGTCGACTTCGGTTCGCGTGCCTTGGCCGCCCGGTACGACGAGGATGTCGAGTTTCGGCGCATCGTCGAAACTGTAATCGGACTCGATACGCAGGCCCTTGGCGCAGCGCACCATGCCGCCCTTCTCCGAAATCGTCACGACCTTGCCGCTGCCCCGCTCGCCAGCTGCCATGGTGAATACTTCCCACGGGCCGATAGCATCGAGTTCTTCCAGGTTTTCGAACAACAGCAATCCGGTGGTGTAGGTCATCAGTTTCTCCCTTTGTTATGCGTTAGTCCGCGGCCAAAACGCGAAAGCGGCGGCGATAATCCTGTGGCGTAATGCGAAATCGGCGTTGAAAAGCCTTACGCAGACGTTCAGCGTTGCCGAAGCCACAGTCCTGCGCAATGCCGTCGACCGGTGAGTTGGTATCCTCGAGCCGGCGACGGCTTGATTCGAGTCCGCCGCTTCGACAAATTTCGCCGGCGTGGTTCCGGTGCGCCGGGCGAATACCCGGGCGAAGTTGCGCGGACTCATCGCGACTCGGTCGGCCAAGCTGGGAACGCTCAAATCGGCATCCAAATTATCCAAAATCCAGAGCTGTAATTTGCCGAGCGGCCCCTCTTCCTCATCCTGTGCCGCCAAGGCGGCGCTGAATTGTGATTGCCCGCCGGGCCGCTTCAAGAATATGACCATATTTCGAGCGGCTTCTAACGCGAGCGTTCGGTCGTAATCCGCCTCTACAAGAGCCAGTGCCAGGTCCATGCCGGCGGTTACGCCGGCGGAGCTGTATATGTTTCCGTCTCTGACGTGAATTGCGTCAGGTTCGACGTCAACCTTGGGGTAGGCGTCGGCGAAGGCCTGGCAGTGTCGCCAATGGGTCGTCGCTCGTTTGCCATCCAGCACACCGGCTTCAGCAAGCAGATAGGCACCGGTGCAGACAGAAGCGGTTCGACGAACCTGACACACAGCCCCCTTGAGCCAGTCGATCAATGCCCTGTTCGCCAGCGCCTCACGCACGCCGTAACCGCCGGCGACGATAAGTGTATCGATCTCGGCCAAGTTCACCGTCTCGAACGGAGCGTCAGGTAGGATCGTCAGGCCGCAGGAGATCGAAAGAGGTGATGCGCTCGGCGCCACGACAAGCTGCGTGTGGGCGCGGGACGGTGCCGGATCAAGTAGGTCGGCGGCAGTCGCAAATACGGAAAGCGGCCCCGTGACATCGATCCCCTGTGCATTCTCGAAGCACAGCATAGCGATGCTTCGGGGCGTGACCTCGTATTGGGAGGCGCTTTGCGGCTTTGGCAGCATGTACATACCGGGACATTCACATAAACATGAATTGGCAGTAATGACATAATTCGGACATTTTCTGCCAGATCCGGTTGCGTTGGCCAGAACGCTGCGGCGATGTGTAGCTTTGCCTCTATCGCACTTTCCCGCATTATGGATAGCTCCGGGTTCAAGTTTGACGGGCACCGAGCCGCAAACGGTCATGGATCGTGTAAAGGCGAAGTAACTCCGAGGCTGTGTCCGACGGTGTGGCCGAGCACAGAAATCGACGAGGCAGACAGTGAGCGAATTTCCAAAGCAGACCGAGGTCGTGGTTATCGGTGCCGGAATTGCCGGGACGATGACCGCCTATCAGCTCGCAAAACGCGGCGTCCCCACCGTGTTGTGCGAGAAGGGTCGGGTCGCCGGCGAGCAGTCCTCGCGGAATTGGGGCTGGGTGCGCAAGCAGGGCCGCGACCATCGCGAAATTCCCGCCATCATCGAATCGCTTCGCATATGGGAAGGTCTTGAGAAAGAAATCGAAACGGATGTTGGTTGGCATCAGGCCGGTACCTTGTACATCGCCAAGACCGATGACGATCTTGCCTACTACGAAGAATGGCTCGGGCATGCGCGGGACTATCAGCTCGACAGCCGGATGCTGTCTCCGGATGAAGTCGACGACCTGACCGGCGGCGAGGGGCGAAAGTGGAAAGGTGGTCTCTATACACCGTCGGATGGCCGGGCAGAACCGGCGAAGGCAGCGCCGGCCGTGGCCAAGGCGGTTGAGAGGCTGGGCGGCACGGTGCTGACGGAATGCGCCGTACGAACGGTCGAGAGCGCTGCCGGTAAAGTGTCCGGTGTCGTGACGGAGAAAGGAGCGATCGCCTGTCAGGCGGTCGTGTGCGCGGCCGGTGCCTGGTCGAGCTTCTTTTCGGGCAATTTGGGCCACGCTTTTCCGCAATTGAAAGTGAAAGCATCCGTGCTGCGCACGAAACCGGCGCCGTTGATTTCGCAAACCAGCATCGGTTCCCCTGGCGCGTCCCTGCGTCGCCGACAGGATGGCGGCTACACGATCGCACGCTCCGGCAGCAGCTATTTCCAGATTACACCGGACGCTTTCCGGTATTTCCGTGAGTTTTTACCGGCACTACAGACTTCCATGAAGCCGCGCCTGCGCATTGGTGCCGAATTCTTCAAGGAATTGATGCGCCCGCGAAGTTGGTCGGGCGATGACGTTACGGAATTCGAAAAGACGCGGGTGCTCGATCCGGTCCCCGACCCTGGCACGTTACGTGAGGTGCTGGCGGCGGCACAGGAGAATTTCCCGCAACTGGGTTCGTTGGAGATCGCGGAAACCTGGGCCGGAATGATCGAGGTGACACCGGATGCCATACCGGTCTGGAGCGGTGTCGATGACCTGGAGGGCTATTACATCGCTACGGGATTTTCCGGCCACGGCTTCGGCATGGGGGCGGCCACCGGTCTCATCATGTCGGAGTTGGTCACAGGCGGGAAATCGCGTTTCGACCTGGAGCCGTTCCGTCTTTCCCGGTTCACAGATGGTTCAAAACTCGAACTGAACGCGCGTTAAGCCAGTTTCTCTTTGAGCCAATTGACAGCCGCTTCAAATTCCGCGCGGCCGCCAGGTCCGAGTGCGCGGGCGCGCAAGAATCCATGGATCATCAGGTCCGCGCACCGATACGACACGTCGTTGCCGGCGTCGCGCAACTTGTCCGCATAGATTTTGCCATCGTCGCGGATCGGGTCATGCTGTGCCGTATGCACCCAAGCGGGCGGCAGGTCGGCGTGATTGGCGGCGATGACAGGACGGGCATAGGGGTTTTCATGATCTTCCGGCCGCGTCATGTAGAGATCCCGGTATTTTTCGGTCGCCGCGGTTGTCAGGCCGGGTGCCTCGGCGTTTTCATCATAGGATCCGCCCTTTTGGTCTAGTCCGGTGCCCGGATAGATGAGGGACTGCGCAACGATCTTTGGACCGTTTTCGTCGCGTGCCTTCAAGCAGGCGGCCGCCGATAGATTGCCGCCGGCACTGTCGCCGCACAGAGCAATACGCGACGCATCCACGCCAAATTCGGAGGGGTGCTCGGCGACGTAGCAGACGACCCCGTAAACATCGTCGAACGCGGCCGGGAAGGGGTGTTCCGGTGTCAGTCGATAGTCGACGCTGACCACAACCGCTGCAGTTTCTTGCGATAGTCCCCAGGCAAAATTGTCGGAACTGTCCAGGTCGCCCTTCATGAACCCACCGCCATGGGAATAGATGATGCAGGGTGCAGCTGTTGTGGCGGAGGCGGGACGGTAGACACGAACGAGCACGCCACCGTGCCCGCAGGCGAGCGTGCGGTCGTCGACGGTCATATCATCCGGGTGCGGTTCGGACATCGCGGCGCTGTATTTGGTCCAGGCGGTGCGCTGTTCAGCGATCGTCACCGCCGGACCGGCGGTGGCACGCGCGTCGATCAGATGTTTCATGTCCGGATGTAGTTCCTTGCCGTTTTCAATGAACGTATCGGCCATTTTGTCGTGCCCTCTCGCCTGTATTATGGTTCCACTGGGACATTCTAAGGTTGCCGCAAGCGCTGGCAATCTTGTCGGGGGAGGGGCCGCATGAAAGTACGATTTGGGGTGATGGTGTCCGGCGGCGCGCCGTTCCCGCATCGCGCCGATTTGGAGAAATTCGCCGAGCTGATCCGCATCATCGATGATTGCGGCGTCGAAATGATCGGCACTTACGACACGACGTTCATCGGTGGCGACGCATACGTTCGGGCAACGCTGATCGCGCAAGTGGCGAAGAACGCCTTGGTCGGTTTGCATCCGACGAATCCGCTGACACGCGAGCCGCAGATCATGGCGGGCTTCCTCGCCTCAATCGATGCGATGACAGAGGGCCGCGCTTTCATGGACATCGCGAGCGGGGACAGCGCGGTCTACAACATTGGCATGAAGGCTGCGACCCGCGCGCGAATCGAAGACTATGTGACTTGTATTCGCGGACTGCTGGCCAATGGCGAGGCGACCTATGACGGCCGCCCGCAACGGGTGCGCTGGCACGAAGAGACCGTTAAGAAAAATGTCCCGATCACATTCTGTGCGGAAGGTCCTAAAACGTTGCATCTCGGCGGCCGCATCTTCAATGGAGTCATCGCCGGAACCGGTGTCCTGCCGCCGGTCGTCAGTGATACCATCGCGCGGGTTCGCGCCGGTGCGGAGTCGGAAGGGCGCAATCCTGACGATGTCGACGTTTGGTTTACGACCCGGTCTTCTTTGGATGAGGATAGCGAACGGGCGGTTGAAGCGATTCATGCTTCGGTGTCGTCAATCTTGAATCACTCCATGCGGTTTGGCCTCGACAACAAAAACGTGCCGGGCCAGTTCCGCGATAAGATTCAGGAATATGTCGATGGCTACGAACTCTATGATCATGTGCTGGAGGCAGGCCGTAATCCCAAGCGGATGTCGGAGCTGGGCCTGACGGACTATGCGCTGGAGCGATATGCGCTCGCGGGCGATGTGGGTGATTGGATCGAACGGATCGGATCCCTGGCCGAAGTGGGTGCGGATAAGATTTGGTTCAGCACCGAACGCGGCGACCTCGATCGTCAGATTCATTATATGCGGGTATTTGCCGAGCAGGTCAGACCGCATTTCCAATAAGGGTTGCGCAAGGATTCAACCATGTACGAGAAACGCACCGTCGATATCCAAGGCAGTCCGATGGAAGTTCTTTCCTTCGCCCCTGAGGGGCCGGGGCCGTTCCCCGGTATTGTCGTCGCACAGCACCTGCCGATCGCGCATGAAGGTCTCGAAAAGGATCCCTTCACCATCGATGTTGGTGAGCGGCTCGCAAAGGCGGGTTATGCGTCGGTGACGCCGTACGTTTTTCACTGGTGGGACCCGGAAGAAGATATCGCGGTCAAGCGCGAGGAGTTCAGGGACGACCGCGCTGTTGCGGACTATAACGCCGCGTTCGACATGCTGGTGCGTTCAGACAAAGTCGACGAGAGCCGGATCGGAATCATGGGGCATTGTTGGGGCGGCCGCCTATCATGGCTGCACGCCTGCCACAACGATCAGTACAAGGCATTGGTGACGCTCTATGGCGGAAGGATCAAACTCGGTATGGGCGATGGCGCCATCGCCCCAATCGATCTCTGCGGTCGCATGGCCTGCCCCGTCATGGGCATTTTCGGCAACGAAGATGCCAATCCTTCACCGGCGGATGTCGACGACCTTGACGCGGCGCTGACAAAGGCGGGCGTGGCGCATGAATTCCACCGTTACGACGGTGCCGGCCATGGCTTTCAGGATTTCTGCAATGACGAACGCTATCGCCGGGAGGCGTCCGACGATGCCTGGGACAAACTGCTCGGGTTTCTCGACGCGAACTTGAAGTAGGAACCTCAGCAAAAACGGCGCGGACCCGTTAGGGTGCCGCGCCGAAATTTTAGATCTGGCCCCGTTATTCCGCGGCCATCGCTTTCTGCTTCTCTTCCATGGCCATGTCGGCCTTGGCGAAATCTTCGTCGGTGAAATTGTGCAGATGCGCACCGCCCATGAAGATCGCTGCTGCGGTTTCCCGCTTCACATTGTCCAGCAGGTTGTTCGCGACGTTCGGGAAATTCGAATCGAAGTGCGGATAGTCGGTTGAGATGCACATCCGGTCGGCGCCAATCAGGCTCGCCGTGGCTTCGATTTCCGGCTCACTGCCTTCGACCGCGGCCCAGCAATTGCGCTGGAAATATTCTTTCGGTGTCAGGGACAGGTACGGCGCATGGCTGTCGCGATATTGCGGATAGTCCCATTCGATCCGTGTGAGGATACCCGGGACCCAGGAATTCTGCGCCTCGAGATAGCCTACGCGGAGTTTCGGATAGAACTCGAAGACGCCGGCGATGAGCATGGCGATCATGCATTGCTGCATCTCGATCCAGTGGCTCGCCACATGCCTGTAGAAACGATTCTCGCCATAAAGCGTGTTCATGTAGGAGTTCGCTGCGCCGGTGCCTTCGTGGAAACCCATGCTGACATCGAGTTGCTCGTGCATATCGAACAGCGGATTCCAATAGTTCGAATGCCAAAACCGGCCATTTACGACATTTGGTCGTACGAATGAGCCGGTGGCGCCGAGTTCGGTCACGCAACGAACGAGTTCCTGGCAGGCCAAGTTCACGTCGTGCACAGGCAGCATCGCCGCAAATTTGAGCTGGTCCGGGCTGTACTGACAGAACTCGTACATCCAATTGTTGTAGGCCTGGGCCAAGGCCAAAGAGAGTTGCGGATCCATGTTGTCGCGCGCCAACAGACTAAGGCCCATGGTCGGAAACAGGACAGCGATATCGATGCCCTCCAACTCCATACCCATCACCTGCGCCACGGCGTCGTAGTTGCGTTCCTGTGCGAAGTCGAGACGGCCGCTATCCGCCATCCGAGAGCCCGATAGCGGTTGCGAGGAGAGTTCAGCTTTCTCGCGGCCCTTCTTCGGCTTGCGATGTTCCTGGGTCAGGGCATCGTAGCTCGTCGGTTGGCCATCGATGATAACCATGCCGCGCTTGTATTGTCCTTTCGCATCCACCGGAAGCGTAACCCGGTCGCGGAACTTCTTGTCGAGATACCGGTCAAACAGGTCTACCGGTTCCATGATATGCATATCGCAATCTACAAAACGCAATCCGTCTTTCATCGTCGATTCCTTCCAATAGTGGAGTAGGCACGTAAGCGTTGCGTCAAACAGTAGCCTTAACCATAGGCACCGTGCAAATTTCCCTACGTATGAATGACGTCTGGTTCTAGATTTCGAGCTGGCGAAATCACAGCTGGAGATGATTTGGTGCGTGCGATCGTTTGCAAGGCCTGGGGGCCGGTGGAAGATCTTGTCCTGGAAGAGGTGCCCGCGCCGACGCCGGGACCCGGTGAGATATTGTTCGACGTGAAGGCGACTGGTGTGAACTTCGCCGACTCGATCATGGTTGCCGGTAACTACCAAACCAAACCAGACCTGCCGTTCAGTCCCGGACTGGAAGGCGCCGGAGTCGTCGCCGCCTGTGGCGAAGGTGTGACCCGGTTCAAGCCCGGCGACCGGGTGATGGCGTTGCTCGCCTATGGTGGATGTGCGGAGCAGGCGGTGACGGCAGCGACCGATGCTTTCCCGATGCCGAACGAAATGAGCTTCGAGGAAGGGGGCGCGTTTCCCGTTTCCTACCTGTCCAGCGATGTGGCGATCCGGTGGCAAGCGCGGCTCATGGCGGGTGAAACCATGCTAGTGCTGGGCGCCGCCGGCGGTGTCGGCCTGACGGCTGTGGAGATTGGCAAGGCGATGGGCGCGCGTGTGATCGCCGGGGCGAGTTCCGAGGAGAAACTCGCCGCCGCGAAGAGCCGGGGCGCCGACGAAGGGATCAACTACACGAGCGAGGATTTGAAAGCGCGCGTGATGGCGCTCACCGACGGTAAGGGTGTCGACGTCGTCTACGATCCGGTCGGCGGCGAATTGTTCGACCCGGCCTTTTCTTCCACCGGCTGGGGCGGTCGTTATTTGGTCATCGGGTTTGCCGGTGGGCTGCAAAAAATTTCGGCCAACCGCATCTTGGTCAAACACCGCGCCGTATTGGGCTCCTCACTGCGTTATTTCCGCTGGTATGCGCCGGAGAAGCTCGAGACGTCTGCCAAAGCCCTGATCGACTGGCACAACGCGGGACAGCTCAAACCTCTCGTGACGCATACCTTGCCGCTGGAAAAGACGATCGACGCCATCAAGCTTCTGACCGACCGCAAGGCGCACGGCAAACTCATCGTCACGCCCTAGCGGATTTCAACTATCGTGCGAGACCGTACCAGGCTGCCCCGGCCGATATCGCCGCGAAACCGGCCAGAAAGAGATACCCGCTATCGGCACCACGGTCGTCGACGATCCGGCCGACGAAGGGACTCAAACCGACGAAGGTCAACTGCGGTACCAGGCTCAAGACCGACAGGATCGTCGCGCGCCGGTCCGAGGACACCCGATCGTTGACCAGCGCCTTGAGGGCCGGGTCGGCGATGCCATAGGCCGCGAAGGCGACGAACAGGATCGGCACCATCCAAGTACTTGGTAAGCTGCCGCCGGGCACGAAGCCGGCTACGACACCGGCGACGACGATGCCGAGCGCCGCACGAGCGCCGATGGATCGATCGATCGACGGCCCAAACAGACTGACGAGACCGCCGACCAGTAAAGCCGCTGCGGTGATCGGACCGAACCAGAACAGATCGACCTCGAGCAGCAGCAAATAGGCCTGCTGCGTCCACACGGATGCCTTGGTCGCGGCCATTAGATCACCGGCGAACAGCACCACCCATAGAACGACACGGTTATATCGGCACTCCTGCAGCACCACCTGTATCATCGCGGAGAGATCGAACCGGCCTCGATACACACGATGCCGCGGCGGTTCCACGAGAGCTAAGGCGCAAATCCCGGACAAAAGATAGGCCATCGTGCTCAGTGCGAAGATCGCGTCGACATCCCAGGCATAGAGCGGGCCGGCCAAGGCAGACGCCGTCGCGAGCGAAACCATCGCGATGCTGTGGCGCCGAGATTCTGAGGGCAGGTAGCGCGACTGTGCGCCCGTGCAAAGCAGGCTGTCATAAAGTAGTGCGGAGTCGGCGCCGGACTGCAGGCTCGCCGCAAGTCCCATCAGCACCTGCCCGACGACGACGGCCGCAAATCCGCCGGCGGCCCAGAAACAGAGACATCCAGCTGCCCATAGTGCCGCACCCAACACCAGTACGTTCTTGCGCCGCCAATGGTCCGCGAGCCAACCGGAGGGCACCTCGGTCAGTACCATCGTTGCGGCGAATGCGGCCTCGGTCAGCAGTGTTTCGCGGAAGCTGAGACCGACATGGTCGCCGAAATACGGTACTAGTACGGGCAGTAGAAAAAGCGCCGACCGTGCAGCCGAAAACCCATTCAGTAACGCAATGTTGCGGCCGACTGGGAAAGTGGCGTCAGCAATGCATTCGGACTGCATCGCGCCCTTCCTGTCACTGTTGCACGGCGTTCGCGCCGATTTGGACGGGGACGGGGCTGTTGCTATTGGTCTTCAAATGCATGGCGATTCCTCCATAGCCTGTTCGGCTCTGGACGGAGGGCGCCTGCAACGGGAATGTTCAAGACATGGTGCAGCCGGCCCCGAAGGTTCGGAGCCGGCGGTTGTGCGATTACATCAACATTTCGGCCCGTAAGGTGGAGATGTTCTGGTCATGGGTGCCGGAGCCGAGACTCGACAGAGTCGCAGCGGAGACCGGACACATAGCATTTGTGATGCCTGACATGACTGCCACCGAAAGTTGATGAGGCGCGGTTTTAAACTTGGTTCGAACAAAAAGCAACGCCGCCGTGCCAAGCGGGAAACCGGTGTGATACCGTTTCCTCTTTAGGTCGGGGAGACGAGTATGACATTTTCGCTGGTGGGAAAGTGCAATCGGACAGGTATGTTCGGTGCGGCAGTTACAACATCGAGTATTGGCGTGGGTTGTCGCGTCCCTTGGGCCCGTGCGGGTGTTGGCGCCATTTGTACCCAGCATCGCACCGATCCTCGGCTCGGACCGCGCGGCCTCGACCTGTTGGAGGCGGGCAAAAGTGCGTCTGAGACCGTGGCTGAACTGACAGTGAATGATCCGACGATCGGCTGGCGTCAGCTTGCGGTCATTGACAAGAATGGTGGTACGGCGTGCTTCCATGGTGATCGGATTGGCTCTATCCATGCGGGTGCGGAAGGTGACTGCTGCTGTGCCACCGGCAATATCATTCGCAACGAGCAAATCCCGGCGGCCATGGTCGCAGCGTTCGAGGCGAGCGCCGCTGATCCGCTGGCGGAACGCTTGATCCTGGCGCTTGAGGCGGGAGACGAAGCCGGCGGTGAGTTTCGCCTATTGAAATCGGCGGCGGTACTGGTCGTCGATGAATATTCGTTTCCGCTCGTCGATCTGCGCGTCGAATTCGACCGTGCGCCGCTGACCGAACTGCGATACCTGTGGGAGATCTACCGCCCGCAAGTGCAGGACTACGTCCGCCGCACGATGGACCCCGACAGCATCCCCTATCCCGAGCATGAGTAAGGAATACCATTATGAAGCTGTGTTTTTTCGATGATTTCAAACTGGGTGCCGTCAAAGGCGACACGGTCGTGGATGTTACCGGTGCGGTTCAGGATATCCCGCACACGGGCCCGCATGATCTGATCAATGGGTTGATCGAAAATTTCGCTGACTACCGTAGTGCGCTGGAGGCGGCTGCGGAGGCCGGAACAGGTGTTGCGGTGTCTGGCGTTCGAATTCGCCCGCCTTTGCCGCGGCCAGTCACGATCGACTGTATGGCAGTCAATTACATGGAAGATGGGACGCTCGCCGAGCCGGCGCCGATCAACGCCTTCCACAAATCACCAAGCGCGATTATCGGGCACGGCGATACGATGGTGCTACCGGACGTGCCCGCCACTATTTTCGAAGGAGAGGCGGAGTTGGCTGTCGTCATCGGCAAACGCGCGTCTAACGTCAAGGCGGCCGACGCGATGGATTACGTGTTCGGCTACATGAACTTCATTGACGGATCGGCGCGAGGGTTGCCGCCTGCCGGCAACGTTTTCTTTCAGATGAAGTCGCGTGACACGTTCGCGCCGATCGGCCCCTATCTGGTAACCGCGGATGAGGTCGAGAATCCACAGAGCCTCGGCGTCAAGCTGTGGGTCAATGGGAAGATCAAACAGGACTTCAATACCGATGACATGGCGCACAACATCGCGCGCTGTATCGAATGGGTGACCTCAATCCACACGCTGGTTCCTGGTGACATTCTGGCGACCGGGACCAACCACCGCGGACTCAGCAGCTTCATGGATGGTGACGTGATCGAGCTCGAATGCGAAGGCATGGGCCGGCTCAAATTCAACGTTCGCGACGACCTGAAACGAACCTGGGCGCGTACGACACGGCACGAACATACCGAACAAGGAGGCGAGGGCCGCCATACGCCGCAACTAACGGGCAAATATGCGGAGTAATCGATTGTCTCATGTTCATTGAACGGACTCATTACTACGCGAAGCCTAGCATGGCGGACGCAGTGCGCCGGACCCGGGCGCGCGCCTGTGACGTGCGTGAGTCGATCGGCCTGAAACGCGGAACGATCCAGCACAAAGTCGACCCGTCGGATGAAGGACCGGACGTCACCTGGCAATGCACGTACGACTCGATCGAGGAACGGGACCGAGACCTTCAAGCGCGCGCCGACAGTGCGGAATTCGAAGCGGTCCGTAAGCACATGCGGACCTGCTACGACCGGTTCGATCGTCATTTCGAGGAAGTGGTTGACGGTTAGTCGATATCGATTGGCGTCGACAGTTTCGTCTCCGGGCAAATGATTCCGCCACGCACGGCGCCCTGTTCGACGGTGCCATAGCGTTCGGCGAAGTGCGGCGGTAGCGGGCGGCCGTTCGGAGCGGACAACCATAACCGGAGCAGATGCCTGCGGCCGCCTTGCGGCCCACCATCCTCGTAGGCCGTACGCCCGTGCAGGACCGTGTGATTGTGCAGGAACTGCATGTCGCCCGGCTCGAAATCCATCTTGAGACTGAATTCTTCCGCGACACTGTCGAGGAGCTCAAGCGCCTCTTCTTGCCGGCGGGTGAGACGCGGTGCGCCGGACAACACCGCGGCGGCCCGCAGGTCACGCGCCGGATAGATACAGGTCATACAGTCGCGGAAGTCGTTGAAGACCGGGGTCATGTACCAAGGCAGTTTGCCCTCTGGAATTTCGCCGATGCGGGAAATGGCGAACGGCTCGTAAAGCGCGTCCAACAGATCGGGGTTCTTTTGGCCGATCGCGTTGTGCACGGCGCCGGCGCTGGCGATGCTGCTGAGGCCGCCGGCCTGTGCGCCGCGCCAGCAGAACAGACCGACGATGTCGCAAGAGTCCGTGTGGTATCGCAGGGCTTCGCTGGTCTGGTAGGCCCGCCGTTCTGTTCCGTCCTTGAGGTCCCCCACGTCTTTCACGTGGCCGAGCAAATGGCCCGCCGCATTCTGCGATACGGGGACGCCGAAATATTGTCCGATCGCCCAATAAATCGTGGCCGCCTCGAGCTGACTATAGCGGTCGACCGGGAGCCCTGTGAGCAAAACGAAGCCGCGTCCTTTGACGACGTCGCGCTGCAGTTCGGCGAGCGTCGCGGACAGGTTTGGCAGCGGATATGTCTCTCGTGTAACCGCGCGCAAGTCGTCCGATTCAGCGGGACAATCTCTCAATGCCGATTCGAGTTCCTGGATATCGCTTTCGGTAAACTGATAGGTCCAGCTTGCGTCTTGTTTCAGGTTGGCTCCCTGCCAGACATCGGGGCCGGTTTCTGGTTTCCTGCTGCTGACGGTCATATGCGGCGCCACTAGCCCTTGCGATTCGCGTCTTCTGGATAAAGGCGCCGCATGTCGGCGACGGATCGAGCGATCAGTTCCTCAAGAACTACAATTTCCACATCCTCAAGCCGCTTCACGTAAAGACAGGAAACGCCGGTCTTATACTTGCCCAGCTTCTTCATAAGGTCTCCACAGGCCTTGAAACCGGGCATGATATAGACGCTGAGCGCCTGTTTGCGCGGGGCGACGGCGGTAATCGGCCATTCGCCCCCTGGCCGCTTTTGAATTTATAGTGGTAATTGCCGAAGCCGATCAGACTCTTGCCCCATAATTTTGGCTCAAGACCTGTTACGCGGCCCATAATCTCCATGACTGAGAGGGCATCGTTCCGGCGTTTCTCGTTCGTGACCGTGTCGAGATAGGCATCGACGCTGCCGTTGTTCTGCTTCGTTTTCAGTTCGTATGCCATGGTCGATCTTACCGCGAATTCAAGTAGGCACGCCATTGCACATACAAATCGGTGTCGCGCTCATTGAGCGCCACGCGATAGTCGCCGGATCGATAAAGCGTCGTCAGGAAGCGCTGAATATCGCCGGAAAACTTTTTCTCTAGCAACCACATGACCCAGGATCCAGATACGCTATACGTGGCCAACAGTTTTTGGCGTTGGCCCTTGCGTCTGCCCTGTAACGCCGCTTCGGCGTCGGTGGGCGACCGGATGGCGGTGGCATCATTCTCGATCCAGTGCCGCGCGGCAGCATGGACCGACCGGCGATAGTTCGGCCAGCCTTGCTGCTCTCCTAGGTGGAATTGTACGTAAACTGCCAAGCCTTCCTTCAAAACCAATGATGCCCAGCCTTGGGTCAAAAAGTGGGTGATCTCATGCGCGGTGATGGCGTAACGCTTCGCGATCTGCCGTGACGGGATGAAAATGGTCGCTGGCGGTTTGTGCCGGGCGTTCCCCTTGTCGCGTACAATTACCGTGATGGGGCCGACATCATTGCCGAGATAGTCGATCAGCGCGGCGCGTTCCCGTGCGGCCTGTTCTGCAAGATGTTGAATCTGCTGTTCCGAGACTCCCGGGTCGTGGTTTACCGCGCAGATTGTCCCGTCGGCGCTGGGCGTTCCCTTGCACGGTTGCGTGCTCACGCACCCGGCCAGAAAGGCGGCGAAAAGGAGCGTTATCTTTTTCGCTTAACTCATCGCTGCAGCGCGAAGCGCCTCCGGCGTGAAAGGCATTCGCCGCAAACGCAGGCCTGTTGTGTCATAGACCGCATTGGCGATCGCTGCACCCGCCGGGCCACTGACCGCCTCACCGGCTCCGAGATAAGGATCGCCGGGCCGGTCAATCAGGATCGTCTCGATCTCTGGGATGTTGTCGAAGCGCAGTATCGGATAGCTGTCCCAATCGCGGCTGGTGACGCCGTCGCGGTCGAATTTGACCTCTTCATGCAGTGCCCAGCTTGCCGCTTGGATGAAGCCACCTTCGCTTTGCATGATCAGCCCGTCCGGATCGACGACTTGTCCGGCGTCCACGCTGACCACGGCGCGGTGCAGCTTGATTGCAGCATCGTCGCTGACTTCCAGCTCCACCCCGACTGCAGAGTAGGCCTTTGAGTTGGTGTATTGCGCAAATCCGATGCCACGGCCCCTGTTGTCCGGTTTGCTGTCCTTGAACAAGCTGTCGGCTAACGCCTGAACGCAGGCCTTTGCGCGGTCGTCATCGAGATGGCGCAATCGGAATTCGACTGGATCTATACCTGCCGCCTCGGCGAGTTCATCCAGAAAACATTCGATGGCGTACACGTTGGCGAAACCGCCCAGGGTGCGCAGCGCGGAGGTGCGCAACGGCAGACCGCGGACCAGATTTTTCACCAGTCGCGGGTTTGGAAATTTGTAAAGCGGGTCGAGGTTCCGGTGGATGCCGACATGGTAGCGCATGGCCGGCTGCGGCACCGGGTCTTCGGCGCCGTTTTCGATATAGCGCAATGGCAGCAGCCGACGCGCGCCTTCGCCCGGCGGACTGTTGCGCGGTCGCATCATGAACGTGTCGCCATAGCTTTCTTGCGACCAAGCGACGACATTGCCCTCTGCATCCAAACTCGCCTGCACGGCCATCGCCATACAGGTCGAATAGGGCTCCCAGGCATGCTCGTCCTCGCGAGTCCATTTCAACAGGATCGGCGTACCGGGCAGGGCACGCGCCACCAGCGCCGCATCGACGGCCACATCGTCGGCGCCGTTATGGCCGTAACAGCCGGCCCCTGGGACATGCACGATATGAAGATCTTCTTCCGCCATGCCGAGCCCGCCGGCCAGCGCCTCGCGCAGCACGTAGATGCCCTGGCTGTGCGTCCAGATGTGGATTTTGTCACCGTCGGTCTGGGCCAGAGCGGCAGATGGGCCCAGCGACCCATGCATGTGGTAGGGTTTCTCGTAGCGGGCGGTCAGCGTAGTCGCGACGTCCGCGGGCGGGTCCGGGAGGTCCGGCACAGGTTCGCGACGCGGGATACCGTCGGCGACTGGCAGACTGACCCGTTCATTCGTTTTCATGGCGTCGAAAATATCGGCGGTGGGCAGCCCGCCACGCATGTCCCAGTCCGCGGCAGCGGCGAGCCGCTCCGCCGCCTTGACGACGGCATATTCGTCTGCACCCGCGACAGCAAGGTGGCTGCCGTCCCGAACAACGCGCACCCCCGACGTTTCGATCCGCTCGCACGCGCTTTCGTCCAGCGCGTGCAGCCGCGCGTGATAATGCGGCGGTCGGATGACGCGCGCGTGCAGCATGCCCGGTGGATTCATATCGTGCACGAAGATCGGCTGCCCAGTGACCAGGTCGGCGAGACCGCGGGCCGTTTGCGGATTGCCGACCTCCTCGTAGTCTCCTGGTGCCTTGACGGTGGCTTCCGGGTCGATCGGGACTTCAAAAGGCTGGTCGCCCTGCAGCTCCCAATAGTTGACGGAGCGGTTGGTATCACGCGACCGGATCAGCCCGTCGGCAATCTCGAGAGAGGCCGGTTCGACATCGAGCTGCGCGGCTGCCTTGTTGATCAGGTAGCGACGCGCTGTGGCTCCGGCGAGACGTATCGCCTGACCGGAATCCTGCATCGAGTTGCTGCCGGAGGTGACACCCTCATCCGGCGAAACACCGGTTTCGACGGTGGCCATGGCGATACGGTCGAGCGAGACGTCGAGTTCCTCCGCCGCGATGGCAGCGAGCGCGGTCGAAATCCGTTGGCCGATATCGACCTTGCCACTGCGCACTACCACACGGCCGTCGCCGGTGATCGCCAGCCACTGATCCAGGTTCGGCTGTTTTTCGAGGCTAGCGGTCATGTGACCCTCCCGCGGCAGCGAGTCTGTCGATCGCTTTCAACACCCGGACATGCGAGCCGCAGCGGCATAGATGGTCGGCGAGTGCCTCGTTGATGTCCTCCCGGCTCGGTTGCGGGTTGCGTTTCAGCAGCGCCGTAGTTGCGACCACGAGGCCGCTTGTGCAGTAGCCGCATTGGGCCGCGCTTTCCGCGATAAAGGCGCGCTGCACCGCATTTGGTTCACCATTCTCCGACAATCCTTCGACCGTCGTGATGTTCTGTCCGTCGAACTCCGAAACCGCGCGAACGCAGGACAGCACCGGCTCACCGTCGATAAGTACGGCACAGGCGCCGCATTGCTCCAGGCCGCAGCCAAACTTCGCGCCTTTCAGGTTGAGTGTATTGCGTAGGACGTACAGCAATGGCGTCGCCGGATCGCAGTCGACCTCTTGCGCCGTTCCGTTGACGGTGAGTTTGGATTTGGCCATGTCGCGGACAGTCTCCCTCTATGCATTGCGTCATTCTCCCGCGCGGTGGCGGCTGGCGCAATCGTGGGGTCGCTACCGCAGCATTTGTTCCCAATAGGCGACGTCGATCCACTTGTTAAACTTCCAGCCAACTTTTCAAAATGCGCGACTTTTCGGGAGCCAACCTTCTCATGCAACGCGACGCTACCGTCGTTAGGTAGCGCAATGCCTGCCATCACGGCATTGATGTCGCGGTTACGCAAATCCTGAATCAGCTTTTCGTACAGCGCTGTCCCGATCCCTTTGCCGTGGAACGCCTCGTCCAGGTAGACCGTCGTTTCGGCTGAAAACCGATAGGCGTTGCGCATCTTCCAAGGGCCGGCATAGACGTAGCCGCCGATCGTGCCGGCCTCTTCGTAAACCAGCCACGGATACGCTTCGAGGATGGTTTCGATGCGGTGCCGGAAGTCTTCCGCGGTGACGGGTTCTTCCTCGAAGGTGACGATCGAGGTTTTTATGTAGTGGTTGTAAAGCGCGCACAGAGCGGGTGCGTCTGCCGGTTCGGCCGACCGGACCATGGCTGTGGGGTCCTTAAAGCGGTTAGACTGGAATACTATTTCTAGCGCAATTGGGCTTCCGCGGGCAGGGGGACGGTCATGAAGATCGAACGGTTTCGAAAATTCAACACGAAGGATGTCTACCCGGGTCAGACCTTGGAAAATGATATGAGCATGGTCGCCAAGGCGGGGAACCGGATATTCATGCGCGGCCAAACCGGCCTCAATCTCGATCAGAACATGGTGGGTGCGGAGGACGCTGCGGCGCAGGCCGATCAGGCGATGCGCAATGTGAAGACGCTGCTGGAAGAAGCCGGGTCCAGCCTGGAGCATATTTGCAAGGTCACGACCTATATCACTGACCGGGCCTACCGTGTGCCGGTGTATAGCACGGTCGCGAAGCATTTGAAGGACACCGCAACTGTGGGCACCGGCCTTGTCGTCAAGGGTTTAGCGACGCCGCAGATGAAGGTCGAGTTAGATATCGAAGCGGTCATTCCGTCCGCCGGCGGGCACGAAAAGTTTCGCTTGTTCAACACGGAAAACTGGTTCAACCAGACTGGCGTCACACGCAATTCCTGCATGGTGGTCCGTACAGACGATGAGATCTATCTGCGCGGACAGACCGGGGCGACCCTGGATGGGTCCCGCAATGCTGGGTCTGGTCACCGGCCGGAGGATGCTGCCGAACAGGCCGATTTGGCGATGCGGAATGCGTGGGCCTTGCTCGAAGAGGCGGGTGCTAGTTTCGACGATGTCTGCAAACTGCGGGTTTACATCGGCGACCGCGCCTATCGGGAGCCGGTCTATCAGGTGCTGGGACGGCATTTGGGCGATACCTATCCTTGTTCGACCGGTCTGATCGTGCGCGGCTTCGCGCGCCCCGAAATTCTGTTCGAGATCGATATGGCGATCACCTTGGCGAAAGGGACGCCGCACGCGCGCCTGTACAAGTTCGACACCGATGACGAATATCCCGACGGGCCGAAACTGGGCTCACGCTTCTGCAAGACTGTCGTCGCCGGCGACCGGGTTTATCTGTGGGGGCAAACCGGCACCCCGACGGCGGGCGAAGAATTCGCGCATGGCGATGCCGGGGCGCAGGCGGACCACGCCATGCGAACCATCAAGGATTTGCTGGCGAGCGCGGGATCAAGCCTGGATGATATCTGCAAGATCACCATCTACATCGCCGACCGCGCCTATCGCGACGCGGTCTATCAGGCGGTCGGCCCTTACCTGAAAGGCGTGCATCCCGTCGGCACCGGCCTCATCGTCGACGGTTTCGCCAGCCCGGAAATCCTCGTCGAGATCGACGTCGACGCGGTTATCCAGCGCTGACGACCGTCAGTCCGCCGCGTCGGCGCTGCGGATCGAGTCGGCCTGCACCGAATTCTTGCTGAACCGGCTCTCGTAAGGCGATGTGTCGATCTCTTCGAGCTCGATCTCGCCAGACAGGACCTTCTGCTTCCATTCCTGATGTTCCGGCTCGTTCGCCTGGAACTCCGGCATGACTTCCTTGGCGAACAGTTCCAAGCTCTCGCAGATATGCTCGTGCGTGTTCTTGCCGGCCTGATTCAGCAGAATGATCTGGTCGACATGGGACGTGGAATATTTGCGAAGGCGATTGCGGATCGTCTCCGGTGAACCGATCAGACCGCCGGAGATAGCGCGCGCATGCGCTTCCGGATTCTCGGACTTCCAACGCTCATACTCGGCCCACAGATCGACGGTTCCGGGCGGCGGCCGGTCGCGCTGCGCGCCGATTCGGCCGGCGCTATAGAACTGCAATGCGAACTGGAAGAACGGGATGCCGTCGGCCCGGCGGCGCGCTTCTTCGTCGGTTTCCGCGCACATGAAATAGCTGACCAAAGCCATGTTCGGGTTGGTTTGGTAATCAGTCAGCTTGTCCTGCCTTTTGGTGAAGGAATTGTAGTAGGCATGCACCCACGCGTTCGCGGCATCGCCGCTGACGAACTGGAATCCCAGCGCGCCCATGCCGCGGCGCCCCGCATATTCGATCGTCTTCAGTTGCGAGCACGCCACCCAGAGCGGCGGGTGCGGTTTCTGCACCGGTTTCGGTAGCACGTTGCGCAGCGGGAAATCGAAATACTCGCCGTGATATTCCCAGCCGCCATCCTTGAACATCGGCATGACGGCGCGAACGGCATCTTCCCAAACCTCACGTTTGGTTTCGAGCGGGCGGTCGAACGGTCCCAATTCGGTCACGCTGCCGCCTTCGCCCATGCCGAATTCGACACGGCCGTTGCTTAGCAGATCGAGCGAGGCAACCTTCTCTGCGACGCGGGCCGGATGATTGGTGGTCAGCTGGATGATGCCGTGTCCGAGGCGAATATTTTTCGTGCGCTGGCTCGCCGCGCCCAGGAAGACTTCCGGCGACGGACAGTGCGAATATTCCTCAAGGAAGTGATGTTCGACTTCCCAGGCGTAGTCGAAGCCCAGATTGTCGGCCAATTCCATCTGATCCAGCGCATTGTTGAACAGTTGCCGTTCGCTGTCAGGGCCCCAGGGCCGGGGCAACTGCAACTCATAAAAAATTCCGAACTTCATAGGAACTCCACCTTCCGGTTCGTCGCGCAATTGCGAGAAGCCTAGCGCGCAGGACAGGGTGCAGCAACGTCTCGCACCTGGCTGTAACCGTGCTAAGCTTCTAGAAATGGGTTCATCGGGAGGAACAGGCCCATGAAATCCTTGTTTGCCGCCATATTTGGATTGGTCGTGTCGGTCGGGATCGGGCCGGCAATTGCCACATGCTTCCCCATTGCGTCCCAGCCTCTACCGGTCATTCGGGCGTCTCTGGGGCAGACAGCATCGGTGCCGGCCGAACATATTCGCATCACCTATGTTGGGCATGCCAGCTTCACGATCGAGTCGGCGGTGGGCGTAAAGGCCCTCACCGACTACAACGGGTATCTGCCGCTCACGGCGATCCCGGACATCGTGACGATGAACAACTCCCACGAGTCCCATTAAACCGACTTCATCGCCGACGGTATAAAGCATGTGTTAGGCGGCTGGGATCCGAAGGGCGGTGTCGCGCGGCATAATTTGTTTATCGAAGACATGCGGGTCCGCAACGTACCGACCAACCTGTCCGATATCACCGGCAGGATGGCGAATGGCAACTCCATGTTCGTTTTCGAGTCCGCCGATCTCTGCGTGGTGCATATCAGTCATCTGCATCACGTGCTGTCGAAACAGCAATTGGGTGAGCTCGGCCGCATCGATATCGCGTTCGCGCCGATCGACGGTTTCATGACCATGAGCCATAGCGAGCTGTTCCGCGTGCTGGCGCAAATTCGCCCGAAACTGATCATCCCGATGCATTACGGTTGGTTCGGGGCGGTGGAGGAATTCATCGAAAAGGCGAAGGCGCTGTACCCGATCCGCACTCATGACAGCGATACGATCCTTTTCAGCCAGGCCAAACTGCCGCGGCGGACGGAAGTCCTGTTCCTGAAGGGCGAGTAAAAATTCACGCTTGCATCGCATCGTCGCGAATTTGATGATCGCAGCGGTTGCCAGTAGCGCGGAAAACGATCACCCGACATGAAACCTGCTCCCTTTTCCTATCACCGCCCGGAAAGCGTCGACGACGCTCTGGCGATGCTTGCCAATTTGGAAGACGCCAAGATCCTCGCCGGCGGACAGTCTTTGATGGCGATGATGAATTTCCGCTATCTGGCGCCCGAACACATTATCGATATCAACCGTATTCCGGAGCTGACGGAAATTCGCGAAGAAGGTGACGGGATCCGGTTTGGTGCCATGGTCCGGCAGCGCGATGCCTTGGATTCGCCGATGGTACAGGCGCGCTGCCCCTTGTTGATCGAGGCCCTGGAAAATGTCGGCCATATCCAAACGCGCAACCGTGGTACGGTCGGCGGTAGCCTTTCGCATCTCGATCCTTCGGCAGAGATGCCCGCGGTGTTCAGCGCTTTGGATGCGACACTGCATGTCGGCAGCGCGCGGGGGACAAGAGATATCCCAATCGCCGACTGGTCGCTCGGTTACATGATGCCGAACCTGGAGCCCGACGAATTGTTGGTCGGCATTACCGCACCCTGCTGGCCGAAAGATCATGGCTATGCATTTCTGGAGATGGCGCGACGGCATGGCGATTTTGCGATGGCGGGAGCGGGCGCACTGATGACCCTGAATAGCGATGGGACGATCGCGCGGGTTGCCGTCGCGCTCACCGGTGTCGATACCGGGCCCGTCCGCCTGCACGATGCGGAGATTGCGTTGATAGGGCAGTTGCCAAGCGAAGCGGTTTTCGCCGCGGCGGCGAAGTCAGCGGAGACCGTCGCCGGAATCGACGATGTGCACGCGTCGGCAGCGTATCGGCAGCGTTTGGCCGTCGTCTATGCACGACGGGCGCTGATCAAGGCCCATGACCGGACGCTGCAAGGGAGGGCGTAGGCATGGGCGAGAGACGTGAAATTCAATTAACCGTCAATGGCGAAGCGGTAAGCCGCGAGGTCGAGGTGCGTTGGACCTTGGTAGATTTCTTGCGGCATGAACTCATGCTTACGGGGACTCATGTGGGCTGCGAGCACGGTGTCTGCGGTGCTTGCACGGTCTTGCTCGACGGGCGCTCTGCACGATCCTGCCTCACCCTCGCGGTGCAAGCCGATGGGTGCGACGTTACGACCATCGAAGGCCTGTCGCCGAAGGAAGGCTTGAGTCCGCTGCAGCAGGCGTTTGCAGACCATCACGGACTGCAGTGCGGCTATTGCACGCCCGGCGTGTTGTGCACGCTCACCGAGTTCCTGGAGACCAACGCCGATCCGAGTGAAGAGGAAATTCGTATTGCGCTCTCGGGCAATCTGTGCCGCTGCACCGGATATCAAGGCATGGTCGATGCCGCGCTCGCCTATGTCGCGGCGCGCAAGAGCCAACTCGCATGAGCTGGGTCGGCAGTTCGGTTCCCCGCGTCGAAGATCCGGCGCTTCTGTCCGGCCGCGGTAAGTTCATCGACGATTTCCATCTGCCGGACATGCTGCACGCTGCCGTCGTGCGCAGCCCGTACGCCCATGCCAAGGTAGGCAAGATCGATTGCGCAGAAGCCCTGGCCATGCCAGGGGTTCATGCGGTCTTGACCCAGGACGACCTGCCGCAGCCTTTTCGCGATCAGCGGTTGCTGTTACTGGTCCCGAACCCGGCGATCCGTCATCCCATTACCTATTTCGCGCTCGCGAAAGACGAAGTCTGTTTCGCTGGCGAGGCCGTTGCCTTCGTCGTCGCCGACGACCGTTATATTGCGGAGGACGCGGCAGAACGGGTGATCGTCGATTACGAACCGCTGCCGGTGTCCGCCGACTGCAAGGCGGCGCTGGAGCCTGGTGCGGCGACGGCGCATGCCGACCGGGACGATAACATCGCGGCTGATTTTCCCATGACCTATGGTGATGTCGAGGATGCTTTCGCCGGGGCGGCGCATGTTGTCAAGGAGAGCTTCTTCACCCATCGCGGCGGCGGCCACGCGATGGAATGCCGGGGCGTCGTTGCCGCGGACGATCCGGTCACGGACTCGATGACCCTGTGGAGCAACACTCAGGCACCCCATATGTTGCGCAATGTTTATGCCCGGATGATGGGTGTAAGCGAAACGCAGATTCGAGTCATAGCGCCACCGGATGTGGGCGGCGGGTTCGGCCCGAAAGGCATGTACTATCAGGAACAATTCTGTGCCGCCGCCGCCGCCCGGCAGCTCGGCCGTCCGGTCAAGTGGACCGAGGATCGCCGGGAAAATTTTATCGCGACCTATCAAGAGCGGGATCAATACTGGGATATGGAGGTCGCTGTCGACGGGGATGGCAAGCTGCGCGGCATTCGGGGGCGCCTCATACATGACAGCGGCGCCTATTTGCCCTGGGGAATCATCACGCCGTTCATCTCCTCAACGACAATCCCGGGCCCTTACGTCTTGCCGGCCTATCACATAAATCTCGTCGCGGTGTTCACGAATAAGGTCGCCACGACACCCGTGCGGGGTGCGGGTCGGCCGCAGGCGGCCTTCGTCATGGAACGGTTGATGGACCGGGTTGCGCAGGAGCTCGGCATCGATCCGGCAGAAGTCCGTCGGCGCAATTTCATTCAACCGGAACAAATGCCCTACCCCGTCGGGCTGGTGTTCCGTGATGGCAGTCCGGTCGTCTATGACAGCGGGGACTATCCGGTATGCCAGGCAAAATCGTTGGCGCTGGCCAACTACGAAAGCTTCCGGGAACGGCAGGCTGCGGCACGGAAAGACGGACGCTATATCGGCATCGGTCTGGGGTCTTACGTGGAGGGAACCGGTCTCGGGCCTTTCGAGGGTGTCAATGTCAAGGTCGAGATGAGCGGTAAGGTCGCGGTCCAGACCGGCGCCGCGCCGCAAGGGCAGGGACACCAAACCATGCTGGCACAGATCGTCGCCGACCGGTTGAGTGTGAAGCCGGAGGACGTTTCCGTTACCCCGGGGGATACCGCCGGCGTTGGCATCGGGATCGGGACCTTTGCGAGCCGAATAACGGCGAACGCGGGCCCGTCCGCGCAAATGGCGGCGAACACGGTGCGCGAGAAGTTGGTCAAAGCCGCGGCGCATTTGCTGGAGGCAGCGGAGGAAGATCTCGATCTCGCCGATGGCAAAGTTTTCGTCAAAGGTGTGCCGGATCATGGCAAGAGTTTTGCGGAGATTGCGACATTCACCAATGGCATGCCCGGCTTTGCCTTGCCCGGTGGCGTCATTCCCGGACTGGAAGAGACGTCCTACTTCACGCCGGAGCGGTCGACCTATGCGAATGGTGCCCATGTCGCCGAAGTGGAGGTCGACATAGAAACGGGCGACGTGAAAATTCTCCGCTACACCACCGCCCATGATTGCGGATCGATGATCAATCCGAAGATGGTCGAGGGACAGGTCATGGGAGGCATCGCGCACGGTGTCGGCAATGCGCTATACGAATGGATGCACTACGACGAAGACGCGCAGCCCCAGACCGTCAATTTTGGCGAGTATCTGGTTCCAATGGCGACGGATGTGCCACGCGCGCAGCAAGTTCATATGGAGACTCCGACACCGCTGAACCCGCTTGGTGTCAAGGGCGCTGGTGAAGGGGGCACGATTCCGGCACTGGCCGCCATCGCCGGTGCGATCGAGGATGCGTTGGCGCCGTTTGGCGTTCGCGTCACGCAATGCCCTGTGACACCGCCCTACCTGCTTTCGCTACTCGATGCGGCGCGAAAAGAGGCGAAGAGCTGACGTCAAATTTGTCTTGGCGTTGAAATGGAATAGACTTCTCCCCTATGCGCGGGGAACTCCCTGAATAACTGTGAGGTCGGACGGTATGTCCTTTTTCAAGTCATTACCGGAGGACGCCGGTCCGGCGAACGTGTTTGGCACCTATACGGATATTTACGGGCCTTGGTCGCAGATGGGACAGGCGATCATGAACGGGCCGTCGCCATTTACGCCCGGCGAACGAGAGTTGATTGCGGCCTTTGTCGTTGGTACGGCGAATTGCAAGTTCGCTTACACCGCGCACTCTGCGGCTGCTTATGCCTGGGGCATCGAGGAGGGGCTTGTCGATAAGCTGCTCGAAAACATCGATTCGGCGCCGGTCGACGACAAATTCAAGCCACTGTTCAAATTCATTCGTAAATTGACTCTGGCGCCGAGCGAGATGGCGCAAGAAGACGCAGATGCGGTGTTCGAGGCTGGTTGGGATGAAAAGGCCTTGCACGATGCGATCGCGGTGTGCGCGCGGATGAGTTTCATGAACCGGCTCGTCGAAGGTTTCGGATTCATTCCGATGAGCAAGGAAAAGGCCCGCGCGAATGCCGAAAAGCGCGTCGCTTTGGGTTATGTGAACCTTTATCCGGAGTTCCGGGAAAAAAGCGGCGCCTAGCCGCCAGTACAGAAAGCGTAGATCATGCATATAGGGATGTTCATGGAATTCGGGTTCCGCGAAAGCGGTTCGGATGTGGAGGCATTCCGTGAAGGGTTCGATTTGGTGGACGCCGCTGAATCTTGGGGATTGGACAGCGCCTGGCTTTCCGAGTTCCATTTCAGCCCGCAACGTTCCGTCCTGTCATCGCCGATCGTCACCGCAAGCGCGATTGCGGCGCGAACCAATCGGATGGGGATCGGCATGGCGGTCTACGTGCTCCCCTTGACCAACCCGCTCCGTGTTGCGGAGGAAGCAGCGACGTTGGATCAGATCAGCGGTGGCCGGTTGGAGTTTGGTATCGGCCGCAGCGGATTTCGGCGGGCTTATAACAGCTACAACATCGATTACGATGAGAGCCAAGAACGGTTCGACGAAGCCTTGGCCGTGTTGCGCGAGGCGTGGAAGGGAAAACCGTTTTCTTTCGACGGTAAATTCTACAAGGTAACTGAAGCGCAAGTGGTGCCGCAGCCGGTTCAGAAACCGACGCCGCCGATGCGGATGGCGGCAACGTCGCCGGGCACGTTTTCAAAAGTGGCCAAGGAAGGTTTGCCCCTGTTCGTCGGATTGCGGGGCGACGGGTTGGAGGCGCTGCGGGAAAATCTCGACGTCTATCGCGCGGGCTGGAAGGAAGCCGGTCATGCCGGGAATGGCAGCGTCTATCTTCGCGTGCCGGTCTATGCCGCGGATACGCAGGAGGCGGCGCTCGAGGAGCCACGCGAAAACATCGTCTATTATTTTGAGCGTCAGGCGAAAATGGTCGCGGCGTCGCAGGCCAACGCGGCCAGTGCCGGCAGCAGCACGGTTGGGGCGGCGAAGACGATAGCGACGCTGCAGTCGCTGACTTACGACGATATTCTGAAAAGCCGTGTGGCTTTCGGATCGTCGCAAAGTCTCATCGACCGTTTCAATGAGTGGAGCGAAGTATTGGGCATCGATGGTGTCATCGCGGAGCTCAACGCCGGTGGGATGCTGACGGAGGCCCAGGTCAAAAACAGCCTGCGCATTCTTACCCACGATGTGATGCCGGCATTTAAGTAGGCGGCGCTAGAAACTGAACCGGTAGCTGGTCTGTAACGTTGTGTCCCGCTGCTTGGCGGATACGCCCGTTGCGACGCGGGCGGATTATTGGCTTTACGTCTCTGACGGAGCCACCGCCGCATGTGGCGAGTTTGGTCGCGGGAACAACCAGATGCGTGCGGGTACGCGATCATTTCCGGTAATATCATTGTGAAAAGGGTCCAGTTGTTCGCCTTTTAGGCGAGGCGAGCATGTCCCAACCGATAAGAACGGCATAGAAATGTCCGGTCCAACGTCATAGCATCAGTTCCAGACGGACGCCTGCTGCTGGCCGACAGGCATCATCCCCAGCAATTTTTCGGAAGGATTATTCATGGCCGAAACCGTCACGTTCCAGGTTTTCACCGATTACGTATGACCGTGGTGTTATCTCAGTACCGTGCGTATTGATAAGCTCCGGGAAAGTTATGACATCGACGTGCAGCTTGTGCACTTCCCTCTGCATCCCGACACGCCGACGGAAGGCCGCTCGCTGGAAGACCTTTTCGCCGGCCGTGGTGTCGACGTCGATGCGATGTATGCCCGCATGAAGGGGCTGATGGAGGCGGAAGGCCTGCCCTACGGCAAGCGTACGCACACCTACAACAGCCGGCTGGCTCAAGAACTTGGCAAGTGGGCCGACACGCAGGAGGGCGGTTACGGCATCCATGACGCGCTGTACCGCGCCTATTTCGTCGACGCCCGCAATATCGGCGATATCGACGTGCTGATGGATGTGGTGCGCGCGGTTGGCCTGCCGGAAGAGGCTGCCCGCGAAGTTCTGGAGCAGCGGACGTTCAAGGACGCGGTCGACCAGGACTGGGTGCGGTCGCATCAAAGCGGCGTCACCGGGGTGCCGACATTCGCTGCCGGCGGCTATGGCGTCGTGGGCGCGCAGCCCTACGAGGCGATCGAGGAATTGGTGAAGAACGCGGGCGCGCAGCCGCGCGCCGAGAATTAAACGAGGAAAGAAGAAACGTGTACGAACCGGATGCGGGCACGCAGAAGATGCTCGACTGGGTGGCCGCCGCCGATGCGCCGCCGATGATCGAAATGACGCCGGACGAGGCACGAGCCTTCCAGGCGGCAGGCACGGTGAAGACCAATCTCGACCCGGAACCGGTCCACGCTATCGAGGATCGGACCATCGAGGGGCCTGGCGGTGCGCTAGATTTGCGTATCTATCGGCCTTCCGATCAAACCGGCTTGCCGGTTTGCGTCTACCTGCATGGCGGCGGGTTCGTGATCGGCTCGTTGGACACGCACGATCCGCTGTGCCGGCGTCTGGCCAACCGGTCCGGCGCGATCGTCGTCTCGGTCGATTACCGGCTCGCCCCGGAGCACCGCTATCCCGCGGGGGTCGAGGATTCCAGCGCGGCGCTGGACTGGGTTGCGGCGAATGCCGCCGCCTTTGGTGGAGATCCCACCCGTCTCGCGGTGTCGGGCGACAGCGCCGGCGGCAACCTGGCGGCCGTTGCGGCGCACCGCGCTGTGGATGCGGGCGGCCCCGCGCTGCGCTGCCAGGCGCTGATCTATCCGGTGACCGACCATGGCCGCGGCGATCACGAGACCCGTCGCGCCATGGGTGAGATTTTCCCGATCCCGACACCGGTCATGGAGTGGTTCCACGAGCACTATTTCGGCCATGCGGACTCGGTGTTCGAACCGGACGCCTCGCCGTTGCGGCGCGAGAATATGAGCGGCCTGCCGCCGACCCTGGTGCTCACCGCCGGCCTCGATCCGCTGTGCAGCGAAGGCAAGGCCTATGCGGACCGGCTTGAGGCCGCGGGAGTCGCGGTCCGCTACACCCAGTACGACCGCACGATCCACGGCTTCATGCAGATGGGTCGCATTATCCCCTGTGCTCAGGACGCCATCGACGAGGTCGGCGACTATTTGGCGGGAGCGCTCGCATGAGCCTCGAATCGCGAACATTCCGCGCCGTCGGCTACCCGTTGCGGCTTTATTCCGGGACCGGCGCGCTGGATAAGCTGAAGACCGAAGTGGACCGGCAAAAGGCGCAACGGGCCTTCGTCATCTGCGGCAAGACCGTCGCCAGCAAGACGGATCTGCTGGGCCGAATTTCCGATAATCTGGGATCGCTCTATGTCGGCGCCTTCGACGGTATGGACAAGGATTCGACCTGGCCGGCGGTTGAGAAGGGCGTGGCCGCCGCGAAGGCCGCGGACGCCGACCTGCTGATCGCTGTGGGCGGCGGCAGCGTCATCGTCGGCGCCCGCGTGGTGGCCATCCTGATGGCCGAAGAGGGCGACCCCTTCGACCTGATGACGCAATATCCCGAGGGCAAGCCCGCCTACAGCCCGCGCCTGATGGCGCCGAAACCGCCGATCATCAATGTCGTGACCACGCCGAACACGGCGATGAACCGCGCCGGATCGGGGCTGAAGAACGAGGATCTCGACCACCGCATGGAGTATTACGATCCCAAGACGCGGCCAGTGGCCCTGTTCTGGGACGCTGATGCCCTGCTGAGCGCACCGGCGGAACTGATCCGCTCGACGGCGACGACGAATTTTTCCAGCACGCTCCGCACCCTGGGCGCGACCGATATGAGCCCATTGGTCGAAGGAGATCACCGGCACGGCTTCAAGCTTCTGCACGAGGCTTTGCCGCGGATCATGGAGGAGCCGGAGAACGCCGCCCTCCGCATCGATCTCTGCGCCGCCGCCTTCCTGCAAAACCGGGCCGGTGACGACGATCAGGGCCGCCGCACCGCGCGCGATCAAACCGGCGCCAGCGCCTACGCGCTCGCGACCGCTTTGCACATCCGCTACCACCATGTCTGGCAGGGCGAATCGACCTCCTGCGTGATGCCGACGGTGACCCGCCTGACCCCTCCGGAGAATATTGAAAGTGCGGCCCGGATCGCCGATGCGCTGGGCGTGTGGCGCAAGGGCATGAGTTCGGCCGATGCCGCCGGCGCGACGGCGGACCGGCTGGACGAGATCTATCGCGGCATCGGCATGCCGGTGCGGATCAGCGATGTGGATATACCGAAAGCGGAGTTGCCGCTTCTCGCGCAGGATACCTTGAAGAATTTCAACGCCAACCCGGGCAATAGGCCGGACGATTATGTCGAGCAGATGCTGTCCCTGCTGGAGGCGGCTTGGTAACGAAACGTTCAGAGACCCTCTGAACGCGAATTCGGTAGACAGGGAGGAAACGCTATGGATTTCGGTTTGCATCTGGGCACGCGTGGCGCCGCGGCAAAGACAGACGGTCTGCGGGCCCTGGCGCAGAGGGCGGACGAACTGGGGTACGCCTATCTCGGTATCAGCGACCACATCATCATTGCGCATGAGATCGACCCGAAATACCCCTACAGCGATGACGGTAACTGGCCCGGGCTCGACACGGGCGACTGTCTCGATCAACTCACCTGCCTGACCTATGCGGCCGCAGTGACGGAGAAGATCCGCCTGCTGACCTCGGTTATGGTGATCCCGCACCGGCCGGCGATTCAGACGGCGAAACAGCTTGCCACCGCCGACCTGCTGTCGAAGGGGCGGGTGACGGCCGGTGTCGGCGTGGGCTGGATGCGTGAGGAACTGGCGTTGTTGAGCGCGCCGCCTTTCGAGCGGCGCGGCGCAGCATCGAACGAGTATATCGAGGCATTCAAGACCTTGTGGACCGAAAAAGCACCGGTCTATGACGGCGATTTCGTGTCCTTCAAGAACGTGTCCTTCGAACCGAAACCGGTACAGGCGGGCGGTCCGCCCATCTGGATTGGCGGCGAGGGCATGGCGGCGCGCAAGCGCACAGCGCGGCTTGGCGACGGCTGGTATCCGGTGATGCGCAACCCGCGCCACATGATGGACACGCCCGACAAGTTCGCCGCGGCCCTGGCTGATATCCACAAATTCGCCGAAGAAGCGGGACGTGACCCGTCCAAGATCGACACCGCGATGTTCGCCCCGACCTACAAGCTTACCGCGGAGGCCGGCGGCACCGACCGATGGGCCTT
The DNA here is from genome assembly GCA_913044215.1 of uncultured Rhodospirillaceae bacterium. Classification (GTDB taxonomy): domain Bacteria; phylum Pseudomonadota; class Alphaproteobacteria; order UBA8366. Next base: position 8,221 of record CAJWOT010000007.1, on the reverse strand, counting down.
CTCCGGCTCGGCCGAGCAGATCGCCGAAGACGCCCGCGCCTATGCCGATGCAGGCCTCAACACGGTGCTAATCGGCTTCGAAGACAGCGACGTGCAGCGTTCGCTGGACACGATCGAGGCGTTCGCCTCGGAAGTGATGCCGTTGGTTGGTTAACGCGAAATTTCCGCGCTAGTTCACTGGCACACGCCCCAGCGGGTCGCCGAAGCGTTCCTGCAGCACGTCCTCGAACGGCACGCCCTCGGCCGCAAACCAGCTGCCCGGGCGGGTCTTGTAGTAGTCATGCAGCTGCGGGGCTTCGGGTTCGGTGCCGTCCGCCAAGGCTTGTGCTGCTTCCATCACCGTGCGGCGGAAGCGGACGATAGCGGCGTCGGTGGCGGTCAGGTTCTCGCGCGTGCGGTCGGCGATATAGCCCTGGCTCTGTTGGATCATCGCGTCCTGTTCGGCCAAACCGGCGACACCGGTGAAGGTACGGTGCTTCTGCACCTCGCGGTCGATCATGAAGTCGTTTGAGCGGTTCTTGAGCGGCCGGTAGTCCTCGCCCAGCTTGGCGATCACTCCGTGCCCGTTGTCCAGCTTCTCGCGCTCCGCCGCGTCGATCACCCGTTCCGGGTTCCAGGCATAGGTGAAGACCCAGGATGCCTCGTCGTCGACGGGCACGACGGTGAAGCCGAAATAGGTTTCGCCCGGCATGGTCGACGGGCCGGTGCCGTGCGAGGGCAGCATGTATTGCGTCATGCGCCAGTACTTCTCGCCGTCAGCCTCGCGCATACCGCCGACGACGAAGCCGACCTCATGCTGTTTGATGGAAAATTGCGGCATCGGGTCGTTGCGGATCCAGCGCAGACGGCGCTCGTCCGCCGGCGCGTCCGGGTTCTTGTTCGACGCGACGCTGGGCGCCGGCATGTGCAGGAAGGAAAAGTGTGAAGTGTCGAGATCGCCTTCGATGATCTGCGCCCAATTGCATTCCAGGAGTTGTTTGGTGACGTAACGGTTTTCGGATGGAATCTGCCCGAATTCGAGCTGCGGTATTTCAGGCAGCACGCCGCCCGGCAGTTCTTCGGCGGGCGGTCCCAGATGCGCCCAGACATAGCCGCCATATTCCCGCGTCGGGTAGGCCTTCACCCGCATCGTATCGTGCATGCGTACGCCGGGCGGCACGTTGGGTAGATCCATGGCCTTGCCGTCCACGCCGAACTTCCAGCCGTGATAGACGCAACGCAGGCCGCACTCCTCGTTGCGGCCGTAGAACAGATCGGCCCCGCGATGCGGGCAATAGGAGTCGATCAAGCCGATCCGGCCTTCCGTGTCTCGGAATGCAACCAGCGCCTCGCCCAGGATATTGACCCGGACCGGCGGTCCGTCCGCTTCCGCCAGTTCTTCCGACAGGGCGACGGGCTGCCAAAAGCGGCGGAAATACTGTCCCATCGGCGCTGCGGGTCCGGTTCGGGTTAACAGATCGTTTTCGACGGCTGTCAGCATCTTCGGTTCTCCTCGCTGACGTTCTTTATAGGCGGTTCTAGGTTGTCGCGAAACGGGTGCGACGAATAGACAAATCCGCCGTGAGGGTGTATCGCGTGACGGTAGACGACGCGTCCGCTTGAACGGGCGCCACCGGCCGTAGGGAGAGAGAAACATGGCAGCGGGGATTTTGTCCTTTGGCGGTTACGTGCCGCGCATTCGCTTGAGCCGCCAGTCGATCGCGGACGCGAATTCCTGGTTCAATCCAGCGCTGAAGGGGCTCGCCAAGGGCGAGCGGTCGATGGCCAATTGGGACGAGGACAGCGTCACCATGGCTGTCGAGGCGGCGCGTGATTGTCTGGGCGGTTTCGACCGAAATAGCTTGGCCGCGCTCTACATGGCGTCGACCAGCTATCCGTTCCAAGACCGGCAGAACAGCGGCATCGTGGCCGAGGCACTGCGCCTCGACAGCGGCATTCAGACCATGGATATCGCGGCCTCGCAGCGTGCCGGAACCTCGGGCCTGATCGCGGCCTTGCAGGCATCGGGTGGCGCCGGTGGCCCGGTGCTTCTGGCGAGCGGAGAGAAGCGCCGGACCAAGGCGGCGAACCCGCTGGAGCTGACCACCGGCGACGGCGCGGCGGCGCTGCTGGTCGGTGAGGGCGACGTGGTGGCCACGGTGCTGGGATATCACACCGAAACGGTCGATTTCGTCGACCATTACCGCGGCCAGGACAACGCCTACGACTATGTCTGGGAGGAGCGCTGGATCCGCGACGAGGGCTATCTCAAGATCGTGCCGGATGCGGTTGAGAAGATGCTGGCGAAGGCTGGCGTCGCGGCCGATGCGGTCGATCAATTCTGCTTCCCGGCGGCTGCGCGCCGCGTCGCCGGTATGATCGCCAAGCGGCTGGGGGTCGCCGGAGACGGCGTGCGCGATAACCTGCAGGCCAATATGGGCGAGTCCGGCGTTGCACACCCGCTGGTCATGCTGGTGAACGCATTGGAAGAGGCCGCGCCGGGGCAGAAGATTCTGGTCGTCGGGTTCGGACAGGGCGCGGACGCGATCCTGGTCGAGACGACGGACGCGCTGGCCAAGCTGCCGAAACGCACCGGCATCAACGGCCATCTTGCCCGTCGGCGAGAGGAAACCAATTACAACAAGTTCCTGTCCTTCAACGAACTGATCAATTCGGAGCACGGGTTGCGCGCAGAGGTCGACCGGCAGAGCGGCATGACCACGCTTTACCGCAACAAGGACATGATCCTGGGGCTCGTCGGCGGCAAATGCACGAAATGCGGCACCCTGCAATACCCGAAGACCGCGGTCTGCGTGAATCCAAACTGCGAGGCCTTTCACACGCAGGAGGACCATTCCTTCGCCGAAATGACCGGCAAGATGAACTCCTACACCGCGGACAGCCTGACCTATTCCGCCGATCCGCCGGCCTATTACGGCATGGTGCAATTCGACGAGGGCGGGCGTATGATGATTGACTTCACGGACGTCACGCCCGGTGCCAAATTGGATGTGGGCCTGCCGATGCGTATGATGTTCCGGGTGAAAGATTACGACGGCAAACGCGGCTTCCGCCGCTATTTCTGGAAAGCCGCGCCGATCGAGGCCGGAGACTGAGCGAGGAGACGACGAACATGGCTACGGGAATCAAGGATAAGGTCGCGATTCTGGGCATGGGCTGCGCCAAGTTCGGCGAGCGCTGGAACGACAACGCCGAAGATTTGATGGTCGAGGCGTTCATCGAGGCGCTGGAGGATTCTGGCATCGAAAAGAACGACATCCAGGCCGCCTGGTTCTCCACCGCGATCGAGGAACAGCATGTCGGCAAGTCCGGCGTGCCCTTGGCGATGGCCTTGCGTCTGCCTTTCATCCCGGTGACGCGCGTCGAGAACTACTGCGCCAGCGGCTCGGAAGCCTTCCGCGGCGCGGTCTATGCCGTCGCCTCCGGGGCCTGCGACATCGCCCTGGCGCTCGGCGTCGAGAAGCTCAAGGACACCGGCTATGGCGGCCTGCCGCAGCGCACCCGCGGTGCCGTCAACGACATGTTCTGGGCCAACACCTCCGCGCCCGGCAACTTCGCGCAGCTCGCCGCGGCCTATGGCGCGAAGCATGGCAAGTCGCGCGAGGACATGAAGAAGGCCATGGCGCATATCTCGATCAAGAGCCATGACAACGGGTCGAAGAACCCGAAGGCGCATCTGCGCAACAAGATCGATGAAGACAAGGTCATGAACGCGCCGATGATCGCCGAGCCGCTCGGCCTGTTCGACTGCTGCGGCGTGTCGGACGGTGCGGCCTGCGCCATCGTGACCACGCCGGAGATCGCCAAGTCGCTCGGCAAGAAGGATCTGGTGACGGTCAAGGCGCTGCAGCTCGCCGTGTCGAACGGCACGGAATCGCAGCACAATTCCTGGGACGGCAGTCACTTCATCACGACCCGCACGGCGGCGAAGCGCGCCTATGAGGAAGCCGGCATCGAGAAGCCGCGCGACCAGGTCAGCCTGATCGAGGTGCATGACTGCTTCTCCGTCACCGAGCTGGTGACCATGGAAGATCTGCACATCTCGTCGGAGGGCGGCGCGATCAACGACGTCATGAACGGCTTCTACGACGCCGACGGGCAGATCCCGTGTCAGATCGATGGCGGGCTGAAATGTTTCGGCCACCCGATCGGCGCGTCCGGCCTGCGCATGATCTACGAGATGTATCTGCAGATGCAGGGCCGCGCCGCCGAGCGGCAGCGCAGCGAGCAGCCGGTCTTCGGTCTGACCCACAATCTGGGCGGCTTCCCGCACCAGAATGTGTGCTCGGTCTGCATCGTGGGCATGGACGGGGCGTAAACCCCTAAGCGAACACCTGCCAGAGCAGGACGCTCCCACCGATCACGATTACGACGTCGAAGATACTGTTATGGAATTCAGCCGTGAAACGGCGGCTGATCCAGCGTGCCGTCAAGGTGCCTGGGGTCGCCATCGCGCCGATCAGCACCGAGAGGAACGCCAGATCCCACGGCAGCGCGCCGAAGCCGGCGTAGATTCCGGTTCGGACCAGACCGAGTAACGCGGAAATCGCGGCGTCGGTGGCGATGACCTGATTGCCGGCCAGCCCCGCCGCCATCAGGATCGACAGCAGCACCACGCCGGTGCCGGGGGTCGCACCCATCAGGAACCCGAAGCCGAAGGACGCGCTGGCCATGCCGCCGCCTTTGAGCTGGACCCGCAGCCGCCGCAGCATATGGCGCAGCGGCACCATGGCGATGAGCAGGCAGCCGATCAGGATCTGCGCGCCGCGCCCGGTCAGCAGGGTGAACCAGTAGGCGCCGACAGCGGTGGCGGGCAGGGCGCAGAGCGTGACGAAGATCGTCTTGCGCCGGTCGAGAAACTTCCAGAAGGTGATGGCGCGGGTCGGGTTGGTGATCAGTGCCGCCAGCGAGATCACCGGCACGACGGCCTCCGCGCCGATCAGCGGGACGAGGACGAGCGGCAGCAGCAGGCCCGTGCCATACCCCGCGATGCCGCCGACGATCTGCGTGAAGAACGCGAACCCTGCGACCAGCAGCAGTTGCTCGAAGGTGAAGTCGCCGATCATCGGCGGGTCGGGCGCCTAGACGACACCCTTATCCTTCAGCGCCTGGATTTCCTCGGCGCCCAGATCGAGCAACCGGCCGAACACGTCCTCATTGTCCATGCCGAGGGTGGGCGCGCCGCGCATCTGCGGCAGTGGACCGCTGGAGAACTTGATCGGGAAGCCCACGGTGACGCCGTCCTCGACCGGTTCGTCGACCAGGCTGTGGCGCATCGGTTGCAAGGTGCCACGATCGCGGAAATGCGGATCGGCCAGCACCTTGTCCAGGGTGCGCACCGGGGCGACCGGGACATCCCGTTCCTTGAGCCGGGCCAGGATGTCGTCGCACTCGAAGCGGGCGAAGCGGTCCTGCAGTTCGGCGCGTAACGCTTCGAGGTTTTCCGCCCGCTTGATCGCGTCGATGAACCGTGGGTCCGTGCCCAGCTCCGGGGCCTTCAGCGCGTCGCACAGGGCGACGAAGCGGTGGTCGTGTCCTACCGTGATGATCACGTCGGCATCCTTCACATGGTACAGGCCGGTCGGCCCGGTGCGCGCATTGTTGCCGGCGCGCGGCGGGTGCCCGTCGGCGAGGAACTCCTCCAGCGGCTCCATGAACATCAGGCTCGCGAGCGTGTCCATCATCGAGGCATCGAGATACTGCCCCTCGCTGGTCTGTTCCTTGTGGCGCAGCGCGGCCAGGATCGAGAAGGCGGAATAGAGCGGTGTCACCAGGTCGCTGACATAGACGCCGACGCGGGTCGGCGGCCCGTCGGGATGCCCGTTGATGTCCATCAGCCCGGCCATCGCCTGGATCTGATGGTCGTGCGCCGGGTTGTCGGCGTGCGGCCCGTCCTGGCCATAGCCGGAGATCGAGCAGTAGACGATGCCCGGATTGACCGCCGCGACATCTTCGTAGCCCAACCCCAGTCTTGTCATCGAGCCGGGCGCCAAATTTTCGATCACCACGTCGGATTGCTTGGCGAGTTCCAGGAACAGGCGGCGTCCCTCGGGGTCTTTGAGGTTCAAGGTGACGCTTTTTACGCCCTGGGTGCGTTTCAGGAACTTCGTCGGAATGTCCTGCTCGGTCTGCTTCGTCGGGTTGACGCCTTCCGGTCCGGCGAACGGTCCCAGGGCGCGCACCGGATCGCCGCCCTTCGGTACCTCGACCTTGATGACGTCGGCGCCGAAGCGGGCCAGTGTCATGCTAAGGAACGGGCCGGCGAGGAACACGGTGACGGCGAGAACGCGGACATCTTTCAAGGGCTGCACGGTCGACACTCCAGACGCTGTGGGGTCTTCACGGTAGCATCCGCGCAAAGGGGCGCAAATCGCTCTTCCTAACCATTTGTCTCGCGCGGCTGCGACAGGACCCGAACCGCGACGCCGCCGATCAGGATCACGCCGCCGAGCACGGCAAAGGCGATGCCCCAGCTTTCCGGACTCTGGCCGCCGCCGGTCACGTCGAGGATGTAGCCGAGCAGGACCGGCCCGAGCAGCCCGCCGGCCGCAGACGCGGTGCCGAAGGCCGCCACCGTGTTGCCGCGCTGCGCCGGGTCGGCCGTGTTGACCGCGCCGCCATTCAGCGTGCCGGAATCGACCAGCACCAGCAGGTTGTGGGCGATCAGGATCCCGACAAAGATCCAGATCGGCCAGGCGACGGCGAAACCGACCGCCAGTGCGAACACGCCGGACAGGATCATCGCCAGATAGGAGGTCCGCGCGTACCCGATGCGGTGGCCGAATTCGGCGCCGACGAAACTGCTCGGCACGCCGATCAGGATCAAAACCATGGCGGCCAGCGCGGCGTTCAGCGTGACGGGGATGTCCGGCTGCGTTACGGCGGCCCAGGTCAGAAAGGTGACGGTCCAGGACCGGATACCCTGCAGCTCGAAATTATGTGCGAAGGAGCCGATGACATAGCCGACGGAGGCACGGTTGCGGAATACCGGCCGGAAGTCCGGCAGCAGTTTGCGCGGCCCGCTCGCCCCCTCGACCGAAATCGCCGGCAGGAACCAGAACAGCAGCGCGGCCGCGAAGATGTTGCTGATCGCGGGGATGACGAAGGCCCACTGCCAGCCATAGGCAACGGCGATCTCGGCCGCGATCCAGACCGACACGCCGGATCCGATCGCGAAGCTGGAGACGTAGATTGCCGCGGCCCGCCCCTTGCCGTCGCCCGGGATACGGTCGCTCATCGCCTTGATGCCCGGCATATAGGTCCAGGCGAAGCCCAGCCCCTGAATGCCGCGGAAGACGAGGGCGCTCCAGAACCCGTCCGCCAGCCCCATGCCGCCATAGCCGGCCACGTTGAGCAGCGCGCCGATGATCAGCAGCCGCCTGGCATCGATCCGGTCCGTGACCCCGACATAGGCCACGCCGAACAGATAGGTCAGGTAGTTCATCCCGGCAAGCCAGCCGGCTTGAGTGTAGTTCAACGACCATAGTTCGGTGAACAGTGGCAGCATTGCAGGCACCGAATGCATGCCCAGCAGGCTGAGCCACAAAAAGGCGCACATCAGGATGACGAGCCGGTTGAAGGACATGAATGGCGTTTCGGCGAAGAAGCGGGCGCAGGACGGCTAGGCTGCCACGTGGCGCCCGGCGCGTCAGCCAAGAATTTCCCGCGGGCTCGAGTGGAGGGGCCGGTTCAACTCGCCACACATGATAGTGAGCCCCTGTACGATACCCGGCCGGTGACGGTAAAACGCTACGCGATGTTCGATAAAATTCTGCAAACCCTATCGATCTGTTCCGTGCTGGCGGTGGTGGTGCTGGCAACCGGTGCCGCCTGCGCGCAGGAACTGACCGACCGTGATGTCGCCGCGCTCAGCAAGCTGGCGACGACGGGAACCGTGGAGCAGAAGGATGTCGCGGTGCAGATGCTTCTCGACCGGGGGAAAACGGATATCGTGCCGTCGCTCATTTTCGCCATGCGGTACCGGCGCGACAATCAGGTGATCCCGAACGCGCTCAAAACGCTGACCGGTGCAGAGATCACGGGCTGGCAGACGGGTATGTTGTGGCAGGAAGCGCATCCGGAGCTGAAGCCGCACCCCAGCTATTGCCAATTGAAACTGGATATGTATGAGAGGATCGATCCGAAGTTCCTGAATTTCCTCGGCGGCGATCTGTCTCTGCCGGAGAATTTGGGCGCTCGGTACGAGGAAATAGCCTGAGGC